>JANNNU010000014.1:0-47706 GCA_031398695.1 Paracoccaceae bacterium | reverse complement strand
CGCGCGCGCTGGGCCACCAGCGCCTTGCCGTTGGCGCGCGCGACGGCGAGCGTAGTTTCGGCGGCTTCCAGCGCGACGGTCGAGGACAGGTCCTTTTCGTTCAGCTGCCGGTTGCGGTCGAGCGCCAGTTCCGCTTCGCGGATCGAGGCATCCGATGCCACGATCTGCGCCTCGATCTGGGCAAGGTCGGCTTCGGCCTGCAGCACCTCGTTCTGCTGTTCCAGCGACTCGATCTGCGCGATCAGGTCGCCTTCCTTGACGGTGTCGCCCAGATCGACGGCCAGCGTCTCGATCAGGCCCGACACCCGCGCGCCGACCGACACGAGGTTGCCCGCCTCGATCACGCCCGAGGCCAGCACCGTCCGCTCGACCGTGCCGGTTTCGACGGTCACCGTGGCGGGGGGCACGTTCAGCGCGTTCGCCTCGGCGCGCGACCATTCCCAATAGCCGTATCCGCCGCCCAGCAGGGCCAGTCCGACAACGATCCAGATGGTTTTCAACGCGACGTCCTTTGCTGTGGATACACGTTATACGCCGAAGGCGGCGGTTCCGTCGCGCGGCCTCAACACAACTCCGTGACACAACTCCGTGACGATGGGGCGTCGGGGACGGGTTGTCATGACCATGGGACGGTGGGACGGGTGAGAGGCTGACAACGACCCAAGCGGGGCTCGTTACGGCTGCTTCCTTCCGGACCTGACCGGGTTGGCGAGGCGCTTACCCGCGCCAACCTCTCACCCGCTACATAGGCGCGGGGCGCGCGGTTGGCAAGATGGCTGCGGCGCGTGGCATGGGACTTGGTTTGACGGGGGAGTTGGCTATAATCGCGCGACACGCCAAGAGGATATCGTCATGCCGCACCTTATCCGCATCGACTGGCCCGAATTCGGGATGCCCGAGGTGCCGCCCGACCTCGCGCTGGCAGAATGCCGGGCGCGGCTTGGCGCAGTGCGGGCGGCGATGGCGCTACGCGGGCAGGCGGCGCTGGTGATCTATGGCGACCGCGAACATGCGGCCAACCTGCACTGGCTGACCGGATTCGACCCGCGGTTCGAAGAGGCGGTGCTGGTCGTGACGGCGGGGGATGCGCTGCTGCTGGCCGGCAACGAGTGTCTGCCCTACACCGGCGTCTCGCTGTTGGTGGCGGCGGGGGATGTGCGGGTAGGGCTGTGTTCCAGCCTGTCGCTGCCGTCGCAACCGCGCCCCGGCAGGCGGTTGGCCGACTGGCTGGCCGAAGCGCTGCCCGTGGCGGCAGCGGTCGGGATGGTCGGGTGGAAATGGTTCGACGCGGACGAGGTTGACGACCCCGCGCAGGCGCTGACGGTGCCGTCGTTCATCGTCGATCCGGTGCGCAGTATTGCGGGATCGGTCGAGGATGCGACCGATCTCTTCATGCACCCCGGCCATGGCCTGCGGGCGCGGGTGTCGGTCGAAGACATCGTGCAGCTGGAGTTTGCCAACCAGTTGGCCGCCAAGGCGCTGACCCGGATGGTGTTTTCCTTCCGCGAGGGCATGACGGATTTCGAGGCGTATCAGGCGGCGGGGGTCGGCGGGTTGCCGATGGGCTGCCATTCGACCTTTGCAACCGGGGCGCGGGCGGATCAGGGGTTGTCGGGGCCGACCGGGCAGGTGCTGCGGCGCGGATCGCAGATCTCGTTCAACATCTGCCATTGGGGCAGCAACATCTGCCGTTCGGGGTGGCTGGCGTTGGGGCCCGGCGACCTGCCCTTGGCGGCGCAGGATTATCTGTCGGTCTTTGCGGGGCCCTATGTGGCGGCGATGTCGCGCTGGTGCGCGCTGATGCGGCCGGGCGTTCCGGGCGGCGCCGTGTGGGACGCGATGCAGGTCGCGCTGCCGCATGACACCTTTGGCCTGTTCCTGAACCCCGGCCATCTGATCGGGCTGGACGAATGGATGTCGTCGCCGATCTACGAAGGCTCGTCCGAGCCGCTGGCCAGCGGCATGGCAATGCAGATGGACGTGATCCCCGGTCATCCAGTGTATGGCTCGACTAGGATGGAAGACGGCTATGTTCTGGCCGATGCCGCCCTGATGCGCGACCTTGCGGTGCGGTATCCGGCCGTCGCGGCCCGCTGCGCCGCAAGGGCGGACTTCATGCGCACTGTCATCGGCATGGAGGTGCCGGACGGGTTGTTGCCGCTCGCCGACACCTGCGGGATCGTGGCCCCGTGGCTTTTGGACCCGACGCAGGTGATCGCGCTCTAGGTGCGCCGGGATCGCGCCCTACAGGTGCAGGCGGTAGCGCAGGAAACCGTCGGGCATCAGGCCCAGCGGCCTCAGCGTGCCTTGCGGCTGATCGTCGGTGAAGCGGGCGGCGTGGGGTGACGTGTCGACAAGGACCGAGGTGCCGGGCATGGGCACGAACCCCCAGTTCGCCGGGCCGGGTGCGGGGATGCCGCCCTGCGCCACGATGTGATCGAGCAGGACATCGGTGTTCAGCCGACCCGAGGCATAGATCACCCGGTCGGGCCGCGCGCCGGGAAAATTGCCCGATCCGCCGGTGCGATAGCTGTTGGTCGCCAGAACGAACCGCGCGTCCGGCGCGACGGGCGCCCCGTCGTGCCGCAGATCGGTGATGCGGTGCGAGCCGGGGTTCACGATCGCGCCTTGCGCATCATGGCGGGATGGGCGCGACAGATCTATGCGGTAGTTCACTCCGTCGATGTTGTCGAAGTTGAAGCTGGGAAAGTCCGGGTCGATCAGCATCTGGTCGGGCTCGCCGGGGCGGATCCGATGGTAAAGGCTGGCGCTTTGTTCCAGCCAGGCGGCCAGTTCACTGCCCGAAATCTGCAGGGCCGTCACCGTGTTGGGGTGGATGTAAAGATCGCTGATGTGGCGCATCGCCAGATCGCCCACGCCGATGTGGCTGTAGTTTTCCGGCCCGCCGCGCCCGCCCGCGCGAAACGGGGCCGCGGCTGACAGGATCGGCAGACCGGCGAAGGCGGTTCCGGCCAGGGCGCGCGTCACATGGGCGGTCTGCGCACGGCTGACCACGCGCACCGACGCACAGGCGCGGATCAGCGAGAAATAGCTGTGCAGCGGTGCTGCGTTGTGACCGATGCGCTGGCGCGCCCAAGCCAGCGTGGCGGTGTGCGCGGGGGCGGCGATCGCCTCGATCGCCGCGTCTGAAGACACCAGCGGTGCGACCTCCCCGTCCGCCGCGCGCCGCGCGATCGGCCACAGGCGGCTGCGGTGGTCCACGACGTGCCATCCGGCATCATCGCGGGTCAGCGTCAGGTCGATGACCCCCAGATGCGAGCCGAAGAAGCCTGGCATCACCGCCGGCGTGCCCGACAGCGTCGCGTCCGGTGCATCGGCGGGCGGAAAGGTCAGGTGAGTGTGCCCGGCCACCAGCACATCCACGCCGGGCAAGGCCGCGACGGCGGCGCTTGCATTCTCGGTTCCAGGAAGGGGCGTCGGGTCGCCGATGCCGGAATGCGACAGGGCGATCACCAGATCGACGCCGGTCGCGCGCAGCAGCGGCAGCGTGCGGTGGGCGGCCGTCAGGATATCCTCGGTCGTGATCGCCCCGGCAAGGTGCTGGTGATCCCACGTCACCAGTTGCGGCGGGGCAAAGCCCATCACCCCGATCCGCAGCGGATGGGTCTGCCCGCCCAGCGTCAGCATGCGCGTGAGGACGGTGAACGGGGCCACGAAGGGGCGGTGACCTGGTTCGGCAAAGATGTTTGCCGTCACGATCGGAAAGGTGGCGTCCCGCAGGCTGCGGTCCAGAAACGGCAGGCCGTGGCTGAACTCGTGGTTGCCAAGCGTGGCGGCGTCATAACCGAGCGCGTTCATCGCGGCGATCATCGGGTGGATGCCGTCGATGCCGGCGGCCGCCACCAGATCGCCCATTGGGCTGCCCTGAAGAAAATCGCCGTTGTCGAGCAGCACGCAATCGGGAACCTCGGCCCGCGCGCGCGCAATCAGCGTGGCCAGCCGAGCCAGACCGCGCCCTGGGCAGGGCACGTCGGCCAAATAATCCCACGGCATGATCTGGGTGTGCAGATCCGACGTGGCCAGCAGCCGAAGCGTTCCGCTGAGAGAGTCGGTCATTGCGCCTGCCACCGGGGCCACGCCGCGCAAGGCGGCCGATTTGCAGCTGTGTCCGTCACGCCCTGCCTGCCTCCACCGACCTGCAGATACAGACTGCTGCTTGTTATCGTTTCATTTCCCGCCGGCTGGGGGAAGCCGTCGGTCAGCGACCTTCATCCTTTGGTTGCATTTCTGCTGCGAGATGTGGCGCGTTTGCCATGACTTGGCAGGCATGGCATGACAGGCCGTCGGGATCGGGGGGGATGAGATGAAAATCGCGGAAACGGTGACATTCGGCGGGTCTGCCCTGAACCGCGCCGCCGAGATGCGCGGCGATGCCGATCGCCAGGCGGAATTGCAGGCGGGCGGGCTGGTTCTGGCCCTGTGGCGCGGCAAACCGGCACTGGCCGGGGAGGGCGGGCTGGGCTGGGTCGGTTACGGGCATCCCGTGCTGGATGCTGGACAGCCGGCGGTCTTTCTGGGCGTGGAGGAGGGGATCGGCCTCTTCGCGCAAGACATCTCGGATTGGGAGCCGGACCTGACCGTGCAATCCACCGGCTTCTTCGACCCGGCCTTGCAGTTGCATCCCGATCTGCCCGACGGCGTGGCTTTTGCCGATCTGCGGTCGGCGATGACCGCCCTGTCCCCGCGCGAGGCGGAACTGGCGGCGACGGCAAAGGCGCTGTGCGACTGGCACGCGCGCCACCGGTTCTGTGCGGCCTGCGGCGCGGCGACGGAGCCGCAGCAGGCGGGCTGGCAACGCGGCTGCACCGGCTGCGAGGCCAAGCATTTTCCGCGCACCGACCCGGTCGTCATCATGCTGGTCACGCGCGGCAATGCGGTGCTGATGGGCCGCAGCCCCGGTTGGCCCGAGGGGATGTATTCGCTGTTGGCGGGCTTCATCGAACCCGGCGAAACCGTCGAGGCGGCCGTGCGCCGCGAGGTGTTCGAGGAATCGGGCATCCGCGTCGGCGCGGTGCGCTATCTGGCCAGCCAACCCTGGCCCTTTCCGGCATCGCTGATGCTGGGGTGCGCCGGCGAGGCATTGACCGACGCCATCACGGTGGACCCGGTCGAACTGGACGATGCCCTGTGGGTCAGCCGAGAGGATATGGTGACCGTGCTGTCGGGCGGCCATCCCCGCCTGCGCCCGCCGCGCCGGGGTGCGATTGCCGAGTTTCTTATCCGCAATTGGCTTGCAGACCGGCTCGATTGACGCAAAAAGAGTTAACGACGCGCAGGAACGGTTGCGGTGCCACGGTTGGCGACATGCTGAGATCGGCCAGAGGACACGTGACATGAAATTGACGACCAAGCAGGATGTGGAGGCTCCGGTCGCGTTCGTTTACAAGGTGTTGACCGACTTTGACGGGTGGGAGCGCAGCGCGATGCGGCGCGGGGCCGACGTCAACCGCAGCGACAAGCTGCGTCAGCCCGGACCGGGAATGACCTGGATCGCCAAGTTCTTTTACCGCGGCAAGGATCGCACCGTGACCGTGCGGGTGGATGCGATGGATCCGCTGGCCCATCTGGCGATGGCGGCGTTTTCGCCGGTGGTCGAGGGGACCTGCAAGCTCGACCTGCTGGAAATGGCGGCCAGGCGCACGCGACTGCAACTGGTGATCGACATCAAGCCCAAAAGCTTTGGCGCAAAGCTGTATTTCCAGTCGTTGAAGCTGGCCAAGGGGCGGGTGGACCGCACGTTGCAAAAGCGCACGGCCAGCCTCGCGGCCGAAATCGAAGAACGCTACCGGCGCGACCCGGCATAGCCGGTGCCGGCATCAGGCGCGGCGCGGGTCGGCGGGATAGATGCCGATGATGTCGTGTTGCGAGGTGAAGAAGCGCAACTCGTCGAGGGCGTTGCGGACAGGGGTGTCGTCGGGGTGCCCTTCGATGTCGGCATAGAATTCGGTCGCGGTGAACGATCCGCCGACCATGTAGCTTTCCAGTTTGGTCATGTTCACGCCGTTGGTGGCAAAGCCGCCCATCGCCTTATAAAGCGCCGCCGGGATGTTTCGGACGCGAAAGGTGAAGGTCGTCATCATCCGGTCGGCGCGACGGCTGGTGTCGGGTTTGGGCGACATGACCAGAAAGCGCGTGGTGTTGTTCGACTGGTCCTCGATCTGGCGGGCCAGCACGTCGAGGCCATAGATCTCTCCGGCAAGTTCCGACGCCAGTGCGCCCAGGGTCGGATCGCCCCGTTCGGCGACGATCTTGGCCGATCCGGCGGTGTCGGCCCCGGCCAGCGCGCGCAGGTTGTGCGCCCGAAGGAAATCGCGGCACTGGCCCAGCAGCACGGTATGGCTCATCGCCTGGGTGATCGTGGACAGCGGCGTGCCGGGCAGGCCCAGCAGGTTGATGTGGACGCGCACGAACGCCTCGTCGATGATCCGCAGGCCCGAACCCGGCAACAGCGAGTGGATGTCGGCCACCCGGCCATAGGTCGAGTTTTCCACCGGCAGCATCGCCAGATCGGCCTGCCCGGTGCGGACCGCCTCGATCGCGTCCTCGAAGGTGCGGCAGGGCAGGGCCTCCATCGCGGGGCGTGCCTGACGGCAGGCCTCGTGCGAGTAGGCTCCCAACTCTCCCTGGAAGGCGATGCGACCGGTCATCTGGCAGACTCCGTGGGTTGGGCCCGGACGGGGCACGGGCAGGGGCGAATGGTCGCGCTACTACACCTTGAAAGCCGTGGGGTGAAGCGGATACAAGGACGCCAAAACGCCAGTCCAGATGCAAAGGGTGTCCGATGTTCGATACAATGACCTTGACCAAAGCGACCGGTTCGGTCTGTGGCGCGATGCTGGTCTACCTGCTCGGCGCCTGGGCCGCCGAGGGTCTTTATCATGTCGGCGGCGAAGCGCACGGCGACGAGGTGGCGCAAGCCTATTCCATCGAGGTGGTCGAGGCGGCCCCCGCCGAGGGCGAGGTGGTGGAAGAGGGTCCAGCGTTCGACATGGTTCTGGCGTCCGCCGATCCAGCCGCGGGCGAGACGGTGTTCGGCAAGTGCCGGGCATGCCACAAGCTCGACGGCACCGACGGCACGGGTCCGCACCTGAACGGCGTCGTCAACCGCGCCAAAGGTGCCAGCGCCGGCTTTGCCTATTCCGATGCGCTGATGGCGGTCGCTTCTGAAAGCTGGACGCCCGAAAACTTGAACGGGTTCCTTGAAAACCCCAAGGGGTATCTGCCGGGGACCAAGATGGCCTTCGCCGGTTTGCCGAAGGTGGAGGATCGCGCGAACCTGGTCGCGTATCTTGCGACCGTGAACTGACGCAGGCGGGGCCGTTCGGCGCCGTTTGAGGCAAGGGTGGCCCCTTGGCCGTGGCAGCGCGTCGCGGCACCGGCCTTCACGCATTCGCAACTTGTGACCCGCGCAAATTGTGCTTTAGGTTGCGACAACCTAGACATGGCAGAACCAAGTCAGAAGCGGAGGTCGGGATGGGCGGACGGGCGGTTGGACGGGCAGTGGCGGCGCGGTCCCCTTCGGCAGGAAGATGGCTGGCGGCGGGCGCCCTGATCGTCGGTCTGGCCGTTGCGGCGGGAATGGCCCGGGCGCAGGACCTGATCGTGTCGCACGGCATCTCGACCTTTGGCGAGTTGAAGTATCCGGCCGATTTTCCGCATCTGGACTATGTGAACCCCGACGCGCCCAAAGGCGGCGAGATCGCCAGTTGGGCGCCGGGCGGGTTCGATTCGATGAACCCCTATTCTGTCAAGGGTCGCGCCGCCGCGCTGTCGTCGGCGTCGTTCGAAAGCATCCTGACAGGTGTCGCCGATGAGATCGGATCGGCCTACTGCCTGCTGTGCACCACGCTGGAATACCCCCAGGACCGATCGTTTGTCATCTTCAACCTGCGGCCCGAAGCGCGGTTTTCCGATGGCTCGCCGCTGACGTCCGAGGATGTGGTGTTCAGCTACGAGACGTTTCTGACCAAGGGGTTGACCGATTTCCGCACGGTGCTGTCCCAGCAGGTCGAGGGTGTCGAGGCACTGGGGCAGCATCAGGTCAAGTTCACCTTCAAGGCCGGCGTTCCGACGCGCGATCTGCCGCAGGACGTGGGCGGTCTTCCGGTGATCTCGAAAGCGCATTACGAGGCGAACGGGCTCGATCTGGAAGAGCAAAGCATGACGCCCTTCCTCGGATCGGCCCCCTATGTGATGGAACGCGCCGAGGGTGGCACGTCGGTGACCTTCCGGCGCAACCCCGACTATTGGGGCCGCGACTTGCCGATCTCCAAGGGGACGGCGAATTTCGACCGCATCCGGATCGAGTATTTCGGCGACAGTGCCGTGGCGTTCGAAGGGTTCAAGGGCGGGGCCTATACCTTTCGCAACGAGAATTCGGCGCGGGTCTGGTCGACCCAGTATGATTTTCCGGCCCTTGCGGCGGGGCACGTGGTCAAGGCCGAACTGCCGTCGGGGACCAAGGCCAACGGGCAAGGCTTCATGTTCAACCTGCGGCGCGAAAAGTTTCAGGACCCCCGCGTGCGAGAGGCCATCGCGCTGATGTTCAACTTCGAATGGTCGAACGAGACGCTGTTCTACGGCCTTTACAGCCGGATCAATTCGGTCTGGGAGAATTCGTACCTCGCCGCCGTGGGCGTGCCCACGCCCGAAGAGGCGGCGCTGCTGCAGCCCCTGGTGGACGAGGGGTTGCTGCCCGCGACCATCCTGACCGATGAGGCGGTGATGGGTCCGGTGTCGGGCGCCACGCAGCTGGACCGGCGCAATCTGCGCCGGGCTTCTGCCTTGCTCGACGAGGCGGGCTGGGTTCCCGGCGCCGACGGCATCCGGCGCAATGCGGCCGGTGCGGCGTTGACCGTCGCGTTCCTGAACGACGATCCGTCGTTCGAGAGGATCGTCAACCCCTATGTGGAGAACCTCAAATCGCTGGGCGTCGATGCGCGGCTGGAAAGCATCGACCAGGCGCAGATGGAGGCGCGGACGCGGCCGCCGAGCTATGATTTCGACATGATCGTTGCCAACGCGCGGTCCAACTATATCTCGGGGTCCGATCTGAAGCAGTTCTACGGGTCGGACACGGCGGATGTGTCGGCCTTCAACGTGATGGGGCTGAAGTCGCCCGCCGTCGACCGGATGATTGACGTGGTCATGGCTGCGCAGTCCAACGACGAGCTGACGGTGGCGACCAAGGCCCTGGACCGCGTGCTGCGCGCCGAACGGTTCTGGGTTCCGCAGTGGTACAAGGCGACGCATACCGTTGCCTACTACGACATGTTCGAGCATCCCGAGACACTGCCGCCCTATGCCTTAGGCGAGCTGGATTTCTGGTGGTTCAACGCGGAAAAGGCGGCGGCGTTGCGGGCTGCGGGCGCGCTGCGCTGATGGTCTGACGATGGGCGCCTACATCCTTCGTCGGCTGCTGCTGGTGATTCCGACGTTGTTCGGGATCATGCTTGTCAACTTCGGCCTGACGCAACTGGTGCCCGGCGGGCCTCTGGACCAGATCGAGGCGCGGCTGGAAGGGTCGGGCGATGCCATCGCCGCAGTGACGGGCGGCAGCGGGGCGGATGCAGGCGGCGAGGCCGGTGCGGATGGCGGGCAGGGCAGCTACATCGGCGCGCGCGGTCTGCCGCCCGACCTGCGGGCGCGGCTGGAAGTCGAGTTCGGGTTTGCCCGGTTCATTTGCGAGCCGGGGTTCACCGGCCGCCCGTCGATCGACACCCCCGAGTGCCGCAAGGAGGCGATCCCCGCGACCGAGCGGTTCTTCATCATGATGGGCAAGTTTCTGACGCTGGATTTCGGCACGAGCTATTTCCAGTCGAAAAGCGTGCTGGATCTGGTGATCGAGAAAATGCCGGTGTCGATCACGCTGGGCTTGTGGTCGACGCTGATCGCATACCTCATCTCGATCCCGCTTGGCATCCGCAAGGCAATGCGCGAAGGGTCGAGTTTTGACAACTGGACCAGCGGCATCATCATCGCGGCCTATGCGATTCCGGGGTTTCTGTTCGCCATCCTGCTGCTGGTGCTGTTCGCGGGTGGGTCCTACTGGCAGATCTTTCCGTTGCGGGGGCTGACGTCGGACAATTGGGAAGAGCTGTCGTGGTTCGGCAAGGTTGGGGATTATCTGTGGCACATCACGCTGCCGGTGCTGGCGTCTACCATCTCGTCGTTCGCCACTCTGACGCTGCTTACCAAGAACAGCTTTCTGGACGAGATCAAGAAGCAGTATGTGATGACCGCGCGGGCCAAGGGGTTGACGGAACGGCGGGTGCTGTATGGCCATGTGTTCCGCAACGCGATGCTGATCGTGATCGCGGGATTTCCGGGGTTGTTCGTGTCGGTGTTCTTCGGCGGCAGTCTGATCATCGAGACGGTGTTCACGCTGGACGGGCTGGGGCAGCTTGGCTATCGCTCGGCGGTCGAGCGAGACTATCCGGTGATCTTCGGCACGCTGTTCGCCTTTGGCCTGATCGGGCTGGTCATCGGTATCCTGTCGGACCTGATGTATGTCTGGGTCGATCCGCGCATCGACTTTGACCGGAGGGGATGATGGCGTGCCTTTGATCAGATTGGCCCCCCTGAACCAGCGGCGCTGGCGGAACTTCAAGGCGAACAAGCGGGCGTTCTGGTCGCTGTGGATCTTTTGCGTCCTGTTCGGGCTGTCGCTGTTTGCCGAACTGCTGGCGAACGACAAGCCGTTGCTGGTCGAATACCGGGGCGAGTGGCGCACGCCCTTTCTGAACTTCTACTCCGAGGTGGATTTCGGCGGGGACCTGCGCACCGAGGCGAGTTACCGGTCGATCGAGGTGCAGTGCCTGATCCAGACCGGCGGGCTGATCGAGTGCTACGACGACCCGGCAGGGCTGATCGCGGCGGCAGAGGCGGGCACGCTCGACAACCCCGAGGCCAGCCCCGGCTGGATGATCTGGGCGCCTATCCCCTACAGCTATTCGACGATTGCCGATCTGGGGGGCAAGGCGGCGCCGTCGCCGCCCGATGCCGACCACTGGTTCGGCACTGACGATACCGCGCGCGATGTGTTGGCGCGGGTGATCTATGGCGTGCGGCTGTCGGTGACCTTTGCGTTGATCGTGACGTTCGCGACGACGGTTCTGGGGGTGCTGGCGGGGGCGGTGCAGGGCTATTTCGGCGGGCTGACCGACCTGATCTTTCAGCGGGTGCTGGAAATCTGGGGGTCCACGCCGTCGCTTTACGTCATCATCATCGTTGGGGCGGTGTATGAAAAGGGGTTCTGGCTGCTGGTGGGCCTGATGGTGCTGTTCGGCTGGACGGGTCTTGTCGGGCTGGTCAGGGCCGAGTTCCTGCGGGCGCGGAATTTTGAATACGTGCGCGCGGCGCGGGCTTTGGGCGTGTCGGACTGGGTCATCATTTTTCGCCATGTCCTGCCGAACGCGCTGGTGGCGACGCTGACCATGCTGCCCTTCGTGGTTGCGGGGGCGATCGGATCACTCGCGGCGCTGGATTATCTGGGCTATGGCTTGCCCGCCAGCCTGCCGTCGCTGGGGGCAACTGACGCGGCTTGCCAAGGAAAACTTGCAGGTGCCGTCGCTGGCGTTCATCGCGTTCTTCACCTTTTCCATCATGCTGAGCCTGTTGGTGTTCATCTTTGAAGGCGTGCGCGACGCGTTCGATCCGCGAAAGACCTTTCAATGAACGTGCTCGAGGTGGCGGGGCTGAACGTGCGGTTCCGGCAGGATGGCCGGGTGATCCATGCGGTTCGGGATGTCAGTTTCACCGTCGCCAAGGGCGAGACGGTGGCGCTGGTCGGGGAATCGGGGTCGGGCAAATCGGTGACGGCGCTGTCGACGGTGGGGCTGCTGCCCGAATCCGCACAGGTCGACGGGTCGGTGACCTATCTTGGCACGCAGTTGGTGGGGGCGCGCGAACCGCAGTTGCGCCGCGTGCGCGGCAACGACATCAGCTTCATCTTTCAAGAGCCGATGACCAGCCTGAACCCGTTGCACACCATCGAAAAGCAACTGGGCGAGTCGCTGGCGCTGCATCAGGGGCTGACGGGCGATGCCGCGCGCCGTCGCAGCATCGAGTTGTTGAACAAGGTCGGGATTTCCGAGGCGATCAGCCGGATGGGGGCCTATCCGCATCAGTTGTCGGGTGGGCAGCGGCAGCGGGTGATGATCGCGATGGCGCTGGCGAACGGGCCCGACCTGCTGATCGCGGACGAACCGACGACCGCGCTCGATGTGACGATCCAGGCGCAGATCCTCGATCTGCTGGCCGAGTTGAAAGTGCGCGAGGGACTGAGCCTGCTGTTCATCACCCACGACCTTGGGATCGTGCGGCGTATCGCGGACCGGGTCTGCGTGATGCAGGGCGGGCAGATCGTGGAACAGGGGCCAACGGCCGAGATTTTTGCCAACCCGCAACATCCCTACACGCGCAAGCTGCTGGCCGCCGAACCGCAGGGAAGCCCCGATCCGGTGCCCGACGGCGCGGCCGAGGTCCTTGCGACCGACCATCTGCGCGTGTGGTTTCCGATCCAGGCCGGGTTGATGCGCCGGCATGTGGGGGATGTGAAGGCGGTCAACGATGCGACGCTCACCGTGCGGGCGGGCGAGACGCTGGGGATCGTGGGCGAGTCCGGGTCGGGCAAGACCACGCTTGCGATGGCGATCCTGCGGCTGATCGAAGCCAAGGGCACGGTGCGGTTCATGGGGCGCGACATCTCGGGCCTGCGCGGCGCGGGGTTGCGGGCGCTTCGGCGTGACATGCAGGTGGTGTTTCAGGACCCTTTCGGCAGCCTGTCGCCCCGGATGACCGCCGAGCAGATCATCGCCGAAGGGTTGGGGGTGCACGGGGTCGATCCGGGCCGCAACCGCAGCGAGATGGTGGCGGCCATCATGACCGAGGTCGGCCTCGACCCCGCTGCGATGCCGCGCTATCCGCACGAGTTTTCCGGCGGGCAGCGCCAACGGATCGCCATCGCGCGGGCGATGATCCTTCGGCCAAAGCTGGTGGTGCTCGATGAACCCACCAGTGCGCTCGACATGACGGTTCAGGTTCAGATCGTCGACCTGTTGCGCGATCTGCAGCGCAAATGGGGGCTGGCCTATGTGTTCATCAGCCACGATCTGCGGGTGGTGCGGGCGCTGGCGCACAAGGTGATGGTCATGAGCCGTGGCGATGTGGTCGAGGCAGGGCCGAGCGCGCAGGTGTTTGCCGATCCGCAGCATCCCTACACGCAGGCACTGCTGACGGCGGCGTTCGGGCAGCGGCCTTGAAGGTTCTGTTCGTTCACCAGAACTTTCCCGGCCAGTTTCTGCATCTGGCCCCCGCCTTGGCCGCGCGCGGTCATGACTGCCTTGCGATCACCGACGCTGGCAACCAGCGCCCTTCGACCGTTCCGGTGCTGCGCTACACACACGAGGCGGCCAAGGTGGACCCCGGCGCGACCCGTCTGGGGCGCAACTACACGACGATGAGCGACCGTGGCGTGACGGTGGCCCGCGCGGCGATGAACCTGCGGCGCGACAAGGGGTATGTGCCGGACTTGATCGTGGGCCATTCGGGCTGGGGAGAGACGCTGTTCCTGAAAGAGGTGTGGCCCGAGGCAAAGCTGCTGGTCTATGCCGAGTTCTACTATCGCGGCCGTGGTGCCGACGTCGGGTTCGACCCCGAGTTCCATCCGCCGGGCTTTGATCAGGTGATGATTGCGCAGGGGCGCACAGCGCATCTTGGGCAGGCCTTGCTGCACGCCGATGCGGGGGTGTCGCCGACGGCGTGGCAAGCCTCGACCTATCCGCCCGCCTTGCGCCGGATGATCACCGTGGTGCACGACGGGGTCGACACCGATGCGGTGCGACCCGATCCTGCGGCGGCGCTGACCTTGCCGGACGGGCGGGTGCTGCGGGCGGGGGACGAGGTTCTGACCTTCGTGAACCGCAATCTGGAACCTTACCGCGGCTACCACATCTTCATGCGCGCCCTGCCTGCAATCCTGGCTGCGCGCCCCGAGGCGCAGGTGGTGATCGTGGGGGGCAGCGAGGTGTCTTATGGCGCCGCGCCGAAAGGGCAAAAGGGATGGAAAGAGCAGATCTTGGCAGAGTTGGCCGGGCAACTGGACCTGAACCGGGTGCATTTTCTTGGAAAAGTGCCATACCCCACGTTCCGCACGGTGCTGCAGATCAGCCGTGCCCATGCCTATCTGACCTATCCGTTCGTGCTGTCATGGTCGATGCTGGAGGCGATGGCGGCGGGGTGTCATGTTGTGGGGTCCGCCACCGCTCCGGTCCAAGAGGTGCTGCGCGACGGGGTGAACGGCAGTCTTGTCGATTTCTTTGACGTCCGGGCATGGTCAAACGCGCTGATCCGCGCGCTGGACGAGCCTGACCGGTTCGAGACGGTGCGCGCTGCCGCCCGCCGCACCGTGATGGAACGGTATGACCTGAACGCCGTCTGCCTGCCCCGGATGCTGGATTTGGTCGAAAGCCTGCACGCGCCAACCGGCACGTGACGCGAGACGATGTGCCGGGGGGCGGCAGGCACGCCGCCGCGGCCCGAACGCGTCAGTGCGCCATGAACACCGGCACGACCGAGTCCTGCAGCATGTCGCGGGTCGGCCCGCCCAGCAGCGCCTCGCGCAGGCGCGAATGGCCATACGCGCCCATCACCAGCATGTCGGCGTTGACGTCCGTCACTTGGCGCGCCAACACTTCGGACACTTTGGGCAGGGTTTTGGCCAGCACCGACACTTCGGCTTTGACGCCGTGGCGGACCAGCATCTGACACAGCAGGCCTCCGGGGTCCGACCGTTCTGCCCCGTGCGCGCCCGGATCGACGATGGTGATCACGACCTGTTCGGCCGATTGCAGGAACGGCAGGGCGGCGCGGGTTGCGGCCAGCGCCTCGGGGCTCTGGTCCCAGGCCAGCACGATGCGGCGCGGAGGAAGGGGGGCGGCCGGGCGATCGGTTGGGACCACCAGAACCGGCGTGCGGGCCTGAAACAGCACCGCCTCCAGCACGGCGTCCGCGCCGGCGGTCGCTGCCGCCTCGTAGGGCCGGGCCAGCACTACCAGGTCGGCAAAGCGGGCATGCGACGTGACCAGATCGTTGACCATGCCGATCTGCACGACAGCACTGTCGAGCGACCAGTTCAGTCCCGGCGCGGGTGCCAGCAGGGCAGCGCGCGCCGCAGCCTCGTTCTGTTTGGCGTCTTCGGTGGCCTGCGCCACGGTGACATCCATCAGCACGGCTTCTGCGCCGATGTAGCTGTATCCCATCTGCAGGCGGTCGATCCCGACGGCCAGTAGGTCGAGGTGAGCGCCGTGGGCGGCGCACAGATCTGCACAGGCCGCGATGGTCGCCGCGGCTTGGGCGGGTGCCGAGATAATCGAAAGCACGGATTTGTAGGCCATGGCCGAAACTCCTTAACGACTGATGCGACCACCTTGGCGCAGATCGCGCGGTCGCACCTTGACAAGGATCAACGTTCGCGCGGGTCGCGCGTTCCGGAATGGCGTTCGCGCGCCCGCATCAGGGGCGCGCCTAGGGCAACGGTTGGGAGCAGTGGTCAGGGTGCCAATGCCGCGGTGATGGCTATGGGCTCATCGTGAAGCAGGGCAGGGCGCGCGCGGCAAGGCGGCGGCAGGCCAGATCGGCCTGATCCTGCGTCAGACCCATGAAGTTGGCGTCGTATCCGCCCGACTTTTCAAGGATCTTGCGCAAGCCTTCGCCCAAGGTGGCGTTTTCGGACAGCTGCGTTTTCATCAACACGCGCTCTGCCTCGCTGCGGGTGTTGTATTTGCCCAGATGCACGCCCCAGTGCCGCCCGCCCGACGTCGACATCCGGGTGACCACTGCGGGTGCCGGGGCCTGGGCTTGCACGGTCTGCACATTGTCATAGATCGGCGCGTTGCGCTTGGGCGGGCGCGGGGTGGCGGACAATTGCACCGGCTTCAGCCCGGGCGTGGCCTTGACCACCAGCCCTGCCGCCGGGGTCGCAAGGGCCAGCGCCTGCGCATCGAGGGTGCCGTCCGGGGGCGGGGCCGCGTTCGCCTCGGCCAGCGCACCGGCGATGTCGGCCTGCATCGAGGCCACGATCACCTCGGCGGCTTCGGCCTGCGCCGGACGCCGTGACGGGCGGGGCGACGCGGCCAGCGCGAGCTGCACGCGGATGGTCTTGGCCGGCAGGCCTTCATCCTCGCCTTCCTCGATCAGGTCAGCGCTGGCGACCAGCTCTTCGTCGGCGGAATAGGCGGGGGCGGTGGGCAGTTTTGTGCGGGCGTTCTTGGGTGCCTTGCGAAACCCGATGTCCAGAAGCTCGGCCATCTTGGCGTTGCGGTTGGCGGTCGAAGACCCGCCCAGCACGGTGGCGATGATCCGGGTGTTGCCGCGTTCGGCGCTGGCCGTCAGGTTGAACCCGGCGGCATCGGTATAGCCCGTCTTGATCCCGTCGGCGCCGGGGTAGGCGTCGAGGAACCTTCGGTTGGTGTTCGACACGGTCGCAAGCCCCGCATCGGTCGTGCGGCGCGAGAAGATGTTGTAATACTGCGGGAAATCATAGAAAAGCCGACGCCCCAGGATCGACATGTCCTGCGCCGTGGACAGATGCCCCTTCGAGGTCAGGCCGTTCGCGTTGCGGAACGCGGTGTTCTTCATCCCGAGGGCCTTTGCGGTGCGGGTCATCCGGTTGGCAAAGACGTCCTCGTTGCCTCCGATATGGTCGCCGATGGCCGAGGCCGCATCGTTGGCCGATTTGATAGCCGCCGCGCGGATCAGATAGCGCATCTGGATCTTTTGCCCGGCCTTCAGGCCAAGCCGCGAGGGCGGCTGTGCCGCGGCATGCTTGGACACGGTCACCATGGTGTCGAGCGACAGTTTGCCCCGTTCGATCTCTTCGAACGCGATGTACAGCGTCATCATCTTGGTCAGCGATGCCGGATGCAGTCGGGTGTTGGCGTTTTCGCTGAACAGCGTCTCGCCGGTACGGGCATCCATCACATGGGCGGCAAAGGGTGCAGCACCGGTCGGTTGTGGTCCCGAACAGGCCGCGATGACGCACATGGCCAGAAGGAACAGAAAGTTGCGGACATACTGCCCCGGAAAGGATGCCACGGTGTACCTCGTATCTGCCTCGTGCCCCGTCATGTGCGGAACTTGTGCGAACCGTAGCATGCGGCAGCGTGCTGGAAAAGCCCTATGATTCAATGGCTTTTGCGGTGAAGCGCAGATTCCACAGGCAAATGTGGTGCCGGGGCCGGTCCGGCGCCCAACCCGTTGCGTCAAGCCTGGAGATCGGCAACCAGCTTTGGCAGGGCGCCGAGGTCGGGCAAGGCGTGAAAGCGCGCATGCCCCACCGGCGCGTCGGCATGTTCCAGCGCCCAGACAAGGCCGTGCGGCACATGCACCCCCCAGCCGCCGGCCTCGATAACGGGAATCACGTCGGACTTCAGCGAGTTTCCCACCATCATGGCGCGGTCCGCACCCGGCCCATGGCGCGAAAAGATCGCGGCGTAGACGGCCGGCGTCTTGTTCGAAACGATTTCCACGCCGTCGAACAGATCGCCGAGCCCCGACTGCGCCAGCTTGCGTTCCTGATCCAGAAGATCGCCCTTGGTGATCAGCACCACGCGGTAGTCGGCGGCAAGCGCCGTGACCACCTCGCGGGCATGGGGCAGCAGGTCGATCGGATGGGCCAGCATCTCGCGTCCGGCGGACATGATTTCGGAGATCACGGTCGCCTCGACCCGGGCGTCGGTGACTTCGATGGCCGTCTCGATCATCGACAGCACAAAGCCTTTGACGCCGAAACCATAGTGCCCGAGGTTGCGGCGTTCGGCAGCCAGCAGACGTTCTGCCAGATGGACCGGATCGGCGTGATCGCCGAGCAGCGCCAGAAAACGGTCTTGCGTGAGGCGAAAAAAGCTCTCGTTCTGCCACAGGGTGTCGTCGGCGTCGAAGCCGATGCAGGCCAGCTTTGTCATCTTTCCCCCGATCCGGGCGGTGATGGGTCTTTTCCCGCAACAAGAATCATCTATATTCGTACCAAGCCGATCATTCGGCGCAACCCCGTTCCCGTTCAATCCATCGTCGGAGCATGCCCGTGCCGCTGTTGCCATTCGAACTGTCTGACGCGCCGAAGGGACCGGGGGATGATGCCTCGGTCCTGACCAAGACGCGGACGCAGACAGCGCGGCCGCCCATGTACAAGGTGCTGTTGCTGAACGACGATTACACGCCGATGGAGTTCGTGGTGCATGTGCTGGAGCGGTTCTTCGGTCTGAGCCACGCCCAGAGTTTCGAGATCATGCTGACAGTGCACAAGAAGGGATTGGCGGTCGTCGGGGTGTTCTCGTTCGAGGTGGCAGAGACGAAGGTGGCGCAGGTGATGGATTTTGCCCGCCGCCACCAGCATCCGCTGCAGTGCACGATGGAAAAGGACTAGGCCGCGCGTTCGGCCGATGATGCGATCCACCCGACTTGATATGGCGCTGGCGAGCGGTACGTGGCGGCTGCCCGAGACCGGCGACATCGCGGTGTGGCGGCCGGTGGCCGGTGACGACCTGTCGGCGCTGCCGAAGGACAGGGTCGTCGTGCTGACTGGGTTCAAGCCGGACCACGACCATTTTGCGGGCCAAGGGTTTCGGATGGCGGGGCACGGCCCGTTTGCCGCCGGGCTGGTCTGCCTGCCGCGGGCCAAGGCGCAGGCAATGGGGCTGCTGGCACAGGCGTCGGCGGCGGTGGTGGCCGGGGCAGTGATCGCGGTCGACGGGCAGAAGACCGACGGGGTCGATGCGCTGTACAAGGCATGTCGGGCGGCGATGCCCGGTCTGGCCGACCCGCTGTCGAAGGCGCATGGCAAGCTGTTCTCGTTTCCGGCAGGAGGCATTCCGCAGGACTGGACCACGCCGGACAGCGTCATCGACGGTGGCTTCGTCACGGCACCGGGGGTGTTTTCGGCCGATGCGGTCGATCGCGGCTCGGCGCTGCTGGTCGCCGCACTGCCGGCTGATCTGCCCGCCAAGGTGGGCGATCTGGGGGCGGGCTGGGGCTATCTGTCACGGGCGGTTCTGGCACGGCCGGGGGTCACGCATCTGGATGTGGTCGAGGCCGAGGCAGTGGCACTGGACTGTGCGCGCGCCAATCTGCCGGATCCCCGGGCGGTGTTTCACTGGGCGGATGCCACGACCTTTCGCCCCGACAGGCTGTGGGGCGCGGTGGTGATGAACCCGCCGTTTCATCAGGGGCGGCTGGCGGACCCGGCGGTCGGGATGGCTTTCATTCAGGCCGCGCAACGGAGTCTGGCCCCGGACGGCAGTCTGTGGCTGGTCGCCAACCGGCATCTGCCCTATGCGCCGCAGCTAAGCCGGCTGTTTCGCAGCGTGGACGACATCGGTGGTGATGGCGCGTTCCGCGTGACGCGCGCGACCGCCCCGATCCGCGCCCGCTGACCGCGCTACCCCCGCCGGGCGGGGGCGTGTTGGGCCGGATCACTCGGGGTTGGCGATCTTGCATTGCGCAACGACCGGCGCTGCCGCGCGGACCAGTTCAGCCCGCTTTGCGCGCAATTGGGTCAGTTTGACCTGTTCCTGCGCCAGATCCAGCGCAACCGGGCGACGTTCCTGTTCTGGCACGCGGATGACGCATACGCGGTCCGGGTCGGCTTCGGTGCCGCAGTCGATGTAGTCGGTTTCGTAGACGGTGATGTATTCATAGCCATAGCCGCGATCCAGATTGCCCTGCACTTCGGTCATCAGCCGGTCTACCGTGCGGATCTCGCGCGTGGCGCTGCCGATGCACCGTTCCTGCGGCGTTCCACAGGCTGACAAGCCAAGAAGGCCCAGAATGAGATAGCGT
This sequence comes from Paracoccaceae bacterium, assembly GCA_031398695.1. Classification (GTDB taxonomy): domain Bacteria; phylum Pseudomonadota; class Alphaproteobacteria; order Rhodobacterales; family Rhodobacteraceae; genus JAIYDJ01. Next base: position 27,849 of record JANNNU010000014.1, on the reverse strand, counting down.
CGCATGGCACGTGCCCCTTGTTTTACCGCATCTTAGGGGTCGCCCGACCGATTGCCAATTCACATTGCGGCAGGGTGCGTGGTGGCGGTTGGCAGTCGTCCCAAGGGCTGTTAGTCAAGGGCTGACAGTTCGGGGGACCGCCATGACAGCAGATTTCGACGATTGCAAGCAGCAGGCTTCGGGGTGGTTCCGCAACCTGCGGGACCGGATCGTGGCGGCGTTCGAGGCGCTGGAGACGGCGCATGGCAAGGGTGTGCCGGGCCGGTTCGACGTGACGCCGACCACGCGGGCTGACGGCGGCGGCGGGCTGATGAGCGTGCTGCGCGGCGGGCGGGTGTTCGAGAAGGTCGGCGTGAACGTGTCGGAGGTGCACGGAACGCTGGGCGAGCGGGCGCAGAAGGCGATGGCGGCACGCGGCGTGCCGGGCATGGCCGAGGATCCGCGGTTCTGGGCCAGCGGCATTTCACTGGTCGCCCACATGGTCAACCCGCACTGCCCGGCGGTGCACATGAACACGCGGATGTTCTGGACGCCGCATGCCTGGTGGTTCGGCGGCGGGGCCGATCTGAACCCCTGCCTTGAATACGCCGAGGATACCGCGCATTTCCACGCCGAGATGCAGCGCGCCTGTGACGGGCATGGCCTTGATCTGTATCCGAAATACAAGGCGTGGGCGGACGAGTATTTCTTTATTCCGCATCGGGGGCGGGCGCGTGGCGTGGGCGGCATCTTTTACGACGACCGCAACACGGGCGACTGGGAGGCCGATTTCGCGCTGACCCGCGATGTGGGGGCAGCCTTCCTGCCGGCCTTCGTGCCGCTGGTGGAACGGCGGATCGACACACCCTGGACCGAGGCCGACCGCGAGGCGCAGTTGGTGCACCGCGGGCTTTATGCCGAATACAACCTCGTCTACGACCGGGGCACCAAATTCGGGCTGGAAACCGGGCACGATGCCAATGCGGTGCTGATGAGCCTGCCGCCCGTCGCCAAATGGACCTGATGCGCTGGTTGCGGGGCGAGTGGCCGGTCTTTCTGCTGGCAGTGCAGTTCCTGACGCGGCTGCCGGTGACGGTGGATTACACGCCCGAGCGGCTGGAAGCGACGCCGCGCTGGTATCCTGCGGTGGGCGTTCTGATCGGTGCGATGGTGGCGGTGATCTGGTGGGGTGCTGCCTTGCTGTTTTCGCCGGTGGTTGCGGCGGTGATCTGCACGGCGGCTTCGGTGCTGATTACCGGCGCGTTTCATGAAGACGGTTTTGCCGATGCCTGCGACGGGCTGGGCGGCGGTCAGACCCGCGCGCGGGTGCTGGAGATCATGCGCGACAGCCGACTTGGCACCTATGGCTCGCTGGGGCTGGGGCTGATGGTGGGGGGCAAGATCGCCGTGCTGGCTGCACTGCCGCCCCATGCCGTGCCGATGGTGCTGGTGGCGGGGCACGCGGCCAGCCGCGCCTCGGCGGTCTGGGTCATCGCCTCGTCCAGCTATCTGCGCGATCACGGCACCTGCAAGCCGGTGGCCAATGGCATCGACGCCGGCGGCATGGCGGTGATCGGCTGGACGCTACTGGCGGTGACGGCGGCGTTGCTGGTTGCGGTGCCGGTCTGGGCCGTGCTCGCGGGCGTTGTTGGGCTGGTCGCGGGGCATTATGCGATGCGGCGGCGGTTTGAACACCGCTTGGGCGGCTACACCGGCGATTGCCTTGGGGCGGTGCAGCAGTGCAGCGAGATCGGCTTTCTGCTGGGTGTGCTGGCGGTCCTGTGATCAACCCTGCGTCTGCAGCAGCAGCGCCACACCCGCCATCAGGATGGCCATGCCCGCCAGTTGCCGCGCCGTCGTGCGCTGACCGAACAACACGCGCGCCGTGATCTGGGCGAACACCACTTCGACCAGCGCCACGGTGCGGACGTTCGCCGCCGTGGTCAGTGAAAAGCCGATAAACCAGAACTGCGACGCCAACGCCCCCAAACATCCGGCACCCAGCGAGGCACGCCAGACACCCAGGCACGCGCGGATTGCGGCACGGTCGAAGAGGATCATGTAGGCCAGCAACATCGCGCATTGCAGCGCCAGCCCCAGCACCAATGCGGTGCTCGCGCGCATCAGAAACCCGCCCTCGGGCAAGGCGAGGATGCCGCCGCGAAAACCGATGGCCGCCAACCCGAACAGCAGGCCGGCAGCGATGCCCATCGCGGCGGGGGCACCGTCGCGCCACATCCGGGCCGCGACGCCGGGTTTGAGGGTTGTTATCAGCACGCCGGCGGTGGCCAGCGCGATGGCGGCCAGGGCGGGCAGGCTCAACGGGTCGCCCAGCACGGCGGCGGCGATCAGGGCGACCATCACCGGTTCGGTCTTGATCCAGGCGGTCGTGACGGCAAAGGACTGGCTGGCCATCACCCGCAGCATCAGGGCGGTCGCCGCGATCTGCGCAACCGCGCCAACGGCGATGAAGGCGATGGCGCCCGGGGTGGGGGTCGGGACCGGCTCGCCCGTCGTCAGGGTCGCAAGCCCAAGAAACGCAGCGGCAAACGGCAGGCCGAACAGGAACCGCACCTGCGTCGCCCCGATGACGCCTAGGGTGGCGGTCAGCGCGGATTGGGCGGCATTTCGGGCGGTCTGGGTCGCGGCGGCCGCCAGCGTTGCCCAAAGCCACAGCATGGCTCAGCCGCCCCGGACCACGTCGATCATCCGCTGCACATGGTCGGGGTTGCCGTCGGGCGTGATTCCGTGGCCCAGGTTGAAGATGTGCGGGCCACCGGCAAAGGCCTTGACCACCCGGCGGGTCGCATCGTCCAGCGCCTGACCGCCGTGGACCATGTGTTCGGGCGCGAGGTTGCCCTGCACGCAGCCCGACACCTGCACGTGCTGCGCCGCCCATTCCGGCGTCACCGAATTGTCGAGTGCGACGCAATCGGCCCCTGTGGCGGCGGCAAAGCCGACATAGCCGTCGCCCGCCTCGCGCGGGAAGGCGATGATCGGCAGGCCGGGGTGGCGGGCCTTGAGTTCCGCGATGATCCGGGCGGCCGGTTTGACGGCGAAGTCGGTGAAGTCCTGACCTTTCAGCGACCCGGCCCAGCTGTCGAACAATTTGACCACCTCGGCCCCGGCCTGAACCTGCATCGAGAGATACTCGATGGTGCTTTCGGTGATCACGTCGATCAGCGCGCCGAACGTCGCGCGGTCCGACCCCTTCAGGGCATGCGCAGCACCCTGATCCTTCGATCCGCGACCGGCGATCATGTAGGTGGCCACCGTCCACGGCGCGCCGGCAAATCCGATCAGGGTGGTTTCCTTCGGCAGTTCACGCGACAGGATGCGCAGCGTCTGATAGATCGGGGCGAGTGTGTCGTGGATATCATCCTTGGATTTCAGGGTCGTGACCCCTTCCATCGTGGTGATGGTCGACAGGCGCGGGCCTTCGCCGGTTTCGAACCACAGGTCCGCGCCCAGGGCTTGCGGCAACAACAGGATGTCGGCAAACACGATTGCGGCGTCAAACCCGAAGCGGCGGATCGGTTGCAGCGTGACCTCGGCAGCCAGTTCGGAGTTGTAGCACAGCGACAGGAAATCCCCGGCCTGCGCCCGCGTGGCGCGATATTCGGGCAGGAACCGCCCGGCCTGCCGCATCATCCAGATTGGCGGGGTCGGCAGCGTTTCGCCGGACAGGGCGCGCAGGATGGTTTTCGAAGGCGTCATCGGGGTCCTCGGCTTGGGTGCGCCTACGTTCCCTGTCGGGCGTGGCTTGTCAAGGCGACGGGGGTTTGGCAGGAAGTGTCAGGATGCATTTACAGGAAGCCGCCATGACCTTGCCCAGCCCCGACGCCCCCCTGCGGATCGGCACCCGAGGCTCTCCGCTGGCGTTGTGGCAGGCGCACGAGGTGCGGCGTTGCCTGATGGCGGCGTATCGGTTGCCCGAGGCCGCGTTTGCTGTCGTGGTGATCAAGGTCATGGGGGACCAGATCCTGGACCGCGCCCTGAAGGACATCGGCGGCAAGGGGCTGTTCACGCGCGAAATCGAAGAGGCGCTGCTGGCGGGCGACATCGACATCGCCGTTCATTCGATGAAGGACATGCCTACCTTGCAGCCCGAAGGATTGATCCTCGACTGCTATCTCGCCCGCGAGGACGTTCGCGATGCCTTTGTCTCGCCGGGTGTGGCGGGGCTGGCCGATCTGCCGCAGGGCGCGGTGGTGGGGTCGTCGTCCTTGCGGCGCCGCGCGCAACTGGCCCATCGGCGCCCGGATCTGCGACTGGTCGAGTTTCGCGGCAATGTGCAGACGCGGATGAAGAAACTGGAAGACGGTGTTGCTGCGGCGACGTTTCTGGCGATGGCGGGCCTGAACCGGCTGGGCATGGCCCACATGGCGCGTTCGGCGATTGCGCCCGAAGAGATGTTGCCCGCGGTGGCCCAAGGCGCGATCGGGATCGAGCGGCGCAGCGCCGACACGCGGGTGGCGGGGCTGCTGGAGGCGATCCACGATCTGCCGACTGGACAGCAGTTGGCCGCCGAGCGCGGGTTTCTGGCGCGGCTCGACGGATCGTGCGAGACGCCGATCGCCGGGCTGGCCGTGCTGGAGGCTGGCGGTCTTTGGCTGCGCGGCGAGGTTCTGCGACCGGACGGGTCCGAGGTCATCACCGGCGAGGCGCGCGGGCCGGTGGCCGACGGGCCTGCGATGGGGGCCGACCTTGCAGACCGGCTTCTGGCGCAGGTGCCAGCCGGATTTTTCAGCTGGCGGTGACGGGTCAGTCCCGGGGACAGGTCAGATCTGGGGCGGGATCACCTTGCCGGGGTTCATCAGATTGTGCGGGTCCAGCGCGGCCTTGACGCTGCGCATGACCGCCAAAGCCACAGGATCCTTGCGCCGCGCCATCGACGGCAGTTTCGACAGGCCGACGCCGTGTTCCGCGCTGAACGTGCCGCCGAGTTGCTGAACCTCGTCTTCGACTGCAGAGATCACCGCGTCGTGCAATTCCGGGTCGTCGCGGGTGGGAAACACGGTGAAATGCAGGTTTCCGTCGCCAAGATGGCCGACGGTCAGGGTTTCGGCGCCGCGATCGAGCGCCGGAAGACGGCCGTGGATGGCGTCGAGAAATGCCGGTATCCGGTCCAGCGGCAGTGCCACGTCGGTGTCGATGGCCGGTTTGCGGGCATAGGTGATTTCGGCGGCCAGTTCGCGCGTGTGCCACATCGTGCGGCGCTGTTGTTCGGTCTGGGCAATTTCAGCCTCGATCACCGCACCATTTTCCATCATTTCGGCCAGCGTATGTTGCAGAAGATCAACGAGCGGTACCTCGCCGTCCGGTCCGGGCGTCGCATCACGCGGGGCGGTTGACGCGATCTCGACCAGGATGTTCACGGCATGGCGGGTGGCAAAGGGTTGGCGGATGTCGGGGCGCGCCTCGGCCAGACGGCGCATGTAGGTGTCGGGCATGAACTCGAACGCCTCGACCCGACCGCCCGTCGCCCCTTGCAGGCGGTTCAGCAAAACCAGCGCGTCGGGCAGGCTGCGGACCGCCAGCATGGCCGTACCATGGGCCAGTGGTGCCGGCACCAGTTTCATCACGGCTGCGGTGATGATGCCCAGCGTGCCTTCGGCCCCGATGAAAAGGTCGCGCAGGTCATAGCCGGAATTGTCCTTGTGCAGTTCGGACATCAGGTTCAGCACGCGCCCATCGGCCAGCACCACCTCGACCCCGAGGCACAAGGCGCGGGTGGACCCATAGCGCAGGACGTTCGACCCCCCCGCGTTGGTGGACAGCACGCCCCCTATCATCGCCGATCCGCGCGCGCCGAACCACAGGGGGAAGTAAAGGCCCTGCGCCGCCGCCGCGTCATGCAGGTGCGACAGGATCACTCCGGCCTCGACCACCGCCAGTCGGCTCTCTGCGCGTAGGGCGCGGATGCGGTTCAGCCGCTCGACCGACACCATCAGCCCGCCTTCGGTCATCGCGCCGCCGACGAGGCCGGTCAGACCCGCCACGGCAATCACCGGCACGCCGTGGCGTGCCGCGATCTGCACGACCTGCGCGACTTGTGCCGTGTCGGCAGGCCGCACGACGGCGCAAGGGTTGGAGGTGTAATGCTGCGACCAGTCCGGCCGGTACCGGGCCAGGTCCGCACCGGTCATCACATGGTCGCGCCCGAGGGCGGCAGTCAGGTCTGCAATCAGGTCGGCTGTCGCGTCTGTGGACAGGTCTGCGGTCAGGGTCATCTTCGGGCTCCCGGGCGATGCAGATTGATCGGCCGCCACAGACCAAAGCGCAAGGGGGTCAGTCCGGAACTTGTGCCAGCAGGTCCAGAACCTTGGGGCCCATCCCCGCGACGATGCGCGCCACACCTGCCGCGCTGGGGTGGATGCCGTCGGGCTGCATGGTTTCGGGATCGAAGCGACCCTCGCCCGTCACGATCAGGGGCGCAAAGAAGTTCATCTCCAGATCGACGCCATATTTGGCGGCAAGGTCGGGATACATGGCGTTGAACGCCTCCTTGAAGTCGGGGCCATAGTTGCCGGGCGCGCGCAGGCCGACCAGAATGACCGGCAGATCGCGCGCCGCCGCGGCCGCCAGGATCGTGTCGAGGTTCGCGCGGCTTTGGGCCGGGTCGATGCCGCGCAACAGGTCGTTGCCGCCGAGGTTGACGATCATCGCGTCGACTTCGGGCGTCAGCGACCAGTCGAGCCGCGACACGCCCCCCGACGTCGTATCGCCCGACACGCCGGCGTTGATCACCTCGACATCGGCCCCCTGCGCCTGCAGCCACGCCTGCAACTGCGGCACGAAGCCCTGTTCGCGCGGCAGGCCATAGCCCTGGGTCAGGCTGTCGCCCAAGGCCAGCAGGGTCTTGGTTTCGGCCGCCGCCGGCAATCCCGTCAGAAGCAATGCAACTGCAGCGTTGCGGATTGAACGCAGCGCGCCATATGGGAGGGGAAGAGCACGACACATCGGAACGGCAGGGGTCATGGCGCAGGTACTTTCACTGAACGGGGTCGGATTGACGCTGGCGGGCAACGCGGGGCCGGTCGAGATCTTGCGCGACATCTCCTTGACGGTGACCGAAGGCGAGACGGTCGGGCTGGTCGGACCTTCGGGGTCGGGGAAGTCGTCGCTGCTGATGTTGATGGGCGGGTTGGAGCGGGCAAGTTCGGGTCAGGTTTTGGCGTTGGGGCAGGATCTTTCGGGCATGGACGAGGATGGGCTGGCGCGGTTTCGCAGGGGCAACATGGGCGTCGTGTTTCAAAGTTTCCACCTGATTCCGACGATGACCGCTCACGAAAACGTGGCTTTGCCGCTGGAGTTGGCCGGGGTCGCCGATGCGTTTGGCCGGGCCGCGGTGGAATTGGCGGCCGTCGGGCTGGGCGCGCGGATGGATCACTATCCCAGCCAGCTGTCGGGCGGCGAACAACAGCGCGTGGCGTTGGCGCGCGCGGTGGTGCCGCGCCCGGCGATCCTGCTGGCGGATGAACCGACGGGCAACCTCGACGGGGTGAACGGCACGGCGATCATGGACCTGATGTTCGGCCTGCGCGACCGGCACGGTGCGACGTTGATCATGGTCACGCATGCGCCCGAGCTGGCGGCGCGTTGCAGCCGGGTGGTGCGGCTGGCCGACGGGCGGATCGTGGGCGAGGGACAGCTTTCCGAGGTCGGGGCATGATCGGGTTGGCCGCGCGGATTGCCGCGCGCGAGTTGCGGGGCGGCCTGGCCGGGTTTCGGGTGTTTCTTGCCTGCCTTGCCTTGGGGGTGGCCGCGATTGCCGGCGTGGGAATGGTGCGTGCCGCGATAGACGCGGGCCTGCGCGATCAGGGCGCGGTGCTGTTGGGCGGCGATGCGCAGATGGGATTCACCTACCGTTTTGCCGACGAGGCCGAGCGGGCCTACATGGCGGGGATCGCCGAACGGGTATCGGAGATCGTGGATTTCCGCTCGATGGTCGTCGTCGGGGATGGGGAGAACGAGGATCGCGCGCTGACGCAGGTGAAGGCGGTCGACGATGCCTATCCGCTGGTCGGCGCCGTGGTGCTGGAGGCCGGGACCCTGGCCGAGGCCCTGGCGGGCGCGGACGGCCTGCCCGGCGCGGTGATGGACAAGGTGCTGGTGGACCGGCTCGGGCTGGCGGTCGGCGACCGGTTTCGGCTGGGCGTGCAGGAGTTTCGGCTGGGCGCCGTACTGCTGCGCGAGCCGGACAGCGCAACGGGCGGTTTTGCGCTGGGGCCGCGCACGATTGTGCGCACGAGTGGGTTGGCGCGTTCGGGCCTGCTGGAGCCGGGCACGCTGTTCGAGACGGCCTATCGGCTGGATCTGCCTGACGGGGCCGATCTGGCCGCGCGTGAAACGGCGGCCGAGGCGCAGTTTCGCGACGCCGGGATGCGCTGGTCCGACAGCCGCCGCGCGGCGCCGGGGGTCGAGCGGTTTGTGGACCGGATCGGGGCGTTCCTGATCCTGGTGGGGCTCGCCGGTCTGGCGGTGGGCGGGGTGGGCGTGGCGAGCGCGGTGCGCGCCTATCTGGAAGGCAAGGTCGCGACGATTGCGACGCTGAAGGTTCTGGGGGCTACGGGGGGCGTGGTATTCGCGGTCTATCTGATGCAGATCGGGGCGCTTGCGGTTCTGGGGGTGGGGCTTGGGCTGATCCTCGGGACCGGTGCGCCGATGCTGGCGGCCCCGCTGATCGAGGCGCGGCTGCCGTTCCCGGCCGAGATCGCGCTTTACCCGCAACCGCTGGCCGAGGCGGCGTTCTATGGGCTGACGACCGCGTTTCTGTTCACCCTGTGGCCGCTGGCGCGCAGCCAGCAGGTGCGGGCGGCGGCGCTTTATCGGGGGGCGGCGGGCGGTTGGCCGGGCCTGGGGGCGCTGGCGGCGATAGCGGGGCTGGCGGTGGTGCTGATTGCGGGCGCGGTGTGGTTTTCGGGCACGATGACGCTGGCACTGGGCACGGCGGGCGGGGTGATCGGCGCGCTGGGTGTGCTGGCCGTGACGGCGGTCGCGCTGCGCGCGCTGGCCCGGCGGTTGACTCGGGGCCTGCGCGGCCGTGTTGCGTGGCGTCTGGCGTTCGGTGCGATCGGCGGGCCTGCGTCCGAGGCCGTGTCGGTCATCCTGTCGCTGGGGCTGGGGCTGTCGGTCCTGGCCGCGGTGGGGCAGATCGACGCGAACCTGCGTTCGGCCATCGACCGTGATCTGCCCGCGCGGGCACCGTCGTTCTTTTTCGTCGATATCCAGCCGGACCAGATCGAAGGGTTTCTGGCGCGCGTGAATGGCGATCCGTCGGTCAGCCGGTCGGAAAACGCGCCGATGCTGCGCGGCGTGATCACCCTGATCAACGGCCAGCCCGCGCGCGAGGTGGGGGGCGAGCACTGGGTGCTGACCGGCGACCGCGGCGTGACCTATTCGGCGGTGCCGCCGACGAATGCGACGGTCACGGCGGGGGCATGGTGGCCGGAAGGCTATGACGGACTGCCGCAGATCAGCTTTGCCGCCGAGGAGGCCGAAGAGATCGGGCTGCAGTTGGGCGACCGGTTGACGGTCAACGTGCTGGGGCGCGACATAGAGGCGGAGATCACCAGCTTCCGGCAGGTTGATTTTTCGACCGCCGGGATGGGGTTCGTGTTGTCGATGAACCCGACCGCACTGCAAGGGGCACCGCACACCTACATCTCGACCGTGTATGCGACCCCGGACGCCGAGGCCGCGCTGCTGCGGGACGTGTCGCGGGCCTATCCCAACATCACGGCCATCCGGGTGCGCGATGCGGTGGACCGGGTGACGGAGGCGCTGGGGGCGATTGCGCAGGCGACGGCCTGGGCGGCGTCGGCGACGCTGCTGACCGGGTTTGTGGTGCTGATCGGCGCTGCGGCGGCGGGCACGCGGGCGCGGGTCTATGAGGCGGCGCTGCTCAAGGTGCTGGGGGCATCGCGCGGTCGCATCCTGCTGAGTTTTGCCCTGCGCTCGGCCCTGATGGGTGCCGCGGCGGGGTCCGTTGCGGTTCTGGCCGGGGCGGTGGCGGGGTGGGCGGTGATGGTCTGGGTGATGGAGGCCGACTATGCGTTCGAGCCGATGTCGGCCCTTGCCATCGTGCTGGGTGGGATTATGGCCACGTTGCTCGCCGGTTTGGCCTTTGCCTGGGGACCACTGGCGGCGCGGCCGGCGCAGGTGCTGCGCGCGCAGGAGTAGCGGAACGTTTCTGTCATTCAGGCCCGGAATGGAACGAAAAATCTGAAAAACCCGAGGGCGCAGCCTTGACCTGCCCCCGCCGTCAGCCGAAATTGCCGCCGACATGAACCCGGCGCCGCCGGAGGGGAGAGCGATATGACGGTCAGATTCGGGTTGCTGGGGGCGGGGCGCATCGGGCGCGTGCATGCAAAGGCGATCCATGGCGACGCCGATGCCAGGCTCGTCGCCGTGGCCGATGCCATGCCCGACGCGGCAACGGCGATCGCGACGCAGTATGGCTGCGACGTGCGGTCGATCGACGCGATTCTGGCGTCCGACGACATCGATGCGGTGGTGATCTGCACGCCCACCGACACCCACGCCGACCTGATCGAGGCCTTCGCGCGCGCTGGCAAGGCTATCTTTTGCGAAAAGCCGATCGACCTCAGCCTCGCGCGGGTCAAGTCCTGCCTGCAGGTGGTGCGCGACACGAAGGCGGTGCTGATGGTCGGTTTCAACCGCCGGTTTGACCCGCATTTCGCCGCCGTGAAGGCCGAGATCGCCAAGGGCACCATCGGCGCGGTGGAAATGGCGGTGATCACGAGCCGCGATCCCGGCGCGCCTCCGGTCAGCTACATCGCGCGGTCGGGCGGGATTTTCCGCGACATGACGATCCACGACTTTGACATGGCGCGGTTCTTGCTGGGCGAAGAGATCACCGAGGTGTCGGCCATGGCCTCGGTTCTGGTCGATCCCGAGATCGGCACGGCCGGGGATTTCGACAGCGTTCAGGTCATGCTGAAAACCGCGACCGGCAAGCAGGCGGTGATTTCCAACAGCCGTCGCGCCACGTACGGCTATGACCAGCGGATCGAGGTGCATGGGGCCCTTGGGGCCGTCAGCGCCGAAAACCAGCGTCCGGTGATGATTGAAGTGGCGAGTGCGGCAGGCTACACCCGCCCGCCGCTGCACGACTTCTTCATGACCCGCTATACCGAGGCCTATGCGGCCGAGATTGCCGCCTTCATCGCCGTGCTGGGAGGCAAAGGTCACGTGTCGCCGTCGGGCGAGGATGGCCTTGCGGCGCTGGCACTGGCCGAGGCGGCGCTGAAATCGGTGGCCGAAGGTCGGGTGGTCAAGGTCAGCGAAGTGATGGCCTAGGCTTTCGGCGCCCCGTCATTCGCCGCCCCGCCATTCGCCGCCCCATCATTCGCCGACTTTGGCCAGCCAGTCCATCAGGGCGGGTCGGGCGTTCTCCTCGCCCGCCGCACGGGCCGTGTCGATCACGGCGCGCGCCTGACCCAGATCGACCCGGCGCAGCAACGCCTTGACCGGACCGACCGAGGCCGGGCGCATCGACAGCGCGCGCAGGCCGATGGCGGCCAGCGCCAGCGCCTCGACCGGGCGACCTGCATCCTCGCCACAGAACGACAGCCGGGTGTTCGAGGCGGCACATCGCTGCACCACCAGTTCCAGAAACGACAGGAACGACAGGTTCAGCGTGTCATACCGTTTGCGCACCCGTTCGTTTTCACGGTCGGCGGCAAAGAAGAACTGCTTGAGGTCGTTGCCGCCGATCGACACGAAATCGACCAGATCGAAAAACGCTTGCGGTGCGTAGGCCAGACTCGGGGTTTCCAGCATCGCGCCGATCTCGATGGTTTCCGGCACGGCGTGGCCCAGGCTGCGCTCGCGGTGGATCTCGCGCAGGGTGTGCGAGCGGGCCTGCATGAACTCGCCGTGCTCCGAGATGAACGGGAACATGATCGACAGCGGCCGCCCGTTCGCCGCCCGCAACAGGGCTTGCAACTGCATCCGCAGCACGCCGGGTTTGTCGAGGCCGACCCGGATCGCGCGCCAGCCCATCGCGGGGTTGGGCTCGTCTTGCGGTTTCATGTAGGGCAACACCTTGTCCGACCCGATGTCGAGCGTGCGAAACGCGACGGGGCGGCCCTTGGAGGCGTCCATCACACGCGCATAGGTCTGCGCCAGTTCCGCCCGTTGCGGCATCCGGTTGCGGATCAGGAATTGCAACTCGGTGCGGAACAGACCCACGCCTTCGGCCCCCGATCCTTCGAGGCTGGGCAGATCGGCCATCAGGCCGGCGTTCATCATCAGGCTGACCGTGTGGCCATCGCGCGTGGTGGCAGGCAGGTCACGCAGCGACGCATAGCGTTTCTGCGCCTCGGCCTGCATGGCGATCTTGTCGCGGAAACTGCGCGCCACGGTTTCATCGGGCCGGAGGTGGACCAGCCCCTGATCGCCATCGACCAGGATCGGATCGCCGTTCAGCGCCTCGGTGGTGATGCGGTCGGCGTTGATCACCAGCGGAATGGCCAGCGCCCGCGCGACGATGGCCGCATGACTGCCGACCGAGCCTTCCTCCAGCACCACGCCGCGCAGCTTGCGGCCGTATTCCAGCAGTTCGGCGGGGCCGATGTTGCGCGCCACCAGCACCGGGTTTTCCGGCATTTCCGCGCCGGTGTCCGACCCTTGCCCGGTCAGGATCCGAAGCAGCCGGTTCGACAGGTCATCCAGATCGTGCAAGCGGTCGCGCAGATAGGCATCGGGCACCTGTTCCATGCGGTTGCGGGCGGCAGACTGTTCCTTTTCCACGGCGGCCTCGGCGGACAGGCCGCGCTGGATGTCCTCTTCCATCCGGCGCAGCCAGCCGCGCGAGTGGGCGAACATCCGGTACGCCTCCAGCACGGCCTTCTGGTCCTTGTCGAGGCTTTCGGCCGCCAGCAGGTCATCGACCGATACCCGCAGCACGCCGACGGCGGCCCGGATGCGGTCGATCTCGGTCAGGGGATCGTCGGCCACCGGGTTGGTCACGACAACGCGGGGTTCGTGCAGCCAGACGCGCCCCTCGGCGGCGCCTTCCTGACCGGTGCCGCCACGGATCAGCACCGGCGTCTTGTGCTTGGCCCCCATCGCGCCGCCATCGCCGGCAAAGGCCCCCAGTTCCGTCATCTCGGCCAGCACCATCGCCACCACGTCCAGCGCGTCGATCTCGTCATCCGAATAGGCGCGCGCCGCCTTCGATTGCACCACCAGCACGCCCAGTTTCTCGCCAACCCGTTGAATCGGCACGCCAAGAAAGGACGAAAAGATCTCTTCCCCGGTTTCGGGCATGAACCGAAAGCCTTTTTCGGCCGGCGCGTTGGGTGTGTTGACGGGCTGGCCTAGACGCGCCACGCGGCCCACCAGGCCCTCGCCCAGTTTCATCCGCGTCTGGTGCACGGCGGTCTTGTTCAACCCTTCGGTCGCGCACAGCTCCAGCGTTTCGGCATCGCGGAACAGATAGATCGAACAGACTTCGGTCTGCATCGAGTCGGCGATCAGATGGGTGATGCGGTCAAGCCGGTCCTGGCCCTTGCCGGGAACGGCAAGGCTGTCGCGAAGGCGGCGCAGAAGCTTTCGACTGTCGCTTTCGGTCCGTTCCGGCATCGTGACCTCGGATTGGGTGTCTCCCGCCGGATCGCTCCGGCGGGTTCTTTAGACCACAACTGCCTGCGCTAGTGAATTGCTATCGGTCGGTCAGGCGGCGCGATAACGCGGGGCAGGCTGGGCATTCGCGGCAGCGGCAAAAAGATCGCGCCCTGCCGCATCAAAGCGGTTCCAGTCGTCGATGTCGGCGACCGACGGCATTGTCACCAGTTCGCCCTGATCCAGCCCGCTAATAGCGGCATCGACCATCGCTTCGGTCGACATAAGCATTTCGAAGGGCACCTCTAGTTTCTTGAACTCGGGGGTGTCCCACATTTCCGTCGCGGTGGCCGAGGGAAGCACGGCCTGAACACGGATGCCGGTGCCCTCCACTTCGTCCTGCAGCGCGAAACTGAGCGACAGGATGTAGGCCTTGGTCCCAGAATAGACCGCCGTGCCGGGGAAGGGGCGAACCGAGTTGGCCGAGCCGATATTGATGATCGTGCCAGTGTTGCGGGCAAGGAATGCCGGCAGGACCGCATGGGCAAGGCGGCTGGGGGCAACCAGATTGACCATCAGCATCTCTGAATGTTCGGCGGCGGTCATGCTGGCAATCGGGCCCACATGGCAAAGCCCCGCGTTGTTGACCAACACGGAAATCGCGGTGTCGGACTGCAACAGGGCCTCGACCGCGGCGATGCCGGTTTCGGTCGAAAGGTCGGCGACCATCGGGCGGGCCTTGATGCCATGGCTGGCCTGCAGGCGGGTCGCCAGCGCATCCAAACGGTCGGCACGGCGGGCGATCAGGATCAGGTCATGGCCACGGGCAGCCAGCCGATCGGCATAGACGGCACCGATGCCGGACGATGCGCCGGTGATCACGGCTGTGGGGCGGGTAGGGTTTGTCATCATTCTCTCCATTAGTTGAGTGCTCAAATAATGGGAGGCTAGGTGGGGCTTGTCAATGCTTGAATGCTCAACTATTTTAAACTCATGATGGACGATGCCGAGGCGATGTCTGACACTGCAGCGCTGCACAGCGACTGTTTGAACACCGTGCTGCGGCAGGCCGCGCGGCGGATGACGCATATCTATGACATTGCTTTGGCCCCGACCGGGCTGAACGCGGCGCAGGCGCGGTTGGCTGCGGTGGTCGCGGAGCTGGACGATCCCGCCGGTCAGGGCCCCGCCCTGCAAGACGTCGCGCGCCGGTTGGGGCTGGAGGTGTCGGCCCTGACCCACGCCCTGCGCCCGCTGGAACGCGACGGGGTGTTGACCGTGACGCGCGGTTTGGTCGACGGGCGCACCCGCCACGCCCGGCTGACGGCGCAGGGGGCGGCAAAACTGGGCCAAGCCCTGCAGATGTACGTGTCCGCCAATCAGCGGATCGCGGCGGTTCTGGGGCCGGATCAGACCGCCGATCTGCTGCGGCTGGCTGGCGAGGTTCTGACCCCCGGCTTTGCCGATAAGGTTCTTGCAAAGGGTTAGCTGCCCTAGGCACCGATCCGTATCGGCAGGCTTTTACGCAACCTTTTCCAATTCGAATGTGTCGTGCAAAGCCTGCACGGCCAGTTCCATATACTTGCGGTCAATCAACACCGAAATCTTGATCTCGGACGTGGTGATGACCTTGATGTTGATGTTTTCGGTGGCAAGTGCCTTGAACATCGTGGCGGCAACCCCTGCATGCGACCGCATGCCGATCCCCACGACCGATAGCTTGGCGACGTCGATGTCGGTGACCAGTTCGGCATAGACGAACTTGCCAGCGTCGCGGGCATCCTCGATCGCCTTGCGGGCGCGTGCGACCTGATTGGTCGGGCAAGAAAACGTCATGTCGGTGTAGGGGCGGCGGTCGGCGCCGGCCTCGATTTCGGATATGTTCTGCACGATCATGTCGACGTTGACGCCCGCATCGGCCAAGGGGCCAAAGATCGCGGCGGCTATGCCGGGGCGGTCCTCGACCTTGACCAGCGTCATTTTCGCCTCGTCGCGGGAATAGGCGACGCCAGAGACAACTTTCGATTCCATGATTTCATCCTCGTCGCAGACCAGCGTTCCAGAATTTTCGTCGGTATCTTCAAACGATGACAGCACGCGCAGCCGCACCTTGTAGCGCATGGCAAGTTCGACCGACCGCGTTTGCAGCACCTTGGCCCCCAAGGACGCCAGTTCCAGCATTTCCTCGAACGCGATCTTTTCCAGCTTGCGCGCCTTGGCGGTGATGCGCGGGTCGGTGGTGTAGATGCCGTCCACGTCGGTATAGATGTCGCAGCGTTCCGCGTTGAAGGCGGCGGCAAAGGCGACGGCGGTGGTATCGGACCCGCCCCGGCCCAGCGTGGTGATGCGGCCTTCGGGGCTGACGCCCTGAAAGCCCGCGACGACCGCGACCTTGAAACCTTCGGCGAATTTGGCGTCGATATTGGCGCGCGGGATATCGACGAACCGGGCCGAAGAATGCGCAGACGTCGTCTGGATCGGCACTTGCCAGCCTTGCCAGGACCGCGCCGGCACGTCCATTTCCTGCAAGGTCAGCGCCATCAGACCGGCGGTCACATTCTCGCCCGAGGACACCACGGCATCATATTCGCGCGCGTCGAACAGCGGCGAGGTCGCTTCGACCCAGTTCACCAGCTCGTTCGTCTTGCCGGACATCGCGCTGACGATGACGATGACGTCGTAACCACGCTCGACCTCGCGCTTGACCTTGGCGGCTGCGTTCTTGATCCGCGCGAGGTCGGCCACCGAAGTGCCGCCGAATTTCATCACCAGAAGCGGCATGGTCTGCCCCCCGCCTTTTGTCAAACGGCCCCTTGCAAGCCGGGGGCCGTATAGCAGAAGGCAGGGCAGGGGCAAGCGGCGCGCTAAAGCGCCCGCCAGCCGATATCGCGGCGGCAGAATCCGCCCGGCCAGTCGATCCGGTCGACCAGCGCATAGGCCCGGCTGCGCGCCTCAGCCAGGGTCGCGCCGCGCGCGGTGACGTTCAGCACGCGGCCGCCGTTGGCCGTGGTCTGGCCGTGATCGGTTCGGGTGCCCGCGTGAAACACCATGTGGCTGCTGTCTTCGGGCAGGGCATCCAGGCCGTTGATCACGCTGCCCTTGTCATAGGCGCCGGGATAACCCTGCGCCGCCATCACCACCGTCAGGGCATGATCGTCGGCCCAGTTGACCCGCGCCCATGCAAGCCGACCCTCGGCGCAAGCCAGCATCAGATCGAGCGCCTGCGCACCCAGCCGCATCATCAGCACCTGACATTCGGGGTCGCCGAACCGGGCGTTGTATTCGACCAGCCGGGCCCGGCTGTCTTCGATCATCAGTCCCGCATAAAGCACGCCTTGATAGGGCGTGCCGCGCCGGGCCATTTCGCGGATCGTGGGTTCGACGATCTCTGCCATCGCGTGGGCGGCGATGGTGTCGGTCAGCACGGGCGCGGGCGAATAGGCCCCCATGCCGCCGGTGTTGGGGCCCCGGTCGCCGTCATAGGCGCGTTTGTGGTCCTGTGCCGAGCCAAGGGCCAAGGCATCGGTCCCATCGGTCAGGACGAAAAAGCTGGCCTCTTCGCCCGTCATGAATTCCTCGATCACCACCTCGGCCCCGGCCGCGCCGAACGCCCCGCCCAGCATGTCGTCGATCGCGTCGTGCGCCTCGGCTTGCGTCATCGCCACGACCACGCCCTTGCCCGCCGCAAGGCCGTCTGCCTTGATCACGATCGGAACGCCGTGGGCTGTGACATGGGCCTTTGCCGCGGTCGCATCGGTGAATCGGGCGTAGGCGGCCGTCGGCGCGCCGCAGGCATCGCACACCGCCTTGGTGAAGGCCTTGGACGCCTCGAGTTGCGCTGCGGCCGCCGACGGCCCGAAGGTCAGCAAACCGGCGGCCCGCGTCGCATCCGCGACCCCGGCGGCCAGCGGCGCTTCGGGTCCGACGATCACGAAGTCGACCGCGTTCTGCTCGCAGAATGCAACGACCGCCGCGCCGTCCAGAATGTCGATGTCGGCACAATCCGCCAGCAGCGCGATCCCGGCATTGCCGGGCGCCACGATCAGGCGATCCGTCTTCGGGTTCTGCTGGACGGCCCAGGCCAGCGCATGTTCCCGCCCGCCGGAGCCGAGGATCAGAATGTTCATCACGCGCCCCGCTTGGCCTTTGGTTGGGGGCGTTCTAGGGTGATCGTCGCAAGGAGGCAACCGCGATGGATCTGATCGACGATACCCCCCCCGCTTCCGGGCAGGGCAACAGCCCTGAATTCACCGTGTCCGAGCTGTCTGGCGCGGTCAAACGGGTGATCGAAGGCGAATTCGGGCTGGTGCGGGTGCGGGGCGAGGTCGGGCGGGTGTCGCGGCCTGCCTCTGGGCATCTTTACTTTGCGCTCAAGGACGACCGCGCGAGTCTTGATGCGGTGTCGTGGAAAGGCCAGCTTGCCAAGATGCAGGTTCGCCCCGAAGAGGGTATGGAAGTCGTCGCAACCGGGCGCATGACGACCTTTCCGGGACAGTCGAAGTATCAGTTGATCGTCGACGACGTGGCCCCGGCGGGGGCGGGCGCGCTGATGGCGCTTTTGGAAAAACGGCGGACCTTGCTGGCGGGCGAAGGGTTGTTCGATGCGGCGCGCAAAAAGCCGATCCCCTACCTGCCGATGGTGATCGGGGTGGTCACCTCCCCGTCGGGCGCGGTGATCCGTGACATCTTGCATCGTCTGCGGGACCGCTTTGCACGCCATGTGCTGATCTGGCCGGTCGCCGTGCAAGGGCAGGCGTGCGCGGCCGAGGTTGCGACGGCGATCCACGGCTTCAATGCCATTGTGCCCGGCGGTCCGATCCCGCGCCCCGACGTGATCATCGTCGCGCGCGGGGGCGGCTCGCTTGAGGATCTGTGGGGCTTCAACGAAGAGATCGTCGTGCGCGCGGCGGCGCAATCGCAGATCCCGCTGATTTCGGCGGTGGGCCACGAAACCGACACCACCCTGATCGACTTTGCCGCGGATCTGCGCGCGCCGACCCCGACGGCGGCGGCAGAACTCGCCGTGCCGGTGCGGCTTGATCTGGTTGCGGGCCTGGATGCGCGCGGCGCGCGTCTGTCGGGGGCGGTGGCACGCGGGATGGCGCTGCGCCGTCAGCGGGTTGCCGATCTGGGGCGGGCCTTGCCCCGGCTGGACGGCTTGCTGGCCGGACCGCGCCAGCGACTGGACCTGTGGTCGGGTCGGCTGGCGGGGGCGCTCGGCATGGCGTCGGTGCGCAAGCGCACGGGTTTGCTGGCGATGGCAGGGCGGCTGCGAGTGGACGTGCTGGCCGGGTTGATCGGGCGGCGGCGTGACGGTCTGGCGCGGATCATGGCGGCGCTCGACAGCCGCACGGACCGGCGGCTGGACCGGGCGCGCGGGTTGCAGGACAAATGGGCCTCGCGGCTGGATCTGGCGCTTGCACGCCTGTTGGCCGATGCCCGGCGCGACATTCTGCGCGGGCGCGACCGGCTCGAGGCACTGGACGCACGGTTGCAGACCGCACCGACGCGCCGGTTTGTCCTGCTGCGCGACCGGATGGACCGACTCGACCGTCTGCGCCAGACGTTGGGCCCGGACGAAACCCTGAAGCGCGGCTTCGTCATCGTTCGCGGCGACGGGGCCGTCGTCACCGCCCGCGGCATGGCAGAGCGTGCGTCAACGCTGGAGTTGCAGTTTCATGACGGACGGCTGGCGCTGCCGGCAAGGGCCGCACGCAAGCCGAGGGGCGACAGCGGCCCCGATCAGGGCAGTTTCCTCTAGGCCCATGTTCGATTTCGACAACCGTGCTTCATCCGTCGGATGAGATTTGGACGGCAAGGCGTTGCTGTCAGCTCCGCGGCGGCAGGTATGAATCGAGCCGATGCCGGATTTTGTCAAACGCCGATGTCCGGCCCCGCACAGGGCATCGGGCCTTCGGTCTGTTCGACTTCGGACAACGGCAGGCTTTCGGGGTCACTCAGAAAGCGCGCCGACAGGCCGTTGGCTTGCAGGAAGAAATCCCAGCATTGCGGCAGTCCGTCGTCTTCATAGACGAAACAGATGGCGCCCTGATCCTCGTACCATATGCCTTCGCGGCATTCGTCGGCGGTGAAAGCCCAGACGACCTTGCGGTCCGGCAGATACTGCTCGGTGCCCCAGACCAGCCCATCGCGCGCGTAGGTCAGCGTCTTGCCGGTCACATAGCTTTCGAATTCATCGGCGGTCATCCGTGTCTGCGCCGCCGCGGGCACGGCGAGCAGGCAAAAGGCAAGGGCAAGATGGCGCATCGCACGCTCCTTCAGGTCGCGGCCAGTGTGACAGAAGTCGTCGCCAAGACCCAGTCACGCCGTGGTGACCGGCGGCTTCCACCGTGCCAGATGCGGCTGCATCGCACGCCGCCACGCCCCCGGCCACAGGGCCAGCGTGCAGGCGACCGGCAAGGGCCACGGCAGGCGCGGCGCGTCGTCGGCAGCGGGCAGGTGCAGCGCGGGATACGGGCGCGACGGGTGGGCGTGGTGATCGGAATGGCGCGGAGCGTTCAGCATCATTCGCCCCGAAAACCAGTGCGCCGCGTTCCAGGAGTGGCGCGGCCCTACCGGCTCGAGCCGGCCGTCCGGCAGCACGGCACGGGTCAGGCCGTAATGCTGCACATAATCCGACAAGAAGATCTGCATCTGGGCATGCGCCGCCAGGGCCAGCCAGCACACCACGCCGCCCCACCCGGCCACCACAAACCCGACCGTCAGCGCCAGCACCGCGCCACCGGCATAGACGGCATAGGGATGCACCCGACCCGTTCGCCGCGCCTGTTCTGCAGTATAGCCCGCGCGAAAGCTGTCGATCCACGCGCGGGCCAGAAACCGCCAGAAGCCTTCACCCGCGCGCGCGGTGTTCGGATCGTCCCGCGTCGCGACATGGCGGTGGTGTACCAGGCGATGCGCCGACACGTGATGCCCGATCTGCAGGCTGCAATAGACCGCCATCCCAAGACGGAACAGAGCGCGCCCGCCGCGGTGGATCAACTCGTGCGCCGCCGGGTGGGCGACCTGCCCCATCCACAGGCCCGCCGCAACGAACAGCAACAGACGCTGCACGCCCGTCAGGTCGGACGGACCCGCCACCGCCCAGACCACCAGCGGCAGCAGCACCAGATTGCCAAGGCCAAGCCCGACCAGCAATCCGTCCGCTGCCGGAAACTCGGCCCCCTCCGGCGCGTCTGCCGCGATCCGGCGGATCGTCAGGTCCAGAACGACCGACCCCGCGCCCATGAAAAGCAGTGCAGCCAGCGGCCAGACCCCGCCTTGGGTGGACGCCAGCCCCAGAAGCGCCAGCGGGCCGGCCGCCGCAAGGCCGAACAAGAACACGGAGGGTCGCGCTGTCATGGACCGATTGTAGCACGCCCGCCAGCCGCGAAAAGAGCCAGACATGCCGCAGGACCTTTCCCTTGCGCGGTGTTTTCGCTACGCAGGCGACGAGACAGCGCCAAAGGCCCCCATGTCGTTTTTCAAAAAACTGCGCGACCGCATGTTCCGGTCCTCCGAAAAGATCGGCGAAGGTCTGGAGGCGCTGGTCGCAGATGCCGCCCCCGCCGCCGAAGCGCCGGGGCTGCTGGGTCGTCTTTTGGGCGCGGACGCGCCGCGCCGGGTGCTGGACGATGCCATGCTGGAAAGCCTGGAGGAGATGCTGATCAGCGCCGACATGGGCGTCGACACCGCCTTGCGCGTGACGGCGAACATCGCCGAAGGCCGGATCGGCAAGCGCATCTCGACCACGGAGCTGCGCTCGGCGCTCGCGGCGGAAGTCGCGCGCATCATGGGCCCGGTGGCGCGGCCGTTGCCGCTTTATGGCCAGAAACCGCAAGTCATTCTGGTGGTCGGCGTCAACGGGTCGGGCAAGACCACAACGATTGGCAAACTCGCCAGCCAGTTCAAGGCGGCCGGAAAATCGGTGGTGATCGCCGCGGGCGACACGTTCCGTGCGGCGGCAGTGGAACAGTTGCAGATCTGGGGCAGCCGCGCCGGGGTGCCGGTGCTGACCGCGCCCGAAGGGTCGGACCCGGCCAGCCTCGCGTTCGATGCGCTGACGCGCGCCCGCGAACAGAATGCCGACCTGCTGCTGATCGACACGGCAGGCCGACTGCAGAACCGCGCCGACCTGATGGAGGAACTGGCCAAGATCGTCCGCGTCCTGCGCAAGGTCGACCCCACCGCGCCGCACAACACGCTGCTGGTCCTCGACGCCACCACCGGCCAGAACGCGCTGTCGCAGGTCGAGATCTTCCGCAAGATCGCCGATGTCTCGGGCTTGGTGATGACCAAACTCGACGGCACGGCCAAGGGAGGCGTTCTGGTGGCGCTGGCCGACAAGTTCGGCCTGCCGATCCATGCCATCGGGGTGGGCGAGCAGATCGACGACCTCGCCCCGTTCGACCCCGAAGATTTCGCCCGCGCTCTGGTCGGCCTCGACGCCTAGGACGCATCATCTGTTCACAAATATCCTCGGGGGTCCGGGGGCAGACAGCCCCCGGCCTTTCCGCAAAAGCGACGCATGACCTCCTGGCTCCTCTCCATCGCGGGCACCCCTGCAGGCATCTCGATCGCCCTGTGCCTTGCCATGACCTCGGCCTTGGCCCATGCGGTGTTCGGCGCGCTGCAAAAAGGTCAGCACGACCCTTGGCTGACCCGCGCCTCAATCGACAGCGGGATCTTCGTGTTCAGCCTGCCCTTGGCGCTGTTCGCGGTGCCCTGGCCGCAAGGCCCTGAATGGCTCGTCATCCTTGGTGCGCTGGTCATCCATTTTGCCTACAAGCTGACGATGGCGCTGGCCTATGAACGGGCGGCCTACACGGTCGTCTATCCGGTCGTGCGGGGCACCGGGCCGCTGGCGACGCTGGCCTTTGCCGCGCTTTTTCTGGGCGAGCAGTATCGCCCGCTGCAATGGGGCGGCGTGGCGCTGCTGTCGGGGGCGATCCTGGCTCTGGCGGTCGTGAATCTGAATGGCGTGCGGATCGGGCGGGCGGCGCTGTGGCAGGGCCTGGCGTGGGCTTTCACCGGCGGCCTTCTGGTGGCGGTCTACACGACCTACGACGCGTGGGGCATCCGGTTGACGCCCGATCCGTTCACCTTCCTCGCGTGGTTCTTTCTGATCACAGCCATCGATTTCCCCACGCTGATGGCGGTGCGGCTGGCCCGGGGCCGCGCGACGCTGCCGCCCTTGCGGCCGCTGATTCTGCGCGGGATCGTCGGGGCGCTGGTGGCATTTGTCAGCTTTGGCGGGGTGATGCTGGCCACGCGTCTGGGCAAGGTCGGCGAAGTGGCGGCGCTGCGCGAAACCTCGACCGTTTTTGCCGCGATCATCGGCTGGGCGGTGCTGGGCGAAAAGGTGGGTCCGGTGCGGGCTGCGCTGATGGGGCTGATTGCGCTGGGCGCGGTTCTGGTGCAGATCGGGTAGTCGGAGGACGTCATGGCCGAAAAGAAGATCAACCCGCTCGTCAAGCTGCTCCTCGAACTGGGGCCGGTGCTGGCGTTCTTTGTCGCGTACGGGCGCATGAAGGATCAGACCTATACCGTGTTCGGGGCCGAGTATTCCGGGTTCATCGTGGTCACGGCCCTGTTCATCCCGGTCATGATCCTGACGACCGGCATCCTGTGGGCGCTGTCCGGCAAGCTGTCGAAGATACAGGTCGCGACGGTCGTTTTGGTGGTGATCTTCGGCGGCCTGTCGGTCTGGCTGAACGACGAGCGGTTCTTCAAGATGAAGCCGACGATGATCTACCTGCTGTTCGCGGGCCTTCTGGGCTTTGGGCTGTGGCGCGGGCAGTCCTATCTGAAGCTGGTGATGGAAGAGGCTTTGCCGATGCAGGCAGAGGGCTGGATGATCCTGACCCGCCGCGTCACGCTGATTTTCCTGGTGCTCGCCATCGCCAACGAGGTGATCTGGCGCACGCTGTCGACGGAGACCTGGGTGACCTTCAAGACCTTCGGCCTGCCGGCGGCGCTGTTCGCGTTCTTCATGATGCAGGGCAAGCTGATGGAGAAGTACGCGATCAAGGACCCGGCGGCGTAAGGGTCAGGCCGGCCCCAGAAACTGACGTGCGCCCACGGGCAGGACCAGACGCGACCAGCGTCGGTCGCGCCGCACCGGCAGCGCCGCGCACAGAGTGGCGACTGGCAGCGTGCCATCCATCAGCGCGCGATAAAGCGCGAAGATGCCCGGCCGCATGTAGGGCGACCAGTGACAGATCCGCGCGGGCGGCGGCGGCAGGGCGTGGCCCAGCAGATCAAGGACGTAGAGCGTCGCCTTCTGGTCGATCTGCAGGTCCAGCCAGTTCGGCAGGTGCCGCCCCGGACCTTGCCCCAGCGCGGTGTCGGTTCCAAGACCGACCAACCATTCCAGAGCAAAATCGAACAGGTCGTTTTCGCGGGTCGTCACGTTCACCACGCTGACCGCGCGCCCTGCCGGGCTGTCCATGGCGGCGCGGGCCGGGCGACGGGTTTCGGCCGCCGCCAGCAGGATCATCCGGCGAAACGCACCGGCCGGGGCGTGGGGCAACGCCTGCAAGGCCACCCGTGCGCCAAGCGAATGGCCGATCACGTCCACCTGCCGCGCGGGGTTGATCGTCTGGATCAGTGCCGCGAGATCGGCCAATGCGCGCCCTGATGCTGCAGCGCGGCGATAGGCGCCCTGCACCGATCCGCGGGCTTCCCATCCCATCGCGATGGCAAGACCGTTGTCGCCGGTCAGCCGCAGATGGCGGGGCCAGCTGGTCGCCTTGCGATCGCCCGATGGCGGATCCATCGACAGGATGTGACCGTGGGGACAGTGGCCCGCAACACCTGGGGTGAACCGATATCCGTGGATCATCACGACCACGGGGGAAGAGTCGGGCAGCGCGTTCAGCCGTTCCGCAAGAAGGCCATGGTCGATCTGCAACCCTTGGGCTGTCACATCGGCACGAACCGGGGCGGACGACTGTGGCATGGCGGCCTTTTTCTGCAATTGCGGCATGAATAGGCCCAGCGTGCAACGCGCGGGTGACGGACGCGTTACAGCTGCGTGACGGTGCGGGCGTGCCACAGTTGACCTTTGCCGCGTCGGGCGGTAATCACCAGATGTGGCGCTTTGTTACCGGATTGCGGGCCACGTTAAACAAACCGCTAAAGAGGTGTGGGTTTCGCCCCGGCACCTTTGTTTGGTCCGGGGCTTTTTGTTGTCGGAGACCGACCATGCACGATTGGAAGACGCGCACGCAGCTGGTGCACGAAGGCAGCCGCCGCAGCCAGTATGGCGAGATGGCCGAGGCGATTTTCCTGACGCAAGGGTTCGTCTACGAGTCGGCCGAGCAGGCCGAGGCGCGGTTCCACAAGGCCGGGGACGACGAATTCATCTACGCCCGCTACGGCAACCCGACGACCCGGATGTTCGAAGAACGCATTGCGGCTCTGGAAGGCTGCGAGGATGCCTTTGCCACCGCCAGCGGCATGGCGGCGGTGATGGGGTCGCTCGCCAGTCTGTTGCGGGCGGGCGATCACGTGGTCTCGGCGCGCGCGCTGTTCGGGTCATGCCTTTACGTGCTTGAAGAAGTGCTGCAACGCTATGGCGTCAAGGTCACTTTCGTCGATGGTGCCGATCTGGACCAGTGGCGCAACGCGGTGGTGCCGGGGGTGAAGGCGGTGTTCTTCGAATCCATGTCGAACCCGACGCTAGAGCTGGTGGACATTGCCGCGGTGTCGAAGATCGCCCATGCCGCCGGCGCGCTGGTGATCGTCGACAACGTGTTCGCCACTCCGATCTTTTCGCGGGCGGTCGAGCAGGGGGCTGATGTCATCGTCTATTCGACGACCAAGCACATCGACGGACAAGGTCGCGCGTTGGGCGGTGTGGTCTGCGGCACCAAGGACTACATCCGCAAGGTGCTGGAACCTTACATGAAGCACACGGGCGGCTCGATGAGCCCGTTCAACTCGTGGATCATGCTGAACGGGATGGTCACGCTGGATCTGCGCTGCCGGGCGATGGCCGAAAGCGCGTTGCAGATTGCATCGGTGCTGGAAACCATTCCGCACGTGGCACAGGTGATCTTTCCCGGCCTGCCCAGCCATCCGCAGCACGCGTTGGCGATGGCGCAGATGGGTTCGGGTGGCACCCTTGTGACGTTCGAGGTGGCCGGCGGCAAGGAGGCGGCGTTCCGGATGCTGAACGCGCTGAGGATCATCAAGATCTCGAACAACCTCGGCGATGCCAAATCCATCGTGACGCACCCCGCCACGACGACCCATTCGCGCCTGCCCGATGACCAGAAGGCGCGGCTGGGCATCACGCCGGGGCTGGTGCGATTGTCGGTGGGGCTGGAAGATTCGGGCGATCTGATTTCCGATCTGCGCACGGCCTTTTCGGTGATCTGACGGGGGCATTGCCGCGTACAATGCCTTGGAGGCTTTGCGGAATGGATGTGGGGGACTACATCACGTCCGCAAGGCCAGAGCACAGGAGCGTGCCATGAACATCCAATCCGACATCCAGCATCCGTCCAAGGCTCAGGCCGAGGCTGCATTGGCCCTGCTGCGCCAATGGGCCGACCGCGCGACTGACGCCGACATCGTCGCACTCGATCCCGCTGCGGGGGCCTTGGTCGGTCAGGGCTATCCGGTGATGAGCCGCGATTACCCCGCCACATTCCGCGTGGATAACGCCTACAAGGATGGTTTGCCCGACCTGCAGAACGGCCCCGCCAGCCTGATCGTGGGTGCCCGCGCGACAATCCAGCATGTCGGCATCTCGAACTTCCGCCTGCCACTGCGCTATCGGACGCGCGATGCGGGTGAGGTGGTGCTGGAGACGTCGGTGACCGGTACCGTCAGCCTCGAGGCGGAAAAGAAGGGCATCAACATGAGCCGCATCATGCGGTCGTTCTATGCCCATGCCGAACGCGATTTCAGCTTTGAAGTGATCGAGCGGGCGCTGGACGATTACAAGCGCGACCTCGGCAGCTTTGATGCCCGCATCCAGATGCGGTTCTCGTTTCCGATGAAGGTGGACAGCCTGCGGTCGGGCCTGTCGGGCTGGCAGTATTACGACATCGCGCTGGAACTGGTGGACATGGGCGGGGTGCGCAAGAAGATCATGCACCTCGATTTCGTCTATTCCAGCACCTGCCCGTGCTCGCTGGAACTGTCGGAACACGCCCGCATGACGCGGGGCCAACTGGCGACCCCGCATTCGCAGCGGTCGGTGGCCCGGCTGTCGGTCGAGGTCAAGGGCGGCCATTGCCTGTGGTTCGAAGATCTGGTCGAGATCGCGCGGTCGGGCGTTCCGACCGAAACGCAGGTGATGGTCAAGCGCGAAGATGAACAGGCGTTCGCCGAGTTGAACGCGGCCAATCCGATCTTTGTCGAGGATGCCGCCCGGTCGTTCTGCATGGCCTTGCAGGCCGAACCGCGGATCGGCGATTTTCGCATCGTCGCCAGCCATCAGGAAAGCCTGCACAGCCATGATGCGGTGTCGGTGCTGACCGAAGGGCCGACGTTCGCCGCGACCAGCCTCGATCCGCGCCTGTTCGCCAGCCTGTATCACGTCGGCTGACGCAGGCCGATGCCACGCTCCAATCCGGGGCGTCGCGGGGGTTTGTCAAATGGCGGTGTCAGCCTGCGTCCCGATACGGGGCGCGGGCGGTCAATCCCAGCACGACACCAGCACCGTCATCCCCAGCGCCTGTTGCGACAGGGCGTCGGGGGTGACGGTCGCGGTCGCGGCGGCCGGAGGGACGATGCCCGCCCCGGCCAGAAACGGGCGCAACGCCTCGGCCCCGGCTGCAAAGGCGACCCCGTCTGGCAACTTGCGGGCGCCGTCTTCGGGCGGGAGCAGCAGGCCGATCACGTTGCCGGCCGTGTCAAAGACCGGCCCGCCGCTGTCGCCCGGCAGGATCGCGGCGGCGATGCGGCGCAGACCCGGCTCGCCGTTCAGGCCGGTCACATCCTCCACCGCGCCAAAGGTCAGGACCGGGGCGGGCAGGGCGTCTTCATAGGAATAGCCGGACACCGCCACGTCAGACCCGATGCGGGGTGCTGCATCGGCAAACCGGGCATAGGCCATCGGCGAAAGCGGGGTTGCGGGCGTCAGCAGCGCCGTGCCGGTGGCCGTATCCCGCTGTGCCACGGTGGCGTCGGTGTCGCGGTCCAGCGTGATGCGCCCGCACTGGTCGGTAAATGTGCTTGCTTCGCTCAACAGCACACGCCCATATTGATCACGAGCCTTCACAATAATCGTATGCTGCCCTGGTGTGAGCATCCAGAATGCGC
>JANNNU010000242.1:0-2171 GCA_031398695.1 Paracoccaceae bacterium | reverse complement strand
TCTGGATCTGCGCGCCAATCTCGATCGTGGCGTTCTGGGTGACGGGATCCACCTGGGGGAGCGACGCGGTTTCACGCCTCGTCCACTCGGTGTTCTTCGTTCCCTTCGGCCCCTGGGTGGACAGCGTGTATTGGACCTTGGGGATCGAGATCGTCTTTTACGGGCTGATCGCGGTGATGCTGCTGACTGGCCAGCAGCGGCGCATCTGGCACATGGCCGTCGTGCTGGGCCTGATATCGACCGTGTTCTGGCTCGCGGTCCACCTGGCGGGGTCGCCGCGCTGGCTGACCGACAATCGCTGGCTTGGACTTCTGTTGATCCACCATGGATGCTTCTTTGCACTCGGGGTCCATCTGCTGCACCTCTATCGTCATGGCGTGTCATCGGGCAGATTGGCGTGGGGCGCGGTGTTCCTGTGCGGTTGTGTGATGCAGATCGACAGCACGACGCTGCTCGGCGCGGCGAAGACCGGTCTGGCCGCGAGCCCGGCGGCCCCGATCGTGGCGTTCTTTCTTGCGGTGGGGTGCCTGGCCGGCAGCTTGCGGATGACGCTGTCACACCCGATCTGGCGGCAGCTCGGGATGATGACCTACCCGCTTTATCTGCTGCACAACGTCGTCGGCGCTGCGATGATCGGCAGCCTCGTCAGGGCCGGTGTCGGCGCAACGCCGGCGATTGTCGGCGTTGCGCTGGTCATGATCGGCATCTGCTGGCTGATCGCAACGCAGGCAGAACCGGTGCTGCGCCGTCTGCTCGCTACGGCGCTGACCGTGCTGGCAGATCCTGTCAGACGGCTTACAGCCCGGCCCGGTTGATCATGGTTGCGGCTGCGGCATACACCTCTGACGCCGCGATCCCTTGATAGCCGGACACGGTCGAATGCAGCCCGTCCGACGTGAACCCCGGTGCTTTCCAGCGGCCGCTGTTCCGGGCGCTTTCGTAATGGTCCGCGACGTCGAAATAGCCCAAAGACCCCGCAACGCCGGCCCGGATCGCGTCACTGAACGCCACGATCTGCGCGGAGTTCGCATTGACCGTCTGGCTGGCCACAGTCGCCCAACCGTCGCTGCTGGCAGACTGAGGCGCGGTCGTCACCGTCAGGCGGCGCTTGTCGGAAAAGAGCCCGAGGATGGTCTGCTGTTCGGCAAGCACCGTCGCGGCGGTCTTGTTCTGCCCGCTGCCCCCCTGGCGCAACGCGTTGATCGCGGTCTGGACCACGACATGCGAGACATGCTGTTTCAATGCAGTGCGTTTCGCATTGGCGGCAATATAGGCCGAAAGAAAGTCGCCCGCCGACGCGGCGTTGATGTAGCCGAACAGCGGACCGAGCCCCCGCGCGATTTCACCCGCGTCGCTGCCCGCCGACGGCGTATCGCCAAACCCCCAGCACTTGCTGTCGCCGATCAGCAGGATCGACGGCTTTCGCGTCATCCCGACGATGGCTGTGGGGCGCAAGATGGGGGCAGCATCCGCGACGGAGGTTGCCGTGATCGTGCCGCCCATTGTCTTGTCGGGCTGTGCCGTGCTGCCATATTCGAAGGCATCCCCGGCGCCGGGATCCACGACACGCGTAACCGGGCTCGCGATGCCGTCCACGAAAACCATCCGCGACGTCGCCGCAAGATGGATGCGGATCCAGAACGCCGCCCCGGCAGGGATCGCAACGGCCGTCATGTCGGACAGCACCGAGGCCCCGGCAGCACACACCACATCGGCCACGCCCCCCCACAGGATCTGCGTGAAGACGCCTTCGGGGTATTCGACCGATGCGCGGTACGTGACGGTGCCGGTTCCGTTTGTCTCGACCTGGGTGCCGCCTATGGTGCCGGCGCGGTACCAATACCAGTTGGGCAGCTCGATGCGCAGCGCGCTGATGATGTCTCGCGCCACGTGGTGCGACCGGCTGTTTCCAAAGCGGTTGGTGGTGCTGCTGTTGGTCGGAATGGTGCACTTGGTGGCCACAACGCCCTGATACAGGGACGGCAACACCGGAGGGGGACCGCTGCGGCGCTTGTCCTGCGCGCCAAGTCCCAGCGACAGACCGGACAGGCCGACCATCAATCCCACCCGTAAAGCGTGGCTGTGGTGCCTGTCGCATTCATTCCAAAGGCCGAAAACGGCAGGATCTCTCCTGCTAAAAGCGTGTAGTTCAGCGTGGCGCCAAGTTCGTC
>JANNNU010000092.1:0-27906 GCA_031398695.1 Paracoccaceae bacterium | reverse complement strand
GCGCGCTATCTATCGACTTGTCCAACATGCCGGAATCTTAGCGGAAACAGGCCGCTAAGGATTCTATTTTGTTGGTGCGTTTGCTACATAAGGCCGGATATTTGCCCCACTGAGAGAGGGTTAAGGCTTTCCGGCGACCCGCGCGTTCCGCGTTGCGATCAGTTTCAGGCGCAGGGCGTTCAAGCGAATGAAGCCTGCGGCATCCTTCTGGTCGTAGGCACCGGCGTCTTCCTCGAAAGTCACGTGCTTTTCGCTGTAAAGCGAGTGATCAGACCAGCGGGCCACGGTGCGCGCGCAGCCCTTGTAAAGCTTCACCCGGACGGTGCCGGTGACGTGGTCCTGAGACTTGTCGATCAGCGCCTGCAACATCTCGCGCTCCGGCGAGAACCAGAAGCCGTTGTAGATCAGCTCGGCATAGCGCGGCATGATGCTGTCCTTCAGGTGGCCTGCGCCCGCATCCAGCGTGATCTGTTCGATGCCGCGATGCGCCTCAAGCAGGATCGTGCCGCCGGGAGTCTCATAGATACCGCGGGATTTCATGCCGACGAAGCGGTTTTCGACGAGGTCGAGCACGCCCACCCCATGTTTCGCGCCCAACTCGTTCAGCTTGGTCAGCAGGGTGGCGGGCGACATCGACACTCCGTCGATCGCCACGGCATCGCCGCGTTCGAAGGTGATCTCGACCATTTCCGCCTGGTCGGGGGCCTGTTCGACCGGCGTCACGCGCTGGTAGACGTAGTCGGGCGCTTCCTCGGCGGGGTTCTCCAGCACCTTGCCTTCGGACGAGGTGTGCAACAGGTTTGCATCGACGCTGAACGGCGCCTCGCCGCGCTTGTCCTTGGCGATCGGGATCTGGTTCGCCTCGGCATAGGCCAGCAACTGTGTCCGCGATTGCAGCGACCATTCACGCCACGGTGCGATCACCCGCAGATGCGGGTTCAGCGCCAGCGCCGACAGCTCGAACCGCACCTGATCGTTGCCCTTGCCGGTCGCGCCATGCGCCACCGCATCCGCGCCGGTTTCCGCCGCGATCTCGACCAGCCGCTTGGCGATCAGCGGGCGGGCGATCGACGTGCCCAAGAGATACAGCCCTTCATAAAGCGCATTCGCCCGGAACATCGGAAACACGAAGTCGCGCACGAATTCTTCGCGCACATCCTCGATGTGGATGTTCTCGGGCTTGATGCCCAGCATCACGGCCTTGGCGCGGGCCGGTTCCAGCTCCTCGCCCTGTCCCAGATCGGCGGTAAAGGTGATGACCTCGCAACCGTATTCGTTCTGCAGCCATTTCAGGATGATCGAGGTGTCCAGACCGCCGGAATAGGCGAGAACGACTTTTTTCGGCGCGGAGGTGGCAGAGGACATGGGGCAGGCTCCCGGACTATGACTGAAAATCGCCTGTATTGGCTTTTGACCGTCGGAACAAGACCGATTGGCCTTGCGCACCGCCCGCGCTATGCAGACGCATGACAGATTTCACCGACGCCGCCCGCCAATCCACCCGCGCCCTGCGCGATCTGTTTCCCCGCACGCCGTTGCAGAGAAACGAGCATCTGTCGGCGCGCTACGGGGCGGACATATGGCTGAAGCGCGAGGATCTGTCGCCGGTGAGGAGTTACAAGCTGCGCGGGGCCTTCACCGCGATGCGCAAGCTGCGGGACCGGCGGCCCGATGTCACCGCGTTCGTCTGCGCGTCGGCCGGAAACCACGCGCAGGGGGTTGCCTTTGCCTGCCGGCATTTCGGGGCGACGGGCACGATCTTTATGCCGGTGACCACGCCGCAGCAAAAGATCGACAAGACCCGGGCGTTCGGCGGCGACGCGGTGCGGATCGTGCTGACCGGCGACTATTTCGACCAGACGCTCGCAGCGGCGCAGACCTATTGCGTCGACGAGGGCGCGCATTTCCTGTCGCCGTTCGACGACCCCGACGTGATCGAGGGGCAGGCCTCGGTGGCGGTCGAACTGCTCGACCAGCTGGGCCGGTCGCCTGACATGGTGATCCTGCCGGTGGGGGGCGGTGGCCTTGCGTCGGGCGTGACCACCTATCTGCGCGCCTGCTCGCCCCTGACCGAATACCGCTTTGTCGAGCCGGTGGGCGGGGCCAGCCTGATGGCGGCTCTGCTGGCGCACGAGCCGGTCAAGCTTGCGCGGATCAATTCGTTCGTCGACGGCGCGGCGGTGGCACGGCTGGGCGAGGCAAACTATCGCCTGTTGTCCTGGGTCAACCCGGCCGAGGTCCTGCTGGCCCCCGAGGACCGCATCTGCGTCACCATGCTGGAAATGCTGAACGTCGAGGGCATCGTGCTGGAACCGGCGGGCGCGCTGGCCGTCGATGTGCTGCCCGAACTGGCCGACCAGATCGCGGGCAAGACGGTGGTCTGCATCACCTCGGGCGGCAATTTCGACTTCGAACGGCTGCCCGAGGTCAAGGAGCGCGCCCAGCGATATTCGGGTGTGAAAAAGTATTTCATCCTACGCATGCCGCAGCGTCCGGGGGCCCTCCGCGAATTTCTGGCCATGCTGGGGCCGGACGATGACATCGCCCGGTTCGAATACCTCAAGAAATCGGCGCGCAATTTCGGCTCGGTGCTGATCGGCATCGAGACGAAAGAGGCCGGCAGTTTCGCCCGGCTGTTTGCGGCGCTCGATGCGGCGAGTTTCGCCTGGCGCGACATCACGAACGACGAGATTCTGGCCGAATTCCTGATCTAGGCGATCACCACCCCGCACGAGGCCAAGAACGTCTGGCGCGACACCGCATAAGCGCCTTGCACGGATTCGATATCGACGTCGGTGGATCCTGCCGACGCCCGCCGCTCGCCGTCCTGGCACAGCGCCGCGAGTTGGGCAAAGCCGAGGTTCAGCGCCGCCCCCTTGAGAAAGTGCAGGTCCTGTTCCAGCACCTGCGCCCCGCGGGCGCGGGTCAGTCGGGCGGTCACCTCGTCTGATTCGTCCAAAAACAGGATGGCCACCTCGACGAAATCGGCTTCCCCGATTTCCGCCCGCAGATCCCTGACCCGATCCCAGTCAATCATCTTTGCCCCGCCTCTGGCCATATGCCTGCAGCAAGGGTGGGGGATCGCGCTTAACATCCGGTGACCGCGATCTGCCGCAGAATCTAAGACTTTAGCGTTCACGGAACCTTAAGGCGGTTGGTCAAGACAGGGGCTGGACAAGCCAAGAGGTCAACGTGTCGGCAACCGTGCATCTGGGTCAACATCGCGATCCAGCTCCCGTGACGGGGGCGTGGCACCATGTTTTGGTCGTCGATGACAGCAAGGCGCAGCGCCGGATGCTGTCGATGCAGCTGGCGCGCTGGGGCTACCGGGTAACCGAAGCCGCCTCGGGCGAAGAGGCGTTGGCGCTGTGTCATCTGCTGCCGTTCGACATCGTGCTCAGCGACTGGATGATGCCCGGCATGTCGGGGCTGGACCTGTGCCGCGCCTTTCGCGCGCTGCCGCGCGAGGGGTATGGCTATTTCATCCTGCTGACCTCGAAATCCGAAAAGGCCGAGATTGCCGATGGTCTGGAACAGGGCGCCGACGATTTCCTGACCAAACCCGTCAGCGCCGACGAACTGCGGGCGCGCCTGCGGGCCGGTGAACGCATTATCGGCATGCAAAGCGAGCTCGTGGAAAAGAACCGTCTGGTGAACTCGACGCTGGATCAGTTGCAGAAGGTCTACGATTCGCTCGACCGCGACCTGATCGAGGCGCGCAAGCTGCAGCAGACGCTGGTGCGCGACCGGTACCGCGACTACGGCAGCGGGGCGGTGTCGATGATGCTGATCCCGTCGGGGCATGTGGGGGGCGATCTGGTCGGCAGCTTTCTGATCAACCCGCGCCGTCTGGTGATGTTCTCCTTCGATGTGTCCGGACACGGGGTGGCGTCGGCCATGCTGACGGCGCGGCTGGCGGGGCTTTTGTCGGCCGGGGCGCCCGACCAGAACATCACGATGTCTAACGGCCCTCATGGGCACGCCGATGCCTGGCCGCCCGAGATGGTCGCGTTCCGGCTGAACAAGATGATGCTCGAACGGGTGCAGGTGGATCAGTATTTCACCATGGTCTACGCCGAGGTCGACCTGCACAACGGCGAGGTCCGGCTGGTGCAGGCCGGGCACCCGCACCCGCTGGTCCTGCGCGCAGGCGGTGACGTGCAGGTCGTGGGAGAGGGTGGCTTGCCGATCGGGCTGATCGCGGGCGCCACCTATGACCGCATCACGCTGCGCCTCGCGCCCGGCGACCGGCTGCTGCTGATGTCGGACGGCATCACCGAATGCCCCGATCCCCAGGGCGTGGAGCTTGGCACCGAGGGCGCGGTCGCCCTGGTGCAGGCCAGCCGCCTTCTGGCCAGCCCCGACCTGCTGGAGGCGCTGGTCTGGGACCTTGCGGCGCATCACGGCGCGTCGGACTTCCCCGACGACGTGTCGGGCATCGCATTCAACTTTCACGGACCGCCGTCTTAGGCCCGCAGCACCCGCCGCAACACACGCCGCAAGATGTCGCGGTCGCCGGCATTGGTCAGAAACGACTCGCCCTGCGCCCAATGGGTCCAGATCGCCGTATGCCCCGGCTCGCGCGGCGGTCCGAGCCGCAGGATCGGGCGCGCGAGGAAGATGCGGCAGACCTTTTCGGCCCAAAGGTCGTATTCCGGCATGTAGGTGAACCGCTTGTAGGCCGCAACGAACCGCGGCGGTCCGATCGACCAGCCGGTTTCCTCGAACACCTCACGGTGCAGGGCGGCAATCGGCTGCTCGCCCGCATCGATGCCGCCGCCGGGCAACTGGAACTCGGGAACCGGATCGGCCTGATGGGTCAGCAGCAGATCGTCGCCGCGTAGAAGAATGGCATAGACCCCCGGCCTGCGCCGATAGCGCTGCCCCGCCTTCACCGCCTCTCCAAATCGCCGCATCGACTTTGCCTCCAAAACCGACGCCCCCTTGGTGCGCCGGTTGCCCTGCCTATATAGGCGCGATATGCACGGGCTGTTGCCCAAAGGAAATCCCATGTCTGCCACCCAACTCGCCTGGGACGATACCGTCCTGCCGTTTCAGCTTGACCGTTCCGACATCCGGGGCCGCGTGGTGCGGCTTGACGGGGTGCTGGACCAGGTGCTGCGCCAGCATGCCTATCCCCCCGTGATCGAGGCGCTGGTGGCCGAGGCGGTGGTGCTGACCGCGCTGATCGGGCAGGCGGTGAAACTGCGCTGGAAGCTGTCGTTGCAGATCCGCGGCAAGGGTCCGGCACGGCTGATCGCGACCGACTATTACGGCCCGACCGATGACGGCCAGCCCGCGCGCATCCGCGCCTACGCCAGCTACGACGACGACCGGCTGGATCTGGATGCCGTGCCGTTCAGCCAGATCGGCGAGGGGTATTTCGCGGTCATGCTCGATCAGGGCGAAGGCATGGTGCCCTATCAGGGCTTCACGCCCATCGCCGGTCAGTCGCTGGCCAACTGTGCCGAGACGTATTTCGCGCAGTCCGAGCAGCTTCCGACGCGGTTCGCGGTGACCTTCGGCCAAAGCCAGATCCCGGGCGAGGCGGCCCCGCACTGGCGTGCGGGTGGCGTGATGCTGCAACACATGCCGCAGGCCGGCATGTCGGTCGAGGTTGCCGCCGATGCCGGGTCGGGTGACGGCGGCCTGCTGCATCACACCGACATTCTGGGCGGCGAGGCGGGCGAGGATTGGTCGCGTTGCAACATTCTGCTCGACACCGTCGAAGAGCTGGAGCTGATCGGACCGACCGTGGCGCCGACCGACCTGCTGATCCGCCTGTTCCACGAGGAAGACCCCCGGGTGTTCGACCCGCAGCCGGTGCGCTTTGGTTGTTCGTGTTCCGAAGACAAGGTGCGCAGCGCAATGTCGATCTACAGCCAGAAAGACATCCGTCATATGACCACCGACGCGGGCGTGGTGACCGCCGACTGCCAGTTCTGTGGCGCGCATTACGAGCTTGACCCCAAGACGCTGGGGTTCGAGGGCACGCATGGCTGATCTGACGCCCCTGCTGGACGCGCTCGCGCGGCCCGCAGGGGACTCGTCGGATTACGACCTGAACCCCGGCTTCCAGATGCCGCCGAATCGCACGCTGCGGCAGGCCGCCGTTCTGGTGGCGCTGGTGCCGCGGTCGGCGGGGCAGGCTGGGGGCATCCTGGTGACCAAACGCGCGTCGCATCTGCAACACCACCCCGGCCAAATCGCGTTTCCAGGTGGCAAGCTGGACCCGACCGATGCCTCGCTCGAAGCCTGTGCGCTGCGCGAATCGCACGAAGAGGTAGGCCTGCCCCCTGACGCGGTTCGGATCCTGGGGCGGCTGCCCGCACATGAAACCGTCACCGGGTTCGTGATCACGCCGATCCTGGCTCAGGTGACCCGCGCGTTCGACCCGGTGCCCGAAGCGGGCGAGGTGGACGAGGTGTTTACCGTGCCGCTGGCGCATCTGATGGACAAGCGCCGCTACAGCGTCGAACAGCGGCTGTGGCAGGGCCAGATCCGCCGGTACTACGTGGTGCCATGGGGGCCCTATTACATCTGGGGCGCCACCGCCCGCATCCTGCGCGGTCTTGCCGACCGAATGGCGCCATGACCGTCACAGGTGCCTGGCTGTCCCACCCCGGCACGCAAGCCCTGTGCCAAATGCTGGAGGCGGCAGGGTTTCGCGCGCTGTTCGTCGGCGGATGCGTGCGCAACGCGGTCTTGGGCGCGCCGGTGGCGGACATCGATCTGACGACGGACGCGCTGCCCGACGCCGTCACCGATCTGGCGGGGGCGGCGGGATTTCGTGTGGTGCCAGCGGGGATTGCGCACGGCACGGTCACTGTGTTCGCTCACGGCCTGCCGCACGAGGTGACCACATTTCGCCGGGATGTCGAAACCGATGGGCGACACGCGGTGGTGGCGTATGCGACCGATGTCGCCATCGACGCGGCCCGGCGCGACTTCACGATGAATGCGCTTTACGCCGACCGCCATGGCACGGTGATCGACCCGCTGGGAGGCCTGCCCGACCTGATGGCGCGTCGGGTGCGGTTTGTGGGCGACCCCGACCAGCGCATCCGCGAGGATTATCTACGCATCCTGCGATTCTTCCGGTTTCACGCGTGGTATGGCGATCCGGCGGGCGGGATCGACGCTGACGGTCTGGCCGCCTGTGCTGCTCTGATCGGCGGAATAGAGACGCTTTCCCGTGAACGCATCGGGGCCGAGATGGTCAAGCTGCTGTCGGCCCCGGACCCCGCGCCTGCGGTGGCCAGCATGGCGCAGGCCGGGGTTCTGGCCGCGGTTCTGCCGGGTTCGGACCCGCGCGGTCTGGCCCCGTTGGTGCATCTGGAGGCCGATCTGCCGCCGCGCTGGCAGCGCCGTCTGGTCGTGCTGGGGGGCACGCCCGACTGGCGGCTGTCGCGGTCGGAAACAGTCTCGATTCAGCGGATCAGAGACGAAATCGGTGGGGACCGGACGCCTGCCGCCCTCGGCTGGGCGCTGGGTCCAGATCTCGCCGCCGACACCGTTCTGGCCCGTGCGGCGCTGCTGGACAGTGCTCTGCCGCCCGGATGGCAAGCCGACATCGCGCGGGGCGTCGGCGCGGAATTCCCGGTGACGGCGGCCGACCTGATGCCCGCGCTGCATGGACCCCCGCTGGGCCGCCGGTTGCAGGACCTGCAGGACCGCTGGCTGGCCTCCGACCTGACGCTGACCCGCGCCGACCTGCTCGGCTGAGGTTTCCCTTGTCCCCGTTTTGCGGTATAGCCAGCGCGAAACCCCCTCCGAGGCGATCATGTTCAAGTTCTTCGAGGGGCTGGTAGACCCCTATGCGCCCTACACCCAAAGCGACACGCCGCCGCGCAAGCTTTGGCCGTTCCTGAAGGAATACATCCAGCCGTTCCGGGCCGTGTTCGCGGTAACGGCGGTGCTGTCGATCCTGTCGGCCTTCGCGGACGTGGCGCTGATCTGGTATGTGGGTCGCGTGGTGGACCTGTTGGCCACCGGCGCGCCGGCGCAGGTCTGGGCCAGCCACGGCACGGAATTGCTGCTGGTGGCGGGGGCGATTCTGGTGATCCGCCCGCTGCTGATCGCCGCCGACGTGGCGCTGCTCCATAACACCATCCTGCCCAACTTCGGCACGATGATCCGCTGGCGCGCGCACCGCCACGTGATCCGCCAGCCGGTCGGCTGGTTCGAAAGCGATTTTGCCGGCCGCATCGCCAACCGCATCATGCAGACGCCACCCGCAGCGGCCGACGCGGTGTTTCAGACCTTCGACGCGGTCGCCTTTGCATCCGTCACCATCATCGGTGCGGGCTTCATGCTGGCCGAGGCCGACCTGCGCCTGCTCGCGCCGCTGGTGATCTGGTTCGCGTGCTATGCCGCCCTGGTGCGCTGGACGCTGCACCGCGCCGGTCCGGCGGCCCAGGCAAGTTCCGACGCGCGCTCGGCCGTCACCGGACGGGTCGTCGATGCCTATTCCAACATCCATTCGGTCAAGCTGTTCGCGCACCACGATGCCGAACTCGACTATGCCAAGGAGGCGATCGAGCATGCGCGCAAGACCTTGCAGAAGGAAATGCGCATCATCACCAAGATGGACCTCGCGCTGACCACACTGAACGGGTTCCTGATCGTGTCGGTCATCGGTCTGGCGCTGGGGCTGTGGTACAGTGGCGCGGCGACCATCGGCACCGTCGCGGCGGCAAGTGCGCTCGTGCTGCGGCTGAACAACATGACCTATTGGGTGATGTGGGCCACGACCGCGCTGGTACAGGCGCTGGGCGTGGTCGCCGAAGGGATGGAGACGATCACCGAACCGATCGGTCTGGTGGACAGACCGCAGGCCGCAACGCTGCGGCTGACCGAAGGGCGCATCCAGATCGACAGCGTCTCGCACCACTACGGTCGCGGGTCGGGCGGCCTGCAGAACCTGAGCCTGACCGTGCAGCCGGGCGAAAAGATCGGGCTGGTCGGCCGGTCGGGTGCCGGAAAATCCACGCTCGTCAAGCTGATGCTGCGGTTCTACGACACCGAGGGCGGGCGCATCCTGATCGACGGGCAGGACATCGCCGGGGTGACGCAGGACAGTTTGCGGCGCAACATCGGCATGGTCAGTCAGGACAGCAGCCTGATGCACCGGTCGGTGCGCGCCAACATCCTTTATGGTCGCCCCGATGCGACCGAAGAGATGATGATCGCGGCGGCACGCCAAGCCGAGGCGCATGATTTCATCCTGACGCTAGAAGACCCCGAGGGTCGCAAAGGCTATGACGCCCATGTCGGCGAGCGCGGGGTCAAACTGTCGGGCGGGCAGCGGCAGCGGGTGGCGCTGGCACGGGTTATCCTGAAGGACGCGCCGATCCTGATCCTCGACGAGGCGACGAGCGCACTCGACAGCGAAGCCGAGGCGCTGATCCAGAACGCGCTGTTCGGCGTCATGCAGGGCAAGACCGTGATCGCCATCGCGCACCGACTTTCGACCATTGCCGCGATGGACCGTATCGTGGTGCTGGAAGACGGCCACATCGCCGAACAGGGAACCCACGCGTCGCTTCTGGCGTTTGACGGCCTATATGCACGGTTCTGGGCGCGCCAATCCGGTGGGTTCATCGGATTGGAGGAAGCCGCCGAATGAAGGCTCTGCTGCGACTGGGCGATTTGATCGACGCTTTCCGGCACGCCGACGGTCCGCCGCCACAGACGCTGGGCGCCTTCATGAACTGGGGGCTGAAAGGCTCTTGGGGCATGCTCGGCGTGTCGGGCGCGGTCTCGGCGCTGTCGGGCGTGACCGAGGTAATCTCGGCCCTGTTCATCGGCTGGATCGTCGATGCCGCGATCACCACCGGCCCGCAGCGGTTCTTTAGCGAACACCTGGGCCTCGTGATGTGGTTCGTCGCGTTCTACATGATCTTGCGTCCGGTGACCTTCGGGCTCGCTGCGGCCTTCAACTCGGTCGTCATCGGGCCCAACGTCATGCCGCTGGTCCTGTCGCGCCTGCACCGCTGGACACTGGGGCAGTCGGTGACGTTTTTTGACAACGACTTTGCCGGCCGCATCGCGCAAAAGCAGATGCAGGCCGCGCGGGCGATCACCGACGTCGCGACCGAGGTCATCAACACGGTGTTCTTCGCGCTCGCCTCGGTGATCGGGTCGGTGATCGTGCTGGTCGCGCTCGATCTGCGCATCGCGGCGGCGCTGGCGGCGTGGCTTGGCGCCTACATCCTGCTGATCCGCCATTTCCTGCCGGTGATCCGCGAAAACTCGGCCGGACGCGCCGCGGCCCGCGCCATGGTGTCGGGGCAGGTGGTGGACACCATCACCAACATCAAGACCGTGAAACTGTTTGCCCACGCCGCGTTCGAGGACAAGGTCGCGCTGAAGGCGATGGAGGTGTTCCGCGACCGCTCGTTGGAATTCGGCGAAATCTCGACGTGGTTCCGTCTGTCGCTGATGACGCTGGCGGGGGTGCTGCCGGTGCTGCTGATCGGCGGGGCCGTACTGCTGTGGCAGGCGGATCTGGGCACCGCGGGCACCATCGCCTCGGCCGGCGCGATCGCGATGCGGATCGCGCAGATGTCGGGCTGGGTCAGCTTCACGCTGATCTCGATCTACACGTCGGTGGGCGAGGTAGAGGACGGCATGCGCACTCTGGCCATCGCGCAAGCGCTGGCCGATGCGCTCGATGCGGTGGACCTGCCGCGGATCAAGGGCGAAATCCGGTTCGAGGATGTCAGCTTTGGCTACGGCCGCGCGCGGGGCGGGGTGCACGACATCACTCTGACGGTTCGGGCCGGCGAAAAGCTGGGCATCGTGGGCGCATCGGGGGCGGGGAAATCGTCGCTGGTGTCGCTTTTGCTGCGGCTTTACGACGTCGAGCAGGGCCGCATCCTGGTCGAAGGCCACGACGTGCGCCGCATCACCCAGGAATCGCTGCGCCGGCAGGTCGGGATGGTCACGCAGGAAACCGCGATGTTCAACCGCAGCGCCCGCGACAACATCGCATATGGCCGCCCCGACGCGACCGAAGCCGAGATCATCGCGGCCGCAAAGCAGGCCGAAGCGCACCAGTTCATCGAAACGATGCAGGATCATACCGGCCGCAAGGGTTATGCCGCGTTTCTGGGGGAACGGGGCGTGAAACTGTCGGGCGGGCAACGCCAACGCATCGCCCTTGCCCGCGCGTTTTTGAAGGACGCGCCGATCCTTGTGCTGGACGAAGCGACGAGCGCCCTCGACAGCGAGGTGGAGGCGAGCATCCAGGAGGCGCTGAACCGCGTCATGGTCGGCAAGACCGTTCTGGCGATCGCGCACCGTCTGTCGACCATTGCCGCGATGGACCGCATCATCGTGCTGGACGAAGGCCGCATCGTCGAGGAAGGCAGCCATCAAGACCTGCTGGCCCGGGGCGGCCTTTACGCCCGCTATTGGAACCGCCAGTCCGGCGGGTTCATCGGCATCGAAGAGGTCGCGGCGGCAGAGTGATGCGCACCCCGGCTTGACGCAAGCTCCGCGACGCTTCAAGGCAGACGCTGGACACGCGGGGCGATCATGCAACTGACCATCGACAGGCTGGGTCATCTCGGTGACGGCATCGGGCTGGGCCCCGACGGGCCAGTCTATGCCGCACAGATGCTGCCCGGCGAGGTGATTGAGGGCGATGTGCAGGGCGACCGCATCCTTGCGCCGCGCATCCTGACGCCATCGCCCGACCGCGTCCGTCCGCCCTGCGTCCATGCGCGCACCTGCGGCGGCTGCCTGATGCAACATGCCGCCGACCCGTTCGTGGCCAACTGGAAGCAGGGCATCGTCGCTGGCGCGCTGGCAGGGCAGGGCCTGACCGCGCGCTTTCTACCGATGCACACCTCGCCACCCCAGTCGCGTCGCCGCGCGGTGCTGACGGGCCGGCGCACCAAGGGCGGCGTCCTCTTGGGCTTTCACGTCCGCGGGTCCGACCTGCTGGTGGCCGTGCCGCAGTGCCAGCTGCTGCACTCCGACCTTATCGCGACCTTCCCGGCGCTGGAGGCTTTGGTCAGGATCGGCGGCACCCGGTCCACCGAACTCGCCCTGACCGTCACGCGCAGCCTCGCCGGGGCGGACGTGCAGGTCGCGGGCGGCAAGGACCTGACGTCGGACTTGCGCATGGACCTCGCAAGACTGGCCGAGACGCACAACCTCGCCCGCCTGACCTGGGGCGACGAGATGGTAGCCCTGCGCGCACAGCCGATGCAGCGGTTCGGCGGCGTGCTGGTGACGCCGCCCCCCGGTGCCTTCCTGCAAGCCACCGCCGAAGGCGAACAGGCCCTGCTGCGCGCCGTCGCCCTCGCCATCGGTCCTGCCCGCCACATCGCGGACCTGTTCTGCGGGGTCGGCACCTTTGCCCTGCCGCTGGCCGAACGGGCCGAGGTGCTGGCCGTCGAAGGCGACCCGGCGATGACGGCGGCGCTCGACAAGGCGCAGCGCGGCACGCCGGCCACCCTGAAACACATCACTGTGCAGACCCGCGACCTGTTTCGCCGCCCGATGGAACCCGACGAGCTGCGCGGGCTCGATGCCGTGGTGATCGACCCGCCCCGTGCCGGGGCCGAGGCACAGACCGAACGGCTGGCCGTAGCCGCGGTGCCGGTGATCGCATCGGTGTCGTGCAACCCCGTCACCTTCGCCCGCGACGCGCGCACCCTGATCCGCGCCGGATACCACCTCGACTGGGTGCAGGTGATCGACCAGTTTCGCTGGTCCGCCCATGTGGAGCTTGCTGCGCGTTTCGTGCGCTCGCCCGCCTGACGTCACGCCTGACCCTCACGGTTGCGTGAGCCTGTGCGGTCTAGGCAAATCGCCGGTTTCTCTGTAACACAATCGAAAAAGAAACGGGGGCAGGCGATGACGATAGTCCGGGTTCTGGCAATCTGCCTTCTTGCGCTTGGGCTTTCGGCGTGCGGCTCGAAGTTCAAGACCTACAACGGTCCGGCCGTCACTCTGGTCGAGGTGCACAAGTCGCAGCGCAAGATGTATCTGCTGCACGGCACCAAGGTTCTGAAGAGCTATGACATCGCGCTGGGGTTTGCGCCCGTCGGCCACAAGCAGTTCGAAGGCGACGGCAAGACGCCCGAAGGCAGCTATTTCATCAGCCACCAGAACCCGAATTCGAACTATCACCTGTCGCTGGGCATCTCGTATCCCAACGTCGCCGACTTTGCCTTCGCGCAGGCGGAAGGCAAGCCACCCGGCGGGGACATCTTCATTCACGGCGGGCCCAACAGGGATCCGCATCAGCGCGACTGGACCGCAGGCTGCATCGCGGTCAGCGACAAGGACATCGAGCGGGTCTATGCGATGGTCAAGCCGGGCACGCCGATCAACATCTTTCCCTGACGGCGATTGCGACGGCGATCCCGATCGGCCGAGAAAATCATCGGGCGCGTCTCAGCCGCCGGTGATCAGCGTCCACCAGATCTTGCCCTGCGGCTCCTGGAACCAGGCAAAGCCCAGCTGCCGCGCGTTAGGGTCGAGGATCACGTCGCGGGTATCGGTCTGGCTCATCCAGGCCGACAAGGTTTCCAGCTCGGTCTGATAGGTCTCGGAAATCAGCTCGCCCATCAACCGCCCGGTGTAGCCGACCCGCTGCACGCGCTGCAGCGGCGACGATCCATCCGACCCGAAATGCCAGGGCCGGTTCTGAACCGACATGTCGCGCGAATGGGTGGCCGCCGCTGCGTTCAGCGCCGCATCATACGTCAGCGGCTGCGCGCCTTTGGCCGTGCGCAACGCATTGACCGAATCAAGCAACCGGAACGAGATCTGCGCCTGCATCTCGGGCTTGATGGTGTAAAGCCCCGGCAACGGTTGACCATCCGTGCCCAGTTGCGGTGCCTGTGACGCGCAGGCCGCAAGGGCCGCAACCCCGCCCAATAGCAAAACCGTCCGTCTGTTCATTGCAAACCCACCTGCACCGGGCGTCTCGACCGCCTGCCCAAGCTCCGTCTCTTATCCAACGCCCGCCGCTAATCCAAGGCCCCGCAGGGAACAAGCGCGGTTTCTGCAAGGCTCCGCTTACTGACGCGCCTTTGATTTGCGGCGGACGGCGCAACGGGGTATTCGATTGGGCCAAAGACACCAACGGAGATCAGCGAATGAACGCCGACGACACGTCGCACATGGGCCGCCGCGCCTTTCTGGCCGCCGGAGCCGCCTCGGCAGTTCTTCTGCCCGCCTCGGGCGTCCTGGCGCAGGAAGGCAGCACCGAATTCGAGCCGCCGGTGCGCAACAACTTCTCCAGCTTCCGGATGCTGGATTGGCGCGACTACTTCGAAAACACTGCCAACGGTGCGATTCTGTGTGACATCACCTCGCGTGCCTTGCATTTCTGGTCCGAAGACCAGTCGGTCTACCGGCTGTATCCC
Source organism: Paracoccaceae bacterium (assembly GCA_031398695.1). Taxonomy (GTDB): domain Bacteria; phylum Pseudomonadota; class Alphaproteobacteria; order Rhodobacterales; family Rhodobacteraceae; genus JAIYDJ01. Next base: position 13,516 of record JANNNU010000092.1, on the reverse strand, counting down.
ACCTCCGTGCCGCTGACCGAAGACCTGACGCGCAAGGGCCGCACCGAAGTGGTGCAGAAGGTCGAAAATCCGACCTGGCGCCCGACCGCGTCGATGAAAGAGCGTCACCCCGAATGGCCAGACGAAGTGCCCGGTGGTTCGCCCGAAAATCCGTTGGGCATTCGTGCGCTCTACCTGTCGTGGACATACTACCGCATCCACGGCACCCACGACACCCGCAAGATCGGCCGCCGGTCTTCCAGCGGTTGCGTCGGCCTCTACAACGAACACATTCTCGAATTGTATGGCTATGCCCAGGTCGGCACACAGGTGTTGCTAATTTGACGACACGGCCGCGTCGCTGCGTGACGGGCTTTGACACCACGTTGCAATTTGCCGGTCAGACTGGTTATGCAAGACTTACGAGAAATAGTCTTGGGTGCATGCCGTCGCCTCTGCGAAACTCGTCGGTATGCAATAACTGGAGGTTAACTATGAAGAAACTTGCGCTCGCAGCCGTTCTGTCGGTTGCCGCTTCGACCGCATTCGCCGGTGGCGTTGCTGAACCCGTCATGGAAGAAACCGTTGTCGCAGCTCAGACCTCGTCGTCGGCTGGTGGCATCGTTGTTCCGTTGCTGCTGCTGCTGGTGATCGCGGCTGTCGCTTCGTCCGACTAAGCTTTGCCTCTTTACGAAAAGACGGCAGAGCGATCTGCCGTCTTTTTGCATTTTAGGGGGGTGCGGTTCGAGGTCGCCCATGACGCCTTGCGGCGATGCCGCTAGACCCAACCCGCCAAATTCTCGCCGATGATCTGCGCCAGCGCCGTGACATGGGCCGGATCGTCGTTCAGGCAGGGAATGTAGGTGAACACCTCGCCCCCGGCGTGCTCGAACGCCTCGCGAATCTCGCCGTTGATCTCTTCCAGCGTCTCGATGCAGTCGGCCGAAAACGCCGGTGCCATCACGGCGATGCGCTTTTTGCCGGCGCGGGCCAGATCGGCGACATGCTCGACCGTATAGGGCTTCAGCCATTCCTCGGGCCCGAACACCGACTGGAACGTGGTGTCGATCGTGCCCTTGTCCCAGCCCAACCGTTCGCGCAGCAGTCGCGAAGTCTTGGCACACTGGCAGTGATAGGGGTCGCCCGACATCAGATACCGCTTCGGCATCCCGTGATAGCTTGCGACCAGCACGTCGGGCCGATGGTCCAGCGCGGCATAGGCCCGCTCCACCGATTGGGCCAGCGCGTCGATATAGGCCGGATGCTCAAAGTATTCCGGGACCGTCCGCGCGGCGGGCTGGCGTTTTTCCAGCATCAGCGCGCGAAAGAACGCGTCGTTGGCGGTGGCCGAGGTGGCCCCCGCATAGTGCGGATACAGCGGGAAAAACAGGATCTTCTCGCAGCCCGCCTCGACCATCGCCTGCACTTTAGACTGCGTTGACGGGTTGCCATAGCGCATGCAGAAATCGACCATCACGGTGTCGCCGTGCTGGGCCGCGATCTGCGCCGCGATCGCCTCGGTCTGGTCGCGGGTTATCGTCAGCAGCGGGCTTTCGTTCTTTTCGGTGTTCCAGATCAACTTGTAGTTCGCCCCGCTGGTGAACGGCCGCTTGGTCAGGATGATCAGCTGCAACAGCGGCTGCCATTTCCACGACGGATAATCGACCACCCGCTTGTCGGACAGAAACTCGTTCAGATACCGCCGCATCGACCAGTAGTCGTGGTTGTCCGGCGTGCCGAGGTTGGCCAGCAACACGCCGATCTTGGCCTTCTTGACCGGGGGATGGGTGGCGGGGGCATGGGCCAACCGCGCCGTCCCCGCGGTCACGATCGTAGATGAGGTCGAGTCAAGCATGGGCTTGGTCTTTCTGAAGTGGATCAGGCGGAGATAAGGGATTCCGCCCCGGGGTCAACTGCCCGCAATGTCGCGCGGGGCAACAGCGGCGTTCAGAGCGTCGGCCAGCAGCGTTTGCGCCGATCCGGGGCGCAGGGGCTGTTGCTGGCTGTCGTGCGGCGCCCAACCGGTCAGGGTGATGATTTCGAAGGTCGCGGGGATGCGGTCGCCCGCCCCCCAGCTTTCGCGATAGATCTGCCCTGCCCGCGCAAAGACCGCCCGCCCCGTGGGTCTGCGCAGGCGAGCCGCCAGCGCGTTGCCTTCGCCCATCGCCCGCAGATCGTGCATCAGGTGAACGATGTCGCGATACATAACCCGGCGCGCAAACCCGTCCGCTACCGGCAAGGCCAGCCCCGCGCGCTGCACCAGCGCCCCGAGATCGCGGATTTCGCCCATCGGCAGCACGCGCGGCGATAGACCGCCCGTCAACTCGGACTCGGCCTGCGCCAGCGCTGCGCGCAACTCGTGCAGCGTCTGCCCGCCGAACAGCAACGCCAGCAGCAATCCGTCGGGGCGCAGCGAGCGGCGGCACTGCACCAATTGCCCGACCGGATCGTTGGCCCAATGCAGCCCCAGCGCATGGATGACCAGATCATGACCGCCCGGCACGAGGTCGAGCACCTCGGCTTCGGCCACGATCCGCACGCCGGGAAGGACATTCTGCCAGGGCCCGGCAAAAGCGGTCACCACGGCGGGTGCGGTAAACGCTTTATTAACCTCACTGAGCCTTTCCTGAACATCGGCGACCGCTTCGGCGTGCAAGAACGGATCGCGGGCGCGGGCGCGGTTACGATGCAAGGCGGCAAGGTCGGTCAGGATCGGCGGTGTCTGCATCGCCCAAGGATAGGAGCCACCCGTGGGATTGCAAGCCGCCCTCCACCTGATCTACCCGCCGCAATGCCTGACCTGCGGCGCGCTGGTGGCCTCGGACTTCGGGCTGTGCGGGTCGTGCTGGCGCGACACGCCGTTCATCGCAGGGCTGGTGTGCGATCTGTGCGGCATGCCGCTGCCGGGCAGCGATGACGGCCACGCGGTGCACTGCGATGATTGCCTGACCGTCGCTCGACCGTGGAGCAGGGGCCGCGCAGCCATGCTTTATGCCGACACCGCCCGGCAGATGGTGCTGGCTCTCAAGCACGGCGACCGGCTGGACCTGGCGCGCCCCGCCGCGCAATGGATGCACCGCGCCGCGCAGCCCATCCTGCTGCCCGGCATGCTGGTGGCGCCGGTGCCGCTGCACTGGCTGCGGCTGATCAAGCGGCGCTACAACCAGTCGGCCCTGCTGTCGGCAGGGGTCGCGCGTCTGGCGGGGCTCGACCATTGCCCCGACCTGCTGGTGCGCCCCCGGTCCACCGGCAATCAGGACGGCCGAACCCGCGACGGCCGCTTTGCCAACATGGCGAATGCCGTCGTGGTGCACCGCCGCCGCACCCACCGCGCCGAGGGGCGGCATGTGCTGCTGGTGGATGACGTCATGACCTCGGGCGCCACGCTCGCCGCCTGCGCCGAGGCCTGCGTTGCAGCCGGCGCAGTCGGGGTTTCGGTTCTGGTCATGGCCCGCGTTGCGAAGGACGCCTAAATCCTGTTAGCTGTTTCAGTGTCCAAGGATTTGCCCCATGAAACCCGTCGAGATCTACACCACCCCGGTCTGCCCCTACTGCCACGCCGCCAAACGTCTGTTGACGAAAAAGGGCGTGGCGTTCACCGAAATCGACGTGTCGCGCGACCCCGCCCTGCGCGCCGCGATGACCAAACGCGCAGGCGGGCGCACATCCGTGCCGCAGATCTTCATCGCCGGTACCCATGTGGGCGGCAGCGACGACCTGCATGACCTCGACGAGGCGCGTCGGCTCGACATGATGCTGGCCGAATAGATGCGCGCAGGTCTGGTGCAACTGACCGTCAGCGATGATCCCGCCGCCAATCTGGCGGAGACCGTAACGCTGGTCCGCGCCGCGGCGGCCGGGGGCGCGCAGTTCGTGCTGACGCCGGAATGCACCAACCTGCTGTCGTCGAACCGCGACCATCAGCGCAGCATCCTGCACCCGCAGGCCACGGACCCCACCCTCGCCGCCCTGCGGGCCGAGGCGCAGGCGGCGGGCATCTGGCTGCTGATCGGCTCGCTCGGCCTGAAAACCGACGACCCCGACGGCCGTTTTGCCAACCGCAGCGTGCTGATCGGCCCGGATGGGACGATCGTCGCGACCTATGACAAGATCCACATGTTCGACGTGAACGTGTCGGAGACCGAAGTTTACCGCGAATCATCCGCCTATCGCCCCGGTCCTGCGGCGGTGCTGGCCGACACTGCCCTGGGCAAGATCGGGATGACCGTCTGCTACGACGTCCGCTTTGCGCAGCTCTACCGCCGCTTGGCACAGGCGGGCGCGCAGATCATCACCGTTCCGGCGGCGTTCAACCACATCACCGGGCAGGCGCACTGGGAAACCCTGCTGCGGGCGCGGGCCATCGAAACCGGCTGTTTCATCCTCGCCCCCGCGCAGACCGGCTTTCACCCCGAAACACTGACCGGCGGCAAGGGCCGCAAGACGCACGGCCATTCGCTGGCCATCGCCCCGTGGGGCGAGGTCATCGCCGACGCCGGGACCGACCCCGGCGTGACCTTTGCCGAAATCGACCTCGACGCGGTATCGCGCGCCAGTGCCCGCGTGCCCAGCCTGACCCACGACCGCGACTTTACCGGCCCGTGATGCCAACCGAGCGGAATGACGACACCGCCGTGGCCCTGTTTGGCGAGCTCTTCATGGCCGACCAGCTGGCGCGCAACCGGATTTCCAAGGCGCTGCCCAAAGGCATGCAGTTGTCGCATTTCTCGGTGCTGAACCACCTGGCCCGCAGCAACGACGAACGCACCCCGGCGCAGCTGGCACGGTCGTTTCACGTCACGCGCGGGGCGATGACCAACACGCTGGCGCGGCTGGAATGGGCCGGGCACATCCACATCCGCCCGGACTGGAACGATGCCCGGCAAAAGTTCGTGGCGATCAGCCCCGCAGGGCGGGCCGCGCGCGATGCGGCGGTGCAGGTGGTGACGCCCGTGATCGCTGACGTGGTGGCCGCACTCGGGGCCGACCGCGTGCGGGCGTTGCTGCCGGTCTTGCGCGAATTGCGCGTCAGGCTCGAGGGCGATGCATGACACGGCGGCCCGCCGCGGAACATGCCGCTGCACCTTGCATGGCCCTCCTTGGGAACCGGGACCGGATGTGTGGCGTTAAGCGGCGGGGCCGGTACCCGGCAGGTGTGTAGGAGTGTGCGTATGAAATCTGGCATGGCCCTCCCCCGCATCTCGCTGCCGCCCAAGGTCAAGGCCTTCCTGCTGCAACTCTACCGCCGCACCGAACAGGCCGAACTGGACCTGATCTCGGCGGGCGTGGCGTTCTATGGCTTTCTGGCGATCTTTCCCGCGGTCGCGGCGGTGATCGCCATCTGGGGCGCGCTGTCGGACCCCAGCCTGATCCGCAACGAAATCAATCTGTTGCGCGAGATTTTGCCCCCCGACGCCTTTGCGCTGATCCTCGACCAGGTGAACGCGCTGCTTGCGGTCAGCCAGCGCGGCATCGGGTGGGCCACGCTGTTGTCCACGCTCTTTGCGCTGTGGTCGGCCCGTGCCGGTGTTGCGGCCCTGATGCGTGGCCTGAACGCGGTGCACGGCCTGCCGAACCGCACCGGGCACTGGCACCAGTTGCGGGCCAGCGTCATGATGCTGGCGCTGGTAGGCCTCGTGATCGGGGCGATGCTGCTGTCGATCATCGTGCCGCTCCTGGCGCAAACCATCCCCGCGCTGGCGCGACAGGCCGCCACGATGCAGCAGATCAACCAGCTTTTGGGGATGGGAATGGCCGTGTTGGCGGTCGGGCTCGCCTACCGCTATGGCCCGAACCACTTGCGCAAGCCCCCGCTGTTCACCTGGGGGCTGCTGGTCGCCATCGTGCTGTGGGGCGGCTCGGCCCGGCTCTTCATGCTGTATCTGGAAAACTTTCCTGCCTACAACCGGATCTATGGCTCGATCGGGGCGGTGGTTGCCCTGCTGACGTCGCTTTACGTCAGTGCCTATGCCCTGCTGCTGGGCGCGGCGGTCGATGCCGAACGCGCCCGCAACCGGCCTCAGTAGTCCCGTTCCAGAAAGATCCCGATCCCGCTGCTGCCGTCCGATCCTGACCCGGCCTTCAGTGTGATGTGGCGCGAGACGTCCAGGTTCAGGTCGATCCGGCTTTCGCCGTCCTGATCCACCGTCACCTCGGTATAGATGCGTTCGGTCAGATACTTGCCCGCTGTGACCGACGCGAGCCCGGTGTCTGCGTCCGTCTGTACATCCAGATTGTCGAGCCCGATCCCCAGTCGCAGCTGCGACAGGATGCCGTTGCCGCCCCGTCCGGCCAGCGTGGCCACCGCACTCGCCAGTTCGACCGCCTGAAACGCCGACAGGTTCTGCAACCCCTGCCCGAACAAAAGCCGCGCCAGAACCTCTTCCTGCGGCAGGTCGGGGTTCGAGGTAAAGCTTACGACGGGATCGGTAGCCTCGCCGCTGATCGTGACGGTGGTGACATAGCCGTCCGCCTCGGTCGAGGCGCTGACATCGAGATAGGGCACCAGTGCCCCCTCCAGCTGCAGCAACGCCCGCGACAGCACGAGCCGCTGGCCCAGGATGTCAAGCCGCCCGCGAATCAGCTGGAACGCGCCGAAGGGCACGATGTCGGCGGTCGTGCCGGTCAGCGTCAACTCTCCGCCCAGTTCGGCATCCAGACCGCGCCCGCGGATGAACACGCGGTTTGGGGCGACGATCCGCACGTCCAGCCCGAAGGCCCGCGACGCGCCCCCGGCCCGCGCGCCGCCCGTGCCGCCGTCGTCCAGAAGCCCGGCCCGGGCCCGCGTGGCGCGCACCTCGGCAGGTTCGCCCGCGTGCAGCAGCCCCGGCAGGTCGCCCGATCCGCCAAATCCGGTCGAGGGGATGCGCAACTCCGTTTCGGTCAAGACGACCCGCCCCGCGATCAGCGCGCCGCCTGCCAGCGGCCCCTCGACCGTCACCGCGCCGTTCACCGTCGTTTCATAAAGATCGGGGTCGCGCAGCACCACCTGGCTCAGGTCAACAGCCAGCGACGATGTGTTGGGCCGGACCAGCCCGACTGAGCCGCGCACCGTCAGGGCCCCGCCGCTCGACACCCCCGCCCGCGCCTCGATCTGCGCCACACCGCCGTTCAGCGCGGCCTGCGCCGACAGGTTTTCCAGCGCGAAGTTTTGCGACGGGTCCGCCACCCGCCCGCCGTCCAGCGCGACCGTGCCCGACAGCGACCCCAACGCCAGCGGTCCGCGTAGCGCGAGGTTCAGCCGCAAGGCACCCGACACCGCACGCGGGTCGATGAACGCGTTGGCCAGCGCCGCCTGCGCCGTGCCGGTGATGGTCAGGTCGGCAGTTCCGCCGTCGATCCGCCCGCGCACCACCGCGTCGATCTGCCCCGGCCCGGTGCCCGTCAGGTCCAGCACCACGCCGTCGCGGTCGTCTACGACGGTGCCCCGAACCACCAGCGCGCCGGGAAATTCGGGCAGCAGGATGCCCAGGTTGGCCAGACGTGCCTCGACCCCGATGGTGCTATCGCCGTCCTCGACATCGCCTCGCGCCGACACGGTCACCTGCGGATTCACGACCTCGGCCTGCTCGATCAGCAATCCAGCCTCGGTGAACCGAACCGCCCCCGTCACGCGGCTATCGCCCCGCAGCACCCGGTCCGCCTCGGCTTGCCCGATCGCCAACCCTTGCCCCAACGCGTCGAGCGTCAGCCGGTCGCCCAGCAGGCGCAGCGTTCCCTGCAACGCGCCGCGATACCCCGCACCCAAAACCGTCAGGTCGCCCAACCGGATTTCGGCCGTCACGTCGTTGGCGTCCGTCGCCAGCCGACCCTGCGCCGACACCGACAATCCGTTGCCTGTCAGCCGCACGTCGCGCAGCGTAGTCCCCGTCTCGTCGCGCCGCACCGATGCGTCGATCCGGGTCTGCCCGCGCAACAGCCCGTCAACCGGCGCGATGCCGCTGCGCAATTCGGTGCCCACCACCGCTGCCACCGCGTCGAACTGCCCCGATAGGGGGCTGCCTTCGCCGGTCACCGAAATCGTGCCCGCCCCCGCCAGCGATTGCCCGGCCAGCGCCGAAAATCGCGACAGATCATCGAACCGCACCTCGGCGGTGCCTTGTGTCGCAAAGCCGTCCATCAGCCCCTGCACCGCCCCGTTGACGGTCAAGGCGTAATCCTCGCCCTGCACGACCAGTCGCGAGATGCGGGTCTGGCCAGTGCCGCCTTGCCAGTTGGCCACCGCCTCGCCGGTGATCGCCGGGCCAAGCGCCGCGGCCAGGGCCGGGTCGGTCGGGGCCAGCCCTTTGGCATCGAACGTCAGCGTCGCATCGACCGACGGAACCGCCCCGTCACGGGTGATCGACCCCGACGCGTTCAGCGCGAGCTGCTGCGCCGTGAAGTCCGCCCGGTCAAGCGCCACCAGATCAACCCGGCCCGACCATTCCTCGCCCTGCGCCGCGTCATAGCGCAGCGTCAGCGTGCCCGCCGTGACGCGCGTCTGCACCTCCGCGGTCAACGGCAGCAACAACGGCGACGCGTCTGCCAGCCCCAGCTTGCCGGTGATGTCGAACCGCACCGGCACACCGGCCGCGTCCAGTGCCGCCGCGCCGTAAAGGTCCAGCGCCTGCGCCTGCAACCGGAAAACGTCCAGCGTCAGCGCGCCGTCGGCCCCCCGCGATCCGGCCGCAGCCAGACTGACTGCAGGACCGAAGAACTCGGTGTATTGCGGCAGGAACACCGGCGCGAGGTCACCTGCCAGCCCCACATTGAACCGGCTCGCGCCCGTTGCATCGCCCGACAGTTGCACCGTCCCGGCCAGCCGAACCACCTCGTCCGTGCTTAACGACACGGCAGCGGCAAAGTCGTCGACCGGCCCCGTGCCCTCGATCGTCAGCGCCGCCGACGGCGCACCCGGCACGTTCAGCAGGCGCACGGCGATCCCGTCGGTCTCTTCCAGCGCCGACAGGTTCACCGACAGCACGCCGGTCGCGTTGACATAAGACGCATCGAGCGAGATTTCCGCCACCTTGTCATCGGTGCGTTCCAGCACGATCCGGGCATTGCCCTCGCCCCCCGCCAGCTGCATCGACGCGTCCAGCCGCGCCGTCACCGGCTCGCCTATCACCCCCTCGCCCAGCACGATGCTGTCGGCGCTGATCTGCCCGACGGTCACCGACACCGGCAGATCCGGCAACGCAAAGCTGCGGGCCTCGGCCGATGGCGTCTCGTCGGCGGCCGGGATCCGGTCCAGCACGATTTCGGCCGCCGTCAGTGCGGTCACCTCGACCACGCCCGAAAACAGCGCCGCCCGGTTCCAGTCCAGCGCCACCTCGCGCAGGGTCAGCCAGATGCCATCCTTGTCGGCGACCGTCAGCTGCGCGATCGATGCCCGCGACGACAGCGCGCCGGTAAACCCGGTGATCGTCACCTGCACCCCGTCGGTCGACAGGTTGTCCTCCAACAGCGCCGTCAGATAACCGCGATCCGCCTCCGAGGCCGGCGCATCCTCGGACTGCGCCCATGCCAGCCCCGGCCCCAGCGCGACCGCCAGAACCGCCATCCGCGAGATGTGGCCCGCCCGCGTCAAAACGATTGCCCCAGACCGACGTAAATCTGCACCCCGTCCCCCGTATCGCCGCCAACCGGCGTTGCCACGTCCAGCCGGATCGGGCCGAACCCGGTTTCATACCGCACGCCGATCCCCGCCCCGGAATGCAGCTCCGACTCGTCGGCCCCGAACCCCGTCCCGACCTGCCCCACGTCAAAGAATCCCACAACGCCGAAACTGCGGCCCACCCGCACCCGCGCCTCCAGCGAGCCGCCCAGAAAATGCGTCCCGCCGATCTCGAGTGGGTCGGCGTCGCGCGTCACGGCGATGCCCAGGGATTGATAGGGCTGGCCCCGCACCGTTCCGCCGCCGCCCGAGTAGAACAGGTCGTCGCGCGGGGTGCCCAGCAGGCTGGACCCCAGCACCACGCCAGCCTGCACACGCGCCGCGAACACCACCCGGTCGCCCACGCTTTGATAGCCCCGCAAATCCGCCGCAAGGCGCACGCCGTCGTCCGTGGTTCCAAAGCCCAGAAACGGCTTGGCCTCGGCATCGATGTAGAACAGCTTCGTCGCGTCGGTCTTGCTGTCGCGGCGATCCCAGGTCACGCCGAGCGGCAGCGACAGCGATTCGTACTTGAAGTCGCCAATGGCATCCCGACCGTCGAGATAGTCGAAGTCGAGCCCGGCACGCGCCGTCAGTTCGGTCGAAAAGACATGGGTGAAGGTCAGGCCCGCCGTCGCCAGATCCGCCACGTAGTCTGCCTCGTCCAGCCGTCCGATGCCGACGTTGACCGATGCCGTGGTGTCGGGTCCGGGCGTCGCCGGGCGCGACAGCGTCAGGTCCAGCGCATAGTCGGTGCCGCCTTCCTGCACCCCGATGTTGGTGACCTCGCCGGTGATTTCCAGCCGCTCGCCCCCACCCAGCAGGTTTCGGTGCAGCCAGCCGCCGGTCACCGTCACGCCATCGTCTGTGGCCAGTTCCGCGCCGAACGAATAGCGCCGTGTCCGCGCCTCGACGACCGTGGCGGTGATGTCCAGCAGATCGGGCGCGCGCACCGCGTCGGCCTCGACCAGAGTGACCGAACTGAACACCCCCGTGCGCCGAAGGCGTTCCGTCGCGCGGTCAAGCTCGGTCACGCTGAACACCTCGCCTTCGGGCAGCCCGGTGATCTTGCGCAGCCGTTCGACCCGCATCCGCTCGGCCCCTTCGATGATCAATGTGCCGAACCGCAACCGCGGACCGGGGTCGAGAGACACGTCGGCGTTCAGCACCGCTGCCGGATGGTCGGCCACCACGGTTTCGCCCGCGATCATCGTCTTGGCGTGGCCTTCCTCGCGCCACCCCTCGACACCCGCCGCAACCGCCGCTGACACGGTTCCGCTGAACGCGGGTTCGCCGCGCACGAATCCCTCGGGCAGAACGGTGTCGCGGGTCAGGGGGGCCACCTGCACCGTGCCGAAAGCGAATCGCGGACCCGGATCAACCGTCACCTCAATCACGCCGATCGCGGCCGGCGCGTCCAGCGGGGCGATCTCGGACGCCTCGCGCCCGTCGATCCGCACGGTGATCACCCCCGAGTAATGCCCCGCGGCATAAAGGGCCGACAAGAGCCGCCCGTATTCGGCCCGCGCATCGGTGAACAGGTCTTGCGGATCGGTGTTGTCCTGATCCTGCGCGTCCAGCAGGATCGAAGCCCCGCGCAGACTGCGTTCCAGATCCTCGTTGTCGCCCGCAACGCGGAAATCCAGCCGCTCCAGCGCCGAACTGCCGCCGCCGGAAAACCCGGTCAGCACGCTGGAAACGACCAGAACCGGGATCAACTGCCGACGCAGGCTAGGGCTCATTCTGTTTCCTTTTTGGCAACGCCAAACTATCACCCGGACACCTGCAAAGGGCAATGCAGCACAGGGGTCTGATTTGGCAACCGTCGTTGATTCGGCGCAAAATTGCTGGATCACCAAAACCGCTGGAACACTGAGCAAAGCCGTGGGACAACGCCGCAACCCACACCGGAGTTCCCGATGACCTACGCGCCCGCTGCCGACCGCTATGACCGGATGATCTATCGTCGCTGTGGACGTTCGGGCCTGCAACTGCCTGCGATATCCCTCGGTCTGTGGCACAATTTCGGCCACGACACGCCGCACCAGACCAAACGCGCGATCTGCCAGACCTCCTTCGATCTCGGCATCACGCATTTCGACCTCGCCAACAACTATGGCCCGCCCCCGGGCAGCGCCGAAGAGGCGTTCGGCGCCATCCTGAAAACCGACTTTGCCGGGCACCGGGATGAACTGATCATCTCGTCCAAGGCGGGCTATAACATGTGGCAGGGGCCGTACGGCGAATGGGGGTCGCGCAAGTATCTGATCGCGTCCTGCGACCAGTCGCTGAAACGGATGGGTCTGGACTACGTCGACATCTTTTATTCGCACCGCTTTGACCCAGACACTCCGCTGGAAGAAACGATGGGGGCGCTCGATCACATCGTGCGGTCGGGCCGGGCGCAGTATGTCGGGATCTCGTCCTACAACTCGGCCAAGACCCGCGAAGCGGCGGCGCTTCTGGCCGATCTAGGCACGCCCTGCCTGATCCACCAGCCCAGCTATTCGATCCTGAACCGCTGGGTCGAAACCGACGGCTTGAAGGACACGCTGGCCGATCTCGGCATCGGCTCCATCGCGTTCACGCCCCTGGCCCAAGGCATCCTGACGCGCAAGTATTTGAACGGCATCCCCGACGGCAGCCGGGCGTCCCAGGGCAAATCGCTCGACCCCGCCGTCATCACTCCGCGCGCGTTGGCAAGCGTGCGCGCTTTGGACGAGATGGCGCAGGCGCGGGGCCAGACGCTGGCCCAGATGGCACTGGCCTGGGTTCTGCGCGACGGCGGCATCACGACGGCGCTGATCGGCGCGTCGAAGCCCGAACAGGTGGTGGACTGCGCCGGGGCGGTAGCCAACCTCGCCTTCACCGCCGACGAACTCGCGCGCATCGACGCGATCGCCGAAGAGAAGGACCTGAACCTGTGGGCGACATCGTCACAAAGCGACTGACCCGCTGAGAGGGATGGGCAGTATTGCCCGTCCTACCCGCCTGCTGAACCGTGATTCGGGTCCGAAATCCTACGGTTCGCCGCGCGCGGCTGCGTCATGCGCAAAGCCATACGTTCGCCATACACAAAACCGACGCGGGCCATACCCCCTTAAACCGCTGCACGCTTGATGCTGGTGGTGACATAGTTGCACGACAGATCCCGATCCGAAAGTGACCACGACCAGCGCAGCGGGTTGAACACCATCCCCTTTCGGTCTACCGGCTCCAGCCCCGCGCCACGGATCAGGTCGTACAATTCGTCGGGCGTAATGAACTTTTTCCAGTCATGCGTCCCCTTGGGCAACCAGCGCATCACATGCTCGGCCCCGATGATCGCCATGACATAGGATTTTGGGTTGCGGTTCAACGTCGAACAGACCATCAGACCGCCGGGGCGCAACAGCACCTGGCAGGCGGTCAAATATCCTTGCGGATCAGATACATGCTCCACTACCTCCATGTTCAGCACCACATCGAACTGCTCTCCGGCCGCCGCCAGATCCTCGGCCGTGGTGTGGCGATAGTCGATGTCGAGCCCGCTGACCGCCGCATGCACCTGCGCCACCGGAATGTTGCGTGGCGCCGCATCCGCCCCCACCACCTCGGCCCCCATCCGCGCCATCGGTTCCGACAGCAGACCACCGCCGCAGCCGATGTCAAGCAGGCGCAACCCTTTGAACGGCAGAGGCATTTTCAAATCCCGGTCGAACTCTGCCGCGATCTGCGAACAGATGTAATCCAGCCGGCACGGGTTCAGCATATGCAGCGGCTTGAACTTGCCGTTCGGATCCCACCATTCGGCCGCCATCGCCTCGAACTTGGCAACTTCGATCGGATCGATGGTGGTCATGGCAGCGGCCCTCCGGTTTGCCCTGTAGCAGGGCGCAATTCATACGTTATATAGGTCGGTGA
>JANNNU010000213.1:0-16670 GCA_031398695.1 Paracoccaceae bacterium | reverse complement strand
CCCAAGGCGGCCATCACGAACTTTTTCATCGCCCTATCATTCCCCTAATGCCGCGAACCATTCCGTCGGGTCCACCGGCTGTGCTCCAAGCCTCAGTTCCAAGTAAAGCGTTTCCGTTCCGGCTGTGCCATCCCTAAGTTCGGACGCGTCCTGAGCGTCCGGTCCGGCGGTGTCCAGCAGGTCGGCACCTCCGGGTGCGGTCGTTCCCATCAATCCGACCGGCGCACCCGCCGCGAACACGTCACCCACTTCTCCATAAACCGTGTCTAGACCTGCCAAGATCAGAAGATAGCCCCCGCCGGGTTCCAGGATCATCACATTTCCGTAGTCGAGCAAGGGTCCGCGATACCGGATGGTGGCTGGCCAGGGGGTCGTCACCAGTGCCAGCGGGCGGGTGGCCAGCGTCACGCCGGGGCGCGCGGTGCCGGTGACGTCCGCCTCGCCGGGGCGCAGCAGGACCCGGCCAAGCGCAGGTAGCGGCAGGGTGCCCTTCGCGTCGGCAAACCCGGTCTGCGCGCTGTCGTCCAGCGACAGGCCCGAAGCAAATGCGTCCAGCGTGTCGGCGCTTTCCAGCAGGCCGCGCAGCACCTCGGTGTCTTCGGTGAACCGCTGCGGCAGTTCGGTGCGCTCGGAAATCGCCTGGCTCAGGGCGGTGCGGGCGGATTGCGCGGCTTGCAGGCCATTGGCCAGCGTCTGCCCGGCGGCGGCCTGCAACGCTTGCAGTTGCCCCAGTTCGGCCAGGTCGCGGCGCAGCGCTTCGGCTTCGGCCTGCAGGGCGGGCGTCACGTCGGCCAGCATCATGCCCGACCGCACGGTACCCAGTGGCCCGGCCGGATGCAGCAGCAGCAGCGGGCCGGGGTCGGGGTCGATGCGGGCCAGAATGCCCACCAGTTGCGCCACCTTGTCGCGCTTGGCTTGAAACGAGCGGGTCAGTTGCGTCTCGCGCAGGGACGCCTGCCGCAACGCCTCGCGCAGCGCGCCCAGACCGGATTCGTAGGCCTTGATCGTGCGGGTCAGGGCGGCCACGCGGTCCCGCGCGCTTTGCGCCTCTTGCAGGGCCGCGACGGCGCTTTGCAGGTCGGCGGCGGCCCGTGCTGCATCCTCGGCCACCGTGGCATGGGCCGGGGCGGCCAGAAGGATCACAAGGGCTAGCGGGCGGATCATGCGATCAGGCTTTGCCCGGTCATTTCGGGTGGCTGCGGCAGACCCATCAGCGCCAGCAGCGTGGGGGCAAGGTCGGCCAACCTGCCACCGTCGCGCAACGTGGCACCCGGCGGGCCGCCGACAAGGATCACCGGCACCGGATTGGTGGTGTGCGCCGTGTGCGGGCCGCCGGTGACCGGATCGACCATCAGCTCGCAGTTGCCATGGTCGGCGGTGACGATCATCGCACCGCCCACTTCGCGCAGCGCCGCCAGCGCGCGGCCCAAGCCCAGGTCCACCGCTTCGCAGGCCTTGACCGCCGCTGACAGGATGCCGGTGTGCCCCACCATGTCGGGGTTGGCGAAGTTGACCACGATCAGGTCGATCCGGTCATGGATCGCCCGCACCAGATGATCGGCCACCGCCGACGCCGACATTTCGGGTTGTAGATCATAGGTCGCCACCTTGGGTGACGGCGGCATCGCACGGGTTTCCCCGGCAAACGCCACCTCGCGCCCGCCGTTCAGAAAGAAGGTAACATGCGGATACTTCTCGGTTTCGGCGAGCCGAAACTGCGTCAGCCCGTGCAAGGACACCCATTCGCCCAGCGTGTTGACCAGAGTCTGCTTGGGAAAGGCGGTGGTAATGTAGGCGTTGTGCGCCGTCGAGTAATCGACCATCCCCAGCATCGCCGCCCATTTCGGCTGCGTTCCGGGGTCGAAGTCGCTGAAGTTCGGCTGACCCAGGGCTGACAGGATTTCGCGCGCCCGGTCGGCGCGGAAGTTCAGGCAGAACAGCCCGTCACCTTCCCTGATCCCGTCGTAGTCGCCGATCACGGTGGGGGCGAGGAATTCATCCGTTTCGCCCCGCCCGTAGGATTGCAGCACGGCCGCCGTCGCGTCCGGCGCGTGGTCGCCGGTGGCGTGTGTCATCGCGTCATAGGCGCGCTGCACACGGTCCCACCGCGTGTCGCGGTCGAGCGCCCAATAGCGCCCGATCACCGTGGCGATCCGCCCACCGGGCGGCAGCGCGGCCAGCAGCTGCGGGATGAACTTCTGGGCAGAGGACGGGGCGACGTCTCGCCCGTCCGTGATGGCATGGATTACGACAGGCAGGCCTGCACCGGTCAGGATGCGGGCGGCGGCGATCATGTGGGTGATGTGACCATGCACCCCGCCGTCCGACACCACGCCCATCAGATGCGCCGTGCCGCCCGAAGCCTGCAGCGCGTGGATGAAGTCGAGCACCGCCGGGTTGGTGGCCAGGCTGCCATCCTCGACCGCCAGATCGATCGCGCCCAGATCCATCGCCACGACGCGGCCCGCGCCGATGTTGGTGTGGCCGACCTCGGAATTGCCCATCTGGCCGCTGGGCAGGCCGACATCGGGGCCAAAGGTGGTCAGCGTGGCATGCGGGCAGGTGTCCCACAGCAGCGTGAAGTTCGGGACATAGGCCTGCGCCGGGGCGCTGACCGCCGGATTGTCGCCAAGGCCCCATCCGTCAAGGATGCACAGGACTGTGGGGGTTCGGGTCATCGCGGTTACCATTCCAAAGCTTGGCGCAGTGATACGCCTGCGCCGGACGATGGGCAACTGTATGCAACGCCCGTCGTCTTGCCGGATTTGGCGACAGACAAATCCGGCCGCGCCTGCCTGCCCCCGGCAGGCGCGAAGCCGCGCCAGCCCAGGCAGGCGCGGACGGATTGGCACCTTTCGGGTTGGCGGCATCCCCCTCGCCCCTCCAGCCTTCGGCTTCCCGGCCAACAGACCGAAGAACGCTCCACTGGAGCGTTTTCAGATCGGTCTGAAAGAAAACAGTCTAGACCCGGTGATACGGCCCGCCCGCCAGGATTGTCGCGGCCCGATACAACTGTTCCGCCAGCATCACCCGCACCAGCATGTGCGGCCAGACCATCGCCCCGAAACTCAACGCAAATTCGGCCCGGTCGCGCAGGGCCGGGTCGATCCCGTCCGCCCCGCCAATCACGAACGCCACATCCTGCCGCCCTTCATCGCGCCACCGCTCCAGATGCGCAGCAAAATCGGGGCTGGTGACCTGCCGCCCGCGTTCGTCCAGCACCGCCAGCAGCGCGCCCGTCGGCACGGCGCGGGCAAGCAGGTCAGCCTCGGCGGCCATGCCCAGACCGCGTTTGTCCTCGACCTCGTGTTCGGTGAGCGGGCCAAGGCCATGGGCCCGTCCGGTGCGGTCGAACCGTGTCACATAGTCGTCGATCAGCCCCCGTTCCGGCCCCGTCCGCAAGCGGCCCACGGCGCAGAGATGGACGCGCATCTATTCCCCCAGATTGTCCATCGTCTGGCGATGCTGCGCGCCGGGCATCCACATCTTTTCAAGCTGATAGAAATCGCGGACCTCGGGGCGGAAGACGTGCACGATCACGTCGCCCGCGTCGATCAGCACCCAGTCGCCGGTTTCCTTGCCTTCCATCCGCGCGGACAGATGCAGTTCCAGCTTTAGCCGGTCCGCCAGCTTTTCAGAGATCGAGGCGACCTGACGGGAAGACCGGCCCGAACAGACGATCATGTAATCGGCCACGTCCGACCGCCCGCGCAGGTCGATCTGTACGACCTCTTCGGCCTTGTCGTCATCCAAAGAGGCCAGCACAAGGCGCAACACATCGTCGGCGGTGTAGGGGGCGGTTACGATGGAACCGGGGGAGGGCGTCAAGCGCGCCGCCCGGGGGCCGACCGGCAGTCCGGTCGCAGGGTCTGAATGAGACAGGACATCGTCCTCCAAAACAGCACCGATAGAGCCCCGGCGCAGGGCCTTTTCCAAAGTCTAGCACCGGGATTGTGGAATCTCAATGACAGGGGAAGCAGGGCGTATAGGGGCTGGCGGGGTGTTGCGCAAGCGCGAAGCGCGGGCGGTGATTGGTGGGCGGCATGCGGCATGCACATAGCGGGTTTCTGCACCGGCATCTTACATTTCATGCCACGATGCAGCATTTTTATCGGCAGGGAGGCCAACACGAAAGATCATCATGTCGCTACTTCGTTCCATCTTCCGCCGTCCGGCCAGCCGCGCCGAACGTGAACTGGCCTATCTGAACGCTTCAGTCAGCCTTTACGACCTTGAACACCGCGAACGCGAAATCGCGGCGGGTCTGTTCGCACGGTACTAGAGCCTTCCGGCGGGGCCGCATGCCCCGCCCTGTCATGCTGCTGTGTGGTCTGGCCATGGGGACTGTTCTTGTCTGACAAGCGAATCGCAGCTATGAACCCGGGATGAACCGGTTTTTCAACATCACCGATCATGATCGGTTGCCGCAGCGCTTTTACGGTGCGTTCCGTTCGGTCCTCGCGCGCGGCTGACGGCTGCGTGTCTTTTCGTCATTCCCCATTCTGCTAGCCGAGGAAGAGCCATGACCGCTCGCACGCTTTACGACAAGATCTGGGACGACCACGTCGTCCATCAGGCCGAAGACGGCACCTGTCTGCTGTATATCGACCGCCATCTGGTGCATGAAGTGACCAGCCCGCAAGCCTTTGAAGGGCTGCGGATTACCGGGCGCACGGTGCGCGCGCCGCTGAAGACCATCGCAGTGCCGGATCACAACGTGCCAACCACGCTGGACCGAGCCAATGCCGCGACGATGACCGAAGACAGCCGCATTCAGGTCGCGGCACTGGACAAGAACGCACGCGATTTCGGGATCAACTATTACCCCGTGTCCGATGTCCGGCAGGGCATCGTGCATATCGTCGGGCCAGAACAGGGCTGGACCCTGCCGGGAATGACGGTGGTTTGTGGCGATTCGCATACCGCCACACACGGCGCCTTCGGCTCGCTGGCGCACGGGATCGGCACGTCAGAGGTCGAACATGTGCTGGCCACCCAGACGCTGATCCAGCGCAAGGCCAAGAACATGAAGGTCGAAATCACCGGCAGCTTGCGCCCCGGTGTGACCGCCAAGGACATCACGCTGTCGGTGATCGGCGAAACCGGCACGGCGGGCGGCACCGGCTATGTCATCGAGTACTGCGGGCAGGCGATCCGCGAACTCTCGATGGAAGGCCGGATGACCGTCTGCAACATGGCGATCGAAGGCGGCGCGCGGGCCGGGCTGATCGCACCCGACGAGAAAACCTTTGCCTACTGCATGGGCCGTCCCCATGCGCCCAAGGGCGCGGCGTGGGAGGCGGCGCTGGCCTACTGGAAGACGCTCTACACCGACGAGGGCGCGCATTTCGACAAGATCGTGACGCTCAAGGGCGAGGATATTGCCCCGGTCGTCACCTGGGGCACCTCGCCCGAGGATGTGCTGCCGATCACCGGCACCGTGCCCAGCCCGTCGGACTTTACCGGCGGCAAGGTCGAGGCGGTGCAGCGCGCGCTGGATTACATGGGTCTGCAGCCGGGGCAGAAACTGTCCGAGATCACCATCGACACGGTGTTCATCGGGTCCTGCACCAACGGCCGGATCGAGGATCTGCGTGCGGCGGCGGCGATCCTGAAGGGCAAGAAAAAGAAAGACGGGCTGCGCGCTATGGTGGTGCCGGGATCAGGTCTGGTGCGCGCGCAAGCTGAAGAAGAAGGTCTGGCGCAGATCTTCATTGACGCCGGGTTCGAATGGCGTCTTGCGGGGTGTTCCATGTGCCTCGCGATGAATCCCGACCAGTTGCAGCCCGGCGAACGCTGCGCCGCAACCAGCAACCGCAACTTCGAAGGCCGTCAGGGCCGCGGCGGCCGCACCCACCTGCTGTCACCCGCCATGGCGGCGGCGGCGGCGATCACCGGGCGGCTGACGGACGTGCGGGAGATGATGGGCGAACCGGCATGACGCGCGCCGGATCAGCCCTTGCGGAGTTCGCTGGACGATTTCAGCACCTCGTCACCGTCGTCCTGCGCGATGCGATAGGCCGGGTCCTCGTCGGTCGCGTTGCGGGTGACTTCGGCCCCTTTCAAGGTCAGCGTCACCTTGCGGTGGAACGTCTCGACAATCTTGCCCGTCGCCGTGCCCTTGCCCCAGTCCCACTCCACCTTCGATCCGTTGCGAAGCGCCATGCGATTTCTCCTTCGTGTGCCGCTGGTCAACCCGATCCGGCCGCCGGGGTTCCGTGCGGTTTCCTGCCTTTAGCGAGGTTTTCCTGATGCAGCCCTTCACCACCCTGACCGGCATCGCCGCCCCGATGCCTTTGGTCAACATCGACACCGACATGATCATCCCCAAGCAGTTCCTGAAAACCATCGCCCGCACCGGGCTGGGCAAGAACCTGTTCGACGAGATGCGATACACGCAGGCCGGGGCGGAAATTCCGGACTTCGTGCTGAATCAGCCGGCCTATCGCAGCGCCGAGATCATCGTGGCGGGCGATAACTTCGGCTGCGGGTCCAGCCGCGAACACGCGCCCTGGGCCTTGCTCGATTTTGGCATCCGTTGCGTGATCTCGACCAGTTTCGCCGACATCTTCTACAACAACTGTTTCAAGAACGGCATCTTGCCGGTGGTGCTGCCCCCCGCGGCGGTCGAGGCGCTGATGGCCGACGCCCGCCGGGGCGCCAACGCGCGGATGACGGTCGATCTGGCGGCGCAGACCGTGACCAGTTCAGATGGCACCACCTATGCCTTCGACATCGATCCACATCGCAAGCATTGCCTGATCAACGGGTTGGACGACATCGGATTGACCTTGGAAAAGGCCGCCGCGATCAACAGCTACGAAGCCAGAGTTGCAACCTTGAGGCCTTGGGCCTAAAGTCTTTACAACCGCAAGATGTAGGGCCGCCCTCTAGGGCGGCTTTTTTTCGACGCGCCTTTGATGCAATCCTGCGACATATTTTCCGCGAAATCGCCACAAAGATTACGTCATGTTAACCAACTGATTGCGGGACATGGCGAAAGAAGGCACAATTTGGGCAAGATTGAGGCAGTCTGCCACAATGTGGCGAATTTCATCGGAACAAGGGCCCGGCAACGCATCGGGCCCGACCGGATCGAGGGTGGCAAGGCAGTGGTGTCCCGCATCGTGGGCGCGCTAGGGCGCGCATTTCTGGTCGCCTTAATGATTGTCATTCCGTCAATCGTGCTCGTCGATGTGACGACCGATACCCAGCAAATGGTCTGTCTCGTCGCAATCTTTGCCGCAACCCTGACCTTTGTCGAATACAATGCGATCTACCCCGGCCTCGTCGAGTTTCGCGACGCCAAGCCGTTCAATCGCCTGCGCTTTTTGATGCTGTTTGCCACTGTCCTGCTGCTGTCGATCATCGAGCGCGGCCGTGTCGAGCCGACAACCCTGACCCAGCTGGTCGAAGCGGTAGGCGCGCTGATCGGCGCGGCGATGGATTTTCCGTACAGCCCGGTGCGGCTGGCGCGGCTGATGATGGCCGACGTCTCGAACTCGGCGCAGGTCTATGCCGTGCGGACGGCGGCGGGGATGGCGTATCTGACGTCATTGATCTCGCTGGCAGTGTTCGTGCTGATGTTGCGGGCTGGGGCTTGGCCCCGCGCGGGTGCGCCGTTCAACGTCTGGGTCAACCTGCCCACGTTCGAGCCATCGGCAGGCGGCGACGTGGTCGACCGGCTGAACCGGGACGCGCGGATTAACATTGCATTAGGGTTTCTGCTGCCATTCTTGATCCCGGCGGTGGTGAGCCTGTCTTCGACCGGTTTCGTTCCCCTGCAGATGAATTCGTCGCAAACCCTGATCTGGACGATGACCGCATGGGCCTTTCTTCCCGCCTCTTTGTTCATGCGCGGCATCGCGATGGGGCGCATCGCGGGTATGATCCGCGACAAGCGCCGCGAAGGCAACTTGTCCGACGGGCCATACCTTCCTGCCTGATTATCCTTCTGTTGACCCTGTCGCAGGCCATATCGGCGCGGGCCGACCCGCTGCGGATCGCCACCTACAACGTCGAACTGACTCGCGCGGGGCCGGGGTTGCTGGTGCGCGATATCGCATCCGGCGAGGATCCCGCGGTCGAGGCTGTGGTGTCGGTTCTGGCCAGGCTCGATGCCGATGTGATTTTGCTGACCGGGATCGACTATGATCTGCGCGCCCGCGCGGCCGGGGCGCTGGCGGCACGGGCGGGGTATGTCCACGTGATGGCGCTGCGCGGGAACACCGGGGTCGCGACAGGCCTTGATCTGGACGGCAACGGGCGGCTGGGCGAGCCGCGCGATGCGATGGGATTTGGGCGGTTTGCCGGTCAGGCGGGGATGGCGGTGCTGTCGCGCCATCCGTTCGGGCCGGATGCGCGCGACTTCAGCGGGTTGCTGTGGGCGGATCTGCCGGGGGCGATGCTGCCCACGGACATGACGCCCGCGGTGCGCGCGGCGCAGCGGTTGTCGACGTCGGGCCATTGGGAGGTTCCGGTGCAGGTGCCCGGCGGGGTGATCCGGCTGCTGTGCTGGTATGCGACGCCCCCGGTGTTCGACGGCCCCGAAGACCGCAACGGCAAGCGCAATCACGACGAGGCGGCCTTCTGGCTGCGACTGCTCGCGGGCGATCTGCCGTGGGTGCCGCCGACCGGGCATTTCGTGGTGATCGGGCAGTCTAACCTCGACCCGCTGGCGGGCGACGGGGTGCGGGGGGCCATGGCAGGCCTGTTCGATCATCCGCAGTTGCAGGATCCGGCCCCCCGCGGGACGCATGGACGCACCGAGCCGGGGCAACCGGGCGATCCCGCGCTCGATACCGCGCTTTACGACTTTGGCGGGCTGCGGGTCGAGGTCGTCCTGCCGTCCGCCGGGTTGCGGGTCGTGCAGTCCGGGGTGCTGTGGCCACCCGATGATGACCCCTTTGCCGCCGTTCTGGCGGCCGCGTCGCGGCATCGCCCGGTCTGGGTCGATCTGGCGCTGCCATAGACCGGGCTGCCACAGACCGGCTGGAGCTTGACCCTGCGCAGGGCATTGGCTAGGTCGCAGGCACACCTTTTCAGGAGCCTGCCACATGGCCAATCCATCCCTCCTCATCCTCGCAGGCGACGGCATCGGGCCGGAAGTCATGGCCGAAGTCAAAAAGATCATCGGCTGGTTCGGCGCAAAGCGCGGTGTCACCTTCGACGTAACCGAGGATCTGGTGGGTGGTTGCGCCTATGCCGCGCATGGCACCCCGCTGACCGATGCGACGATGGCCAAGGCCCAGGAGGTGGACGCGGTTCTGCTGGGCGCCGTGGGCGGTCCGCAATACGACACGCTCGATTTCAGTCTGAAGCCCGAGCGGGGCCTGCTGCGGCTGCGCAAGGAGATGGACCTGTTTTCCAACCTGCGCCCGGCGCAGTGTTTTGACGCCTTGGCGGATTTCTCGAGCCTGAAGCGAGATGTGGTCGCGGGGCTGGATATCGTCATCGTGCGCGAGCTGACCAGCGGCGTCTATTTCGGCGAGCCGCGCGGGATTTTCGTCGAAGGCAACGAGCGGGTCGGCATCAACACGCAGCGGTACACCGAATCCGAGATCGCCCGCGTGGCGCGGTCGGCGTTTGAACTCGCCCGGCGGCGGGGCAACAAGGTCTGCTCGATGGAGAAGGCCAACGTGATGGAATCGGGCGTGCTGTGGCGAGAGGTGGTGCAGGAAATCCATGACAAGGAATATCCCGACGTCGCGTTGACCCACATGTATGCCGATGCCGGCGCGATGCAGCTGTGCCGCTGGCCGAAGCAGTTCGACGTGATCGTGACCGACAACCTGTTCGGCGACATGCTGTCGGACATGGCGGCAATGCTGACCGGCAGCCTCGGAATGCTGCCGTCGGCCAGTCTGGGGTTACCGGCGGCCAATGGGCGGCCAAAGGCGCTGTACGAGCCGGTGCATGGATCGGCCCCAGACATTGCCGGGCAAGGCAAGGCCAACCCGATCGCCTGCATCCTGTCGTTCGCCATGGCGCTGCGCTATTCGTTCGACATGGGCGCCGAGGCAACGCGGGTGGAAAAGGCGGTCGAAACAGTGCTGGCCGATGGCGTGCGCACCGCCGATCTGATGGGCCCCGAGGGCGGCGTGCCGGTTTCGACCAGCCAGATGGGCGACGCAGTCATCGCGGCGCTGGACGCCAGCCTGTAAGTGGCCGCTGCGCCGTCAAATCTGACCGGGGCGGCGCTGGGGCTGGCGGCGTTTGCCCTTTTCGCCTGCGTCGATGTGTCGATCAAGTTTCTGGGCGCGGATTACAGCCCGTTCCAGATCATCTTCTTCGTCGCGCTGATGACTCTTCCGGTTCTGGCGGTTCACGCGATCGCCGACCCAACTGGGGCAGGCCTGCGCCCGCGCAGGCCGGGGCTGATGGCGCTGCGCTGCGGGGTGGTTCTGATCAACGGCATCCTTGGAACCTACGCGTTTTCGGTGCTGCCGCTGGCGCAGGCCTATGCGATCTTCTTCACCATGCCGATCTTCATTGCCGTACTGTCCATTCCGGTGATGGGCGAGACGATCGACCTGCCACGCGGGCTGGCGATCCTGGCGGGGCTGGGCGGGGTGGTGGTGGCGCTGGACCCCGTGACCGCCAGCCTGCAATGGGGGCATCTGGCGGCGCTGGTCGGGGCCATCGTCGGGTCGGCGAACTATGTCATCATCCGCAAGACCCGCAACGCCGAACGCCCCGTCGTGTTGCAGCTTTATCCGGTGCTGACTCAGTTTGCCGTCGCGGGGCTGGTCCTGCCGTTGGTCTATGTGCCGATGCCGGGGGCCGACCTTGCGTTGACGGCGGGGATGGCCGTGGTGTCGTATCTGGGTTACCTGCTGATCATCGCCGCCTATCGCAGCGCGCCGGGCATCGTGGTGGCACCGATGCAATACAGCCAGATCCTGTGGGCCGCCCTGCTTGGCGCGCTGCTGTTCGGCGAGGTGATGAGCCTGCGCGCCGTGCTGGGCGTCGTGATCATCGTCGCGGCCGGGGTGGTGATTGTAACCCGGCAGGATCGCATAGCCTGAGTCCCTTTTAACTCCCGCCCGGCCTTGCACCTGCGACGATTAGGCGCGATACCGGGGGTTCCCCTGACCAATGGTTATCCCGACATGGCCGTGAATTCTACTAACCTGCGCGGAGCGATGCTCTCGCTTGCGGCATTCGGCGTCTATGCCACGCATGACGTGGTGGTGAAGTTTCTGGGTGAAAGTTATTCGCCGTTCCAGACCATCTTCTTTTCCGGACTGCTGACCTTTCCGCTGGTCACCATGATGCTGATGGGCGACCGGACCGATGGCAACCTGTTGCCCAAGCATCCGTGGTGGACCGGCGTGCGGGCGA
This sequence comes from Paracoccaceae bacterium, assembly GCA_031398695.1. GTDB lineage: Bacteria > Pseudomonadota > Alphaproteobacteria > Rhodobacterales > Rhodobacteraceae > JAIYDJ01. Next base: position 5,327 of record JANNNU010000213.1, on the reverse strand, counting down.
TTTCGGCGGTCACGTCGGGGGTCGCGGGATTTTACGCGTTTTCGGTCCTGCCGCTGGCGCAGTGCTATGCGATCTTTTTCGCCATGCCGATCCTGATCACCTTGCTGGCCATCCCGATCCTGGGCGAGAAGGTGGGCCTGCACCGTGGCGTTGCGATCGTCGTGGGTCTGCTGGGCGTGATCGTGGTGCTGCGGCCCGGCGACGTCGACCTTGGGCTGGGTCATCTGGCGGCGCTGACGGCAGCGGTGACCGGCGCGCTGACATCGGTGATCATCCGCAAGATCGGGTCGGACGAGCGGCCGATCCTGCTGATGCTATATCCGATGGTGGCGAACTTCGTGGTGGCGGGGATGGCGATGCCTTTCGTCTATCTGCCGATGCCCGGAACCCATCTGGGCCTGCTGGCGGCGATGGCGGCGATGAGCCTGATCGCCGGCCTTCTGATCATCGCCGCCTACCGCACGGCCCCTGCGATCATCGTGGCGCCGATGCAATACAGCCAGATCCTGTGGGCGGCGGTCTATGGCTGGCTGTTCTTTTCGGAACGGCTCGATCTGTGGACCGTGGTCGGTACCGGCATCATCATCGCGTCGGGCATCTACATCGTGATGCGCGAAGGCAAACCGCTGGTCTCCGACAACCGCCCGGTGCTGGAAAACCGGTCGCGCTTCGAAACCGGGGCCTTTCCGCGGATCAGCCTGTTGATGCGATTGTTCGATCGCAGGCGCGCGCGCGAATAGTGGGCCCTTGCAAACCGCCGGGTGACACGGTAACCCGCCACCACGGTCGGAGCGTAGCGCAGTCTGGTAGCGCACCTGCTTCGGGAGCAGGGGGTCGGAGGTTCGAATCCTCTCGCTCCGACCAAGTCTTACATTCCCGATCTATCGAACCGCGGCCGCTAATGTGCCTTGACACGGCGCGCAAGGAATTGGGTGCGCAACAATATTACTTGACCTGCGCCACTAGGCCCGACACCGTGAAAGGCCAATCGGGACGGAGTCGAGGGAGGACGTCATGTGTCGCATCTATTCGGAACAAGAACCGCATCGCTATGCGCTGACCACGCGGCGGCTGCGTCTTAACGGGCAAAGCACGTCGATCCGGCTTGAAAACTCGTTCTGGCAGATCCTGGACGAAATAGCGGCAAGCGAGGGGATGACCACGCCCGCCTTCACCTCGAAACTGCATTCCGAGGTCTTGGAACTGCACGGCGAGTCGGCCAATTTCTCGTCCGTGCTGCGCTGCACCTGCCTGATCTATCTCGATCGCATGGGCCCGGTTTCGATCGCGGCAGAGTAGGGTGCCCGGCCCGCAGGACAGGTCACATTTCGGTGAAAATCCGAGTCGGTAGTAATCGGTTACTACCCGCGCCGAGTCGATCCGTCGCACCCTTTTTCCAGAACCCGCAAGGAAAAACGGCTTGGGAGGGCTGATGGCCAAGGCGATACATTCGATGATCCGCGTTCTGGACGAGGCGCGGTCCGTCGCATTCTATGACGCCGCGTTCGGCCTGAAGGTCGCGGAACGGCTGGATTTCGACAGCTTCACTCTGGTCTACATGTCGAACCCGGAGTCCGGTTTCGAGCTAGAGCTGACGGTGAACAAGGGCCGCACCGAGCCCTACACCATCGGTGACGGATACGGCCACCTCGCGTTCTCGGTGGCGGATGTCGATGCGGAACATGCGCGTCTGACGGCCGCAGGGCTCGCGCCGCGCAAGCTGGTCGATTTCGCTCCTGCGGGCACGGTCATCGCCCGGTTTTTCTTCATTGCGGACCCCGATGGCTATCAGATCGAGGTCCTGAGACGTGGCGGTCGCTATCTGTGACCGCAGCACCGCCTCTGGGAGGGGGCGGTTATCCAAGGCTGAACCAAGGGAGGAGACTTATGACACATCAGGAAAAGCGGGGGCTCAACCGCCGCCAGCTTTTGCAGCGTTCAATCGCGGCAGGGGCAACATTCATGGTCGGTGCCGGCTTCGTGTCGGCGCCCGATGCCGCATGGGCGACCGAGGTGACGGCGCTGAAGCCGGAACCCATGGCGACGCTGGTGCAGATGGCGCGCGACATTTATCCGCACGACCATGTGCCGACCGAGTTCTACGTAATCGCCGTCAAGGGCTATGACACCGCCGAAACCGCCGCCGACATCGAGGCCGGTGTTGCGGCGCTGGACGGTGCCGCACAGGGCAAGGGCCACGCCAACTATCTGGCGATGGGCTGGGAACGGGACCGCGTGGACGTGCTGCGCGGCATGGAACAAAGCGCCTTCTTTCAGCGCATCCGGGGTGGTCTGGTGACCGGCCTTTACAACCAGAAAGCCGTCTGGCCGCTCTTTGGCTACGAGGGCGAGTCATTCAGTCAGGGCGGCTACGTCGACCGCGGCTTTGACGACATCAACTGGTTGTAAGGGAGGGCAAGGCCATGGTTGCGAAATTCGAACTGACGGACAACTCGGTCGTTGTCATCATCGGCACCGGCGCAGGCGGTGGCACGCTGGCGAACGAGCTGGCGCAAAAGGGCGTCAAGGTCGTGGCGCTGGAGGCGGGCGGGCGCTATCTGCCCGAAGACTATGTGAACGACGAATGGGAATCGTTCGGCCAGCTTGCCTGGCTGGACAAACGCACAACCAGCGGCGACTGGCGCGTGGCCCGCGATTTCAGCGGCCTGCCCGCGTGGATCGTCAAGGCCGTGGGTGGCACCACCACGCACTGGGCCGGTGCCTCGCTGCGGTTTCAGGACCACGAATGGAAGGCGCTGACCAACTATGGCCGGGTGGACGGGGCCAACCTGCTCGACTGGCCGATCGACGGCGCGGAGATGGCGCCGTGGTATGATCTGGCCGAAGCCAAGATGGGCGTGACCCGCACCGGCGACCGTCCGGGCCTGCCGGGCAACAACAACTACAAGGTGCTGGAAAAGGGCGCGCGCGCGGTGGGCTACAAGGAAGTCCACACCGGCCGCATGGCGATCCAGACCCGTGACGACGGCGACCGCATCCCGTGCCAGCAGACCGGCTTCTGCTTTCAGGGCTGCAAGTGGGGCGCGAAATGGTCCACCGCCTACACCGAAATCCCCGAGGGCGAGGCGACCGGCAACCTGGAAGTCCGCGAGCGCGCCCACGTCGCCCGCATCCTGCACGATGACGCGGGCAAGGTCACCGGCGTGGTCTATTTCGATGCCGACGGCAAGGAACAGACCCAGCTTGCGCGCATCGTCTGCGTCGCGGGCAACACGATCGAAAGCCCGCGCCTGCTGCTGAACTCCGCGTCCGCCATGTTCCCCGATGGGCTGGCCAATTCGTCGGGCCAGGTCGGCCGCAACTACATGCGGCACGTGACGGGCTCGGTCTATGGCGTGTTCGACCGCCCGGTGAAGATGTGGCGCGGCACAACCATGGCGGGCATCATCCAGGACGAGGCCAGACACGACCCGTCGCGCGGTTTCGTCGGCGGGTATGAGTTGGAAACGCTGGCGCTGGGTCTGCCGTTCATGGCGGCCTTTCTCGATCCGGGTGGCTGGGGTCGCGAATTCACCACGGCGCTCGATTCCTACGAGAACATGGCCGGCATGTGGATCGTGGGGGAGGACATGCCGCAGGAAACCAACCGCATCACTGTCAACAAGGACCAGCCCGACCAGTTCGGCCTGCCCTCGCCGAACGTGCATTTCACCGACCATCCGAACGATGTGGCGATGCGCAATCACGCCTATCAGCAGGGCATCTCGGTCTACAAGGCGGTTGGGGCGACCCGCGTGTTTCCGACGCCGCCCTATCCGTCGACCCACAACCTCGGCACCAACCGGATGTCGGAAAATCCGCGCGATGGCGTGGTCAACAAATGGGGTCAGACGCACGACATCGCGAACCTATTCGTGTCGGACGGCAGCCAGTTCACCACCGGGGCTGCGGAAAACCCGACGCTGACCATCGTGGCGTTGGCGATCCGTCAGGCGGACCACATCGCCAGCGAACTGGCGAAGGGCACGTTGTAAATCCCGAAGGGGCGGCGGCCTGCGCCGCTCCTTCGGCCTTTTGGTCACGGTGCCGTGGTCTGGTCAGGTGGATCGGGCGTTCGCCATCTGCTGCGCGATGTAGGTCGCCGTCATCAAATCCAGATGCGCGCCGCCGCCATTCTTGGCGATTGTGATCTCGTCCGAAGTCCGGCGGGCAAAGGTCGATGCATCGTCATAGAAATCCGCCAGAACGTCCGACTCGCGGATCGCGCCCGACGCCAGTGGGGCCATCAGGTCGCCGATGTGGTGCAGGGTGGTGGCGCGGGAATCGACGAACACCCGCGCGCGGGCCATCGCTGTGTCGTCCACCTCGCGCATCTGCGGCGTGTAGGCCCCGATCAGATCAAGGTGTTGGCCGGGTTGCAGCCATGCGCCCTTGATCAGGGGGTCGCGCGCCATCGTGGCCGTGCAGATGATGTCGGCCCCCCGCACGGCAGTTTCCAGATCATCGGCCACCGGCAGACCCATCGCGGCGGCACGCGCAGCGGTGCGCGACCAGACTGTAAACCGCGCATCGGGGAACACGCTGCGGTAGGCGTCCACCATCGACCGGGCCACAGTCCCCGCGCCGATCAGCAGAATGTCGCGGCTGTCTTTACGCGCCAGACGGCTGGCTGACAGCAGACTGTCAGCGGCGGTCTTCCACTTGGTCACCAGGTGAAAATCCAGCATCGCCCGTACGGTGCCGTCGTCGTCATCGAACAACACGACCGCGCCATTAACGGTCGGCGTGCCGCGCGCGGCGTTGCGCGGGACGATGGTGGCGATCTTGACCAGAGAGCCCAGACCGTCGATCCAGGCGGCCCGGTCCAGCAGGCGGTCGTCGCCGCGAGCCAGCAGGATGTCGGCAATCTCGGCGCGCGGCAGGCGATGCCCTGCCTCCAGCGCTGCGACAAGGCCGGTCCAGGACAGATGCTTTTCGGCCTCCGGTCCGATGATCACAGGCCGGCCTCCGCTTCGGTCAGCAAGCCCTCGGCCACCAGACGCCGCGCCCAGCCTTGCCAGCTTTCGAACTGATGCGTGCGCCATCCGCGCCTGGCCGCGGCGGCGATGTTGTCGGCGCGGTCATCTGTGAACAGCAGGGACGCAGGCGGCAGGCCGCAGTCCTGCTCGACGATGGCATAGATGCGCGGGTCGGGTTTGCTGACCCCCAGGGTGCCCGACACATACGCGCGGTCGAATTCGGCCAGAAACTCAAGCCGTGTCCGTGCGTGGTCGAACACGTCACCCCCGATGTTCGACAGCGCGAAGACCGGCACGCCTTTTGCCCGCAATGCGCGCAGCAGCGCGATGGAGCCGTCGATACGCGGG
>JANNNU010000157.1:0-1755 GCA_031398695.1 Paracoccaceae bacterium | reverse complement strand
CGGCTACATCGTGGCGTCGGACCAGACGTTCTTCAACCTCTTTCCAAACCGCGAGGCCGGGGCTGCGGATCATATTGCGGTCAAGGTCGAGGAGAGCTCGGATGTGGCCCAGGTCGCTGCCGCGCTCCGTGCAGTGCTGCCCGGTTGGGACACCCAGGTGCGCGACATTCCGGCGGCTGTCGACAAGGACCAGACCTTCCAGACCACGCAGAAACCTGTGGGCCTGATCTTCGGGTTCGGCGTGGTGATCGGGGTGCTGGTCGGCATCATCATCATCTACCAGGTTCTATCTACCGACGTCGCCGACCACATCCGCGAGTATGCCACCTTCAAGGCGATTGGATATCGGCAGCGGTTCTTCCTTGGCATCGTGTTCGAGGAGGCGGTGATCCTGGCAGTTTTGGGCTTCATTCCAGGTTTGCTGATCTCGATGGGTCTCTATGCGCTGGTCACCGCGCAAGCAGGCCTGCCAGTCGAGATGAGTGCTGGCCGCGCGCTCGCTGTGCTGTTCGGCACCATCGCAATGAGCATGGTCTCAGGCACCATTGCAACGCGCCGCCTGGCGCGCGCCGATCCGGCGGACCTGTTCTGATGCGTGACGATGCTATGGAAGAGGGCGTCGGCGCTGAACGTACGATGCAGACTGATGACGCGCCCATTCGTATTGCCGGGCTAAATCACTGGTTCGGCATGGGAGAGGCTAAAAAGCAGGCGCTGTTCGATATCGACCTGACGATCGAGCGAGGCTCACTGACCGTTCTGGTGGGGGCGTCTGGATCGGGAAAGACCACCCTCCTCACACTGATCGGATGCCTTCGCGACGTGCAGGAGGGCAGCGCGATGGTCCTGGGCCAGGAGTTGAACGATGCCGATCAGCGGTCGCTGGTGGCGCTGCGCCAGCGCATGGGGTTCATCTTCCAGGCACACAACCTTCACAGCAGCCTGACCGCGCGGCAGAACGTGCTGATGGGTGTCGAGGTGCACAACGGTCAGGACGACCGCGCAGCCAACGATGCCGCCGCGCACCTGCTGGAGCTCGTGGGCCTCGGTAACCGGATCGATTACTACCCAGGCAACCTGTCGGGCGGGCAGAAGCAGCGCGTGGCCGTTGCCCGGGCCCTGGTCGGGAATCCCGAGATCATTTTCGCAGACGAACCGACCGCTGCCCTCGACAAGGAAAGCGGGATGCAGGTGGTCACCATGCTCAAGGGCCTCGGGCGGGTCCGTGGCACCACAACGCTGATGGTGACCCACGACCCGCGCATCCTCGATCTGGCCGACCGCATCCTCACGATGGAGGACGGACGCCTCGTAAAAGACGAACTGCCGTCGGCAAGGCTTTCGGCGGAGCACGGATAAGGAAGGGCGGCGCCACCACAATCGGCGCCGGAACGTCATCGCACACCCCGAACAGAAAGGAGAGACACGTTATGGCAACGCAGTTTCAACCGACCGGCAGGACCCCGGCCATGGTCTGGCGCAACCGAATTGCCTGGGGCCTTCAGGGACTGCTGATCCTGGCGTTCGGCGCGGCGGGAACCTCGAAACTCGTCGGGGTGCAGCAAATGGTGGACCTGTTCGGCCAGATCGGTGTTGGACAGTGGTTCAGATATGTGACCGGGATCATCGAGGTCGGCTCGGCCTTTCTGCTTCTCTCGGCCCGGACCGCGTGGATCGGTGCCGGACTGCTGATCTGCACCATGATCGGCGCGGTCTACGTGCATTTGGCGGTTATTCCAAGCTCGCCGCTGGCGG
>JANNNU010000153.1:0-7044 GCA_031398695.1 Paracoccaceae bacterium | reverse complement strand
GGGCTGGATCCACTTCCTCGCCTTCGATCTGTTCATCGGCGCCTGGATCACCCGCACCGCGCGGGCCGGGTCGATCCACCACGGCCTGGTCCTGCCTTGCCTCGCGCTGACGTTCCTGTTCGGACCGGCGGGATTTCTGGCGTTTTCGATCCTGCGTCTATCCGTCACTGGTCCACGGAGCTTGGCATGACCCCGACCCTCGCCACGGCCGACATGGTCGGCCTGTCCCGTCTTTGGGCGGACGCCCCGGCCTTTGCCACGCTGACGCTGTGCCTCGCCTTGTCGACAGCGCCCGTCCTGTGCGCCATGGCCCTGGACAACCGGATGTTCGACGGCGACTCGACCTGGCTCAAACCGTTGAAATTTCTGATCGCGCTGGCCATCTACACTGGCACGCTGGCGTTCTTTGCCCGCTATCTGCCTGCTGACTGGCGCGCGTCGCCGCTGTGGGGCGGGTATGTGGCGGCGGTAAGCGTTTGCATCGTGGCCGAGGTCATCTGGATCGGCGGGGCCGCCGCGCTGGGGACCGCGTCGCATTTCAACATCGGCAGCCCGTTCTGGAACACGGCCTACGGGTTAATGGGTCTGGCGGCGGTCGTGCTGACGTCGGCCACCCTCGTCATGGGCATCGGCATCTGGTTCAACGCGGGCACCGGCCTCGCCCCGGCCTTGCAACTGTCGATCGCACTCGGTCTGGTGCTGACCTGCGTGCTGACCATTCCGGTCGCATCGACGATGGCGGCGGCGCTGTCGCATCACGTCGGCACGCCGATCACGGGCGCGCGCCTAGCGGTTCTCGGCTGGTCGCGCGAGGTGGGCGACCTGCGCGCACCCCATTTCATGGCGACCCATGCCTTGCACGCGGTGCCTGTGGCAGGCTGGGTTGCCAGCCGGCTGTTGCCGGGTCCGCAGGCCACGCTTGCCGTCCTTGTCGCGGCAGCGGCCTACGCGCTGCTGGTGGTGCTGATGTTCGCCCAGGCTCTTGGCGGTCGCCCTGTGATTTGACGGTTTGATCTGACGCTTTCCCTTGTCGCACCGGCAGGCTAGAACCCCGCCAAAGCGCAAGGGATACGTCACATGCCGATGGAAAAGACCTTCAACGCCGCCGAGGCCGAAGCCCGCATTTCGGCCCTGTGGGATGCCTCGGGCGCCTTTGTCGCGGGGGCCAACGCCCGACCCGGCGCGCCTGCGTTTTCCATCATGATCCCGCCTCCGAACGTCACGGGCAGCCTGCACATCGGCCACGCGTTCAACAACACCCTTCAGGACATTCTGGTGCGCTGGCACCGCATGCAGGGGCACGACACCCTGTGGCAGGTCGGCACCGATCACGCCGGCATCGCGACGCAGATGGTGACCGAGCGCGAGATGGCCCGCGAGGGCAACCAGACCCGCCGCGAGATGGGGCGCGACGCATTCACCGCGCGCGTCTGGCAGCAAAAGCGGGCGTCGCGCTGCACGATCATCAGCCAGCTCAAACGCCTCGGCGCGTCGTGCGACTGGTCGCGCGAGGCGTTCACGATGTCGGGTGCACCGGGTGCCCCTGCGGGTGAAGAGGGCAATTTCCACGATGCGGTGATCAAGGTATTTGTGGATCTTTACAACAAGGGCCTGATCTATCGCGGCAAGCGTCTGGTCAACTGGGACCCGCATTTCGAGACCGCGATCTCGGATCTCGAGGTCGAGAACATCGAAGTCCCAGGCCACATGTGGCACTTCAAATACCGCCTGGCGGGCGGCGAAACCTATGACTACGTCGAGCGGGACGCCGATGGCGCGGTCACGTTCCGCGAAACCCGCGATTACATCAGCATCGCCACGACGCGACCGGAAACAATGCTGGGCGACGGGGCGGTCGCGGTTCATCCGACGGATGACCGCTATGCGCCAATCGTCGGCAAGTTCGTGCATCTTCCGCTGTGCGACCGCCTGATCCCGATCATCACCGACGATTACCCCGATCCTGCGTTCGGTTCGGGCGCGGTCAAGATCACCGGCGCGCACGACTTCAACGACTATGCCGTGGCTAAGCGCGCCAATCTGCCGTGCTACCGGCTGATGGACATGCGCGGCGCCATGCGTGCCGACGGTGCGCCTTATGCCGAGGCCGTGCAGCGCGCGCGCGAGATCGCCGCCGGATCGCCAACGACCGGGGCAGAGGTCGACAGCCTGAACCTCGTCCCCGAAAAGTACCGCGGCCTCGACCGGTTCGAGGCGCGCAAACAGGTCGTCGCCGACATCACCGCGGCGGGTCTTGCCGTCACCACGCTGGTGAAATCACTGGACGAGGACACCGGCAGCGAGCATCTGACGCTGGAGCCGGTGGTCGAGGCAAAGAAGATCATGCAGCCCTTCGGCGACCGCTCGAAGGTCGTGATTGAGCCGATGCTGACAGATCAGTGGTTCGTCGATACCGCGCAGATCGTGGAGCCTGCGCTGGAGGCGGTGCGCTCGGGCCGCACGAAGATCATCCCGCCTTCGGGAGAGAAGACCTATTACCACTGGCTGGAAAACATCGAACCATGGTGCATTTCGCGCCAGCTGTGGTGGGGCCACCAGATCCCGGTCTGGTATGGTCTTGCCTTTGATGCCGCCGATTTTACCGACGACGAAGGCGACAACGCGCTGGACGAGGTCGAATTGCTGCGCATCCTCGGCGACGGCGGCCACATCGACCGCGAGGCAAATCACTATTGCGCCGCCGATCCGTCTGCGGTGACCGATCGTTTCCGCGACAATCTTGCGGCCCTGCCCCACCCGCTGAGCGCCGCCCGCATCATCCAGGTCGACGATCGGCAGGCCGCAGTCGAGGCGCTGGCGGCCTCGCTTGCCGACTACGCCGTCACGCAGGACCCCACCCGGTTGACCTACCCGGTCTGGCGCGACCCCGACGTGCTCGACACCTGGTTTTCCTCCGGACTCTGGCCTATCGGCACCCTCGGCTGGCCCGAACCCACTGCGGAACTCGCCAAATACTTCCCCACCTCCGTCCTCGTCACCGGGGCCGACATCCTATTTTTCTGGGTCGCGCGGATGATGATGATGCAACTGACCGTGGTGAACGAGGTTCCGTTTCACACCGTCTATCTGCATGGGCTGGTCCGCGACGCCAAAGGCAAGAAGATGTCGAAATCGCTCGGCAACGTCGTCGACCCGCTCGAGGTGATCGACGAATACGGCGCCGACGCCCTGCGGTTCGGCAACGCCGCGATGGCCAGTCTGGGCGGCACGCTGAAACTCGACACTGCCCGCATCGCCGGTTACCGCAACTTCGGCACGAAACTGTGGAACGCGGCCCGGTTCGCCGAAATGAACGGCGTCTGGGACGGTCACGTGACCGGCTCTGCCCCGACCCCGACCGCGACCGTCAACAAATGGATCATCGGCGAGGCCGCGAAAACCCGCGCCGAGATCGACGCGGCCCTGGCCGATTTTCGGTTCGATCAGGCCGCGTCGGCGCTTTATGGCTTCATCTGGGGCAAGGTGTGCGACTGGTATGTCGAGTTTGCCAAGCCGCTGTTCGACGGCCCGGATGCAACCGAAACCCGCCAGACCATGGCCTGGGTTCTGGATCAATGCATGATCCTCCTGCATCCGTTCAGCCCCTTCCTGACTGAAGAGTTGTGGCAGACCACCGGGGCACGTGCCAAACTGCTGTGCCACACCGATTGGCCGACCTATGGGGCGAACCTGATCGACGCCGCCGCCGACGCCGAGCTGACCTGGGTCACCACCCTGATCGACGAGATCCGCTCGGCCCGCGCCCAGATGCACGTGCCGGTCGCATTGAAGCTCGACATGCTGGCGCTGACGATGGATGCGGCTGCCCGCTCGGCGTGGGACAACAACGAATCCCTGATCAAGCGCCTCGCCCGGATCGACACGCTTACCCACGCGGATCAGGCCCCGAAGGGCGCGATCACCATCCCCGCCGCCGGAGCGTCGTTTGCCTTGCCCCTCGCCGGGATCATCGACATCGCTGCCGAACAGGCTCGCCTGCAAAAGACGCTCGACAAACTCGCCAAGGAAATCGGCGGGCTGAAGGGCCGCCTGAACAACCCGAACTTCGCCGCCTCCGCACCCGAAGACGTGGTGGACGAGGCCAAGGTCAACCTTGACGCGCGCGAGGATGAAGCGGCAAAACTGAGTGCCGCCCTGCAACGCCTGAAGGAACTCACATGATCCCCGTGTTCTCCTCTGCGCAAAAATCCTGCGGGGGGTGAGGTGCGGCACGCACCGAGGGGGGCGCAAAGCCCCCCTTCCCTTTTGCGCCGACAGCCCCCATCCTGTCGGCAGGAGGATCCGTGATGTCCTGGCTCAACCGCCTCGCCGAACGCCAGATCGCCGCGGCCCGCGCCAAGGGCCAGTTGCAGGGTCTGGCCGGCGAAGGCCAACCCCTGCCCGAGCGCCCCGGCGACGCGTTTGTCAGTGCTGGTGACGCCGCAGGCTTTCGTATCATGGCCGAAGCCGGCGTCCTGCCCGAAGAGATCACCTTGAAAAAGCAGGCTGCCCTGCAGCGCGCCCACCTCGCCACCTTGACCGATCCGGCCGACCGCAAGGCCGCCATGGCCGCACTGGCCCAGACCGAAATGCGCCAGGCCATCGCCGAAGAGGCACGGCGCACGTTCTTGAAGGGTTGACCCCAGTGCGCGACGGGAAACGACGAGCCACACCCCATGCGTGCCGAAATTCCTCTTGTCAGCCTGCCCCGCGCCCTGCCAGATCGCGCCATGACCGCGAAACTCACGCCCCTGGCCGCTGCCTTGCCCTCGACCGTCCCGTTCGTCGGGCCTGAAACGCAAGAGCGTCGGCTGGGACGCCCGTTCGCCGCGCGGCTGGGTGCGAACGAAAGCCTGTTCGGCCCGTCGCCCCGCGCCGTGGCAGCGATAGCCCAAGCCGCATCCGACGTCTGGATGTACGGGGACCCCGACCTTTTCGATCTCAGGACCGCCCTGGCGCGCCATCACGGCTGCCGCCTCGAAAACATCGTGGTGGGTGAAGGCATCGACGGGCTGTTGGGCTCTCTCGTGCGGCTCTTCATCGCGCCGGGGGACGCGGTGGTGACCAGCGACGGCGCCTATCCCACGTTCAACTTCCACGTCGCGGGCTTTGGCGGGGTGCTGCACAAGGCGCCCTACCGATGCGACCATGAAGACCCCGCGGCCCTGCTGGCGTTGGCCCGTGCGACTCGCGCCAAGTTGATCTATTTCGCCAACCCCGACAATCCGATGGGCAGTCACCACCCCGCCGCGACGATCACTGCGATGATCGATGCCCTGCCCGACGACTGCCTGCTGATCCTGGACGAGGCGTATGTCGACCTTGCGCCACCGGGCACCGCGCCCAACATTGCACCGGACGATCCGCGCGTGATCCGGATGCGCACATTTTCAAAGGGATACGGTCTGGCCGGCCTGCGCGTCGGATATGCGCTGGCGGCACCGGAGCTTGCGCAGGCCTTCGACAAGGTGCGCAACCATTTCGGCGTCGGTCGGTTGGCGCAGGCCGGGGCGCTGGCCGCGCTGGCCGACCAGGACTGGCTGCGCAACGTGCAGTCGCTGGTGGTCGTCGCGCGCGCCGCGGTCGGTCGGACCGCACGCGACAATGGTCTGATGCCGCTGACATCCGCGACCAATTTCGTCACGATCGATTGCGGTCGCGACGGGGCCTATGCCCGCCGGGTGCTGGCAGGGTTGATCGAGGCGGGGATCTTTGCCCGCATGCCGGGTGTCGCCCCGCTCGACCGGTGCATCCGAGTCAGCCTCGGGACCGACGCCGCGTTGGCCGCTTTGGCGGCCGCCCTGCCCGGCGCCCTGCGGACGGCCGGCTGACCCGTCACTCGGCCGCGAGGCCACCGCTCGCCGGTCCCAGAGCCGGGCCAAGCGATGGGGCGGTGCCCGCGGGCGACTCGGCGGACCCCAGCCGTGGGCCGACCGGTGCGGGATCCAGATCGACCATCCGGACCGTCTCATGCCCTGCGTCGCCGTGAAGTGCGCGGCGAAAGACCAGCATGTTCTGGAACGTCGTCTTTGATCCGGTCAGACCCACCCGCTCGTCGCAGGGCAGCGCATCGGCGCGAACGTAATCCCAGCCGTCACGGCCCATTTCGTTCAGCACCTGCGTCAGGGTATAGGCAAACCGCTCTTCCGTGGTCTTGATCCCACGCGCCTTTTCGCCCCGACGCGGCGCCGGCACCACCTTGAATTCATACCGCTGCATAAGCGCCCCCCGAACATTGACCGGTTCGCTGTTACCGGAGTTTTCAGGGCTTGTCCAAGCGAGGGTGCGTGATGCGGGGAAAGCCGCACGCCGCGGTCGCGTTACCGACACACCCCGGGTCGGCGACGCGTGCCTAGCCCTGAAGACCCAGCTTGCGCGTCACCATGTCGTTGACGGTGGCGGGGTTGGCCTTGCCGCCCGTGGACTTGATCACCTGCCCGACAAACCAACCGGCGAGTTTCGGATTGGCCTTCGCCTTTTCCACCTGCCCCGGATTGGCCGCGATGATCGCATCCACCGCCGCTTCGATGGCGCCAGTATCGGTCACCTGCTTCATGCCGCGCGCGGCCGCGACCGCTGCCGGATCGCCACCGTCGGTCCAGATGATCTCGAACAGATCCTTGGCCATCTTGCCCGAAATTTCGCCCGATCCGATCAGGTCCAGCACGCCGCCCAGTTGCGCCACCGTGACCGGGCTTTCGGCGATGGTCAGCCCTTGCTTGTTCAGCCGGCCGAACAGCTCGTTGATGACCCAGTTGGCCGCCATCTTGCCGTCACGGCCGCGCGCCACCGCCTCGAAGAAGCCCGCCGAGTCGAGATCGGCGGTCAGCACGTTGGCGTCATAGTCGGTCAGCCCGAAATCACCCATGAACCGCGCCTTCTTGGCGTCTGGCAGTTCGGGCATGGTGGCGGCGATGTCATCGACCCACGCTTGGTCGATTTCCAGCGGCAACAGATCGGGATCGGGGAAGTTGATATGCGCGCACGAACGAGTTGGTCTGTATTCTTACTGACTGCCTTCTTGTTTGCCTTTATCGATATGGT
>JANNNU010000132.1:0-8708 GCA_031398695.1 Paracoccaceae bacterium | reverse complement strand
GGGGCGATCGAGGTGTTTCGCACCGGCCCGTTTGACGTCGACGCTGCGTTCATGCAGCGCAGGCTCGGCACCCCCGCGCACACCCGCATCCGGGATCTGGTGTTCCTGCGCTGTGGCGCCGGCACCAATGTCGAGCTGTTCGAATACAGCGGCGAGGACAGCACCGCGCGGCCGAGACGCAATTCAGAAGTCGGAGGCACGCACCTGTGTTTCGAGGTCGAGAATGTCTTTGCATCGGTCGAACGGCTGCGCGCCGAGGGCATCGCCTTTCTGGACGGGCCGAACACGGTGACCGAAGGCCCGTTGGCGGGCTTTCACTGGATCTATTTCAACGCGCCATGGGGGCAGTCGCTGGAAATCGCAAGCTTCGATACCCTCGGGTATGAAGCCACGACGCCCGAACGGCTTTGGCAGGCCAAGCTGATGCGGTAGAGCCGGAGCGACACGTGTTTGAGGCTCGCCGACGTCGCACCCATGCAAAAAACGAACGAGCTTCGTGCAGCATCCTTCGATCCGTTACACCCTGCGCGACGTCCAGCCTTTGCCTGTATCAGCAAGCGGGCTCTTACGCCGCGCGAATGAGGCGCAGGACGGAAACGGCCTCTTCGCGACCCTTGACGAATTGATCGCCGATCGGGGCAAAGACGAACGCGTCGCCGACGGCGTCTGCCACCGCGCGGCTTGCAAGGATCGTGGCCGGTCTGCCTTCGGTATAGGCTCCGGCCAGCGCCTCGACACGGGCACACACGTTTACCGTATCGCCAATGACCGTGTAGTTCATCCGGGTGGGCGCGCCGATATTGCCGACCGTCAGCGGACCGCAATGCAGCCCGATCTTGATGCGCAACGCTGGATCGCCCGACCGTTCCGCCAAGGCCGTCACCGCCTGAGCAATGGCAAGCGCCGCCCGGCACGCGCGGGCCGCATGATCTGGCATCGGGTCGGGCGCGCCCCAGAACGCCATCGCGGCATCACCGATGAATTTGTCCAGCGTGCCGTCTTCGGCCTCAACGATCCCGTTAATGATCTCGAAATGCGCGTTCAGCAGGCTCACGATCTCGGCAGGCGGCAGCACCTCGGACAGGGCGGTGAATCCGACGACATCGGTAAACATCACCGTGAGATCGGCGGCCCGCGCATCCCGCATGGGGCCTGCCGTTTCGTCCATCAACCGGCGAACCAGCCGTCGCGGCACATAGGCCTGAAACCAGCGCAATCCCTGAACCATCCGGTTGAACGACCGCGCCTGTTCGTCCAGTTCCCGGATCAACGAGCCTTGCAGCGGCGTGATCGAGTCAAGCTCCAACCGTTCGATCTTTTCCGCCGCGGCCGACAGCGCGCGGATCGGCTGGGCCATACGGCGGGCCAGAGGCAGCGATGCACACAGCGCGACGATCAGCATGCCCAGACCAAGCAGGATCGACCCCGTCAGCCGCTTGATCTGCCCGTTGACCGACTCGGCCGGCACATAGGCCCCGATCCGCCACGGCACCGTGCCGAACTCCGTGCTGTTGCGCGACAGAACGATGCTGGCATTCGTGCCATCCGACCAACGTCGCAGGTCCAGCCTGATTTCGGCATCGGGCTGCAAATCCTTCAGCCTCGGAAACTCGGCTAGAACCGGATCGTCGATCTCTGTGATCGACAGCACCGGTTTTTGCGGCGTCAGCAGGCTTGCATACCGGGGATCCCGCAGCGCCGGATGGGCAAGGACGGTGTCATCACCGAAGAGGATGAAGGGTGTCAGATCATCGACCGCCAGATCCCCGACCAGCGCCGACAGTGACGACAGCGAAATGCCGGTCGCCACCACGCCAATAACCTGACCGTCCCGGGTCAAGGGCCGCCGCAGGTCGACAAAGGTCTGCCGGTCGAAAAAGGTCGGCGGCCCCCAGTGCATTTCGTCTTTGCGGGAAAAATCGTTGGCAATTGCCTCGAATTCGGCGCGGCTCGCGGCGGAAACGTTGCGCGTCGTGATCGTGCCATCGGCGATTCGTCTCACCCACAACTGTTCGATCTCGGGCTGCCAGATGACGACCCCGCCCAGTTGCGGGGTCGGCGCGAGTGCGCCGCTCAACGTGGCGGCCACTCGGTCGCGATCCGCAAGGTCCAGCGAGCCCTCCGCCACCCGGCGGGCAATGTCCTCGATCAGGTTCTGCGCCGGTGCAAGCCTGTCGCGCACGCCGCGCTCAATCGCGGCAACCGTCAGTTCCGCGCGCTTCTCGGTCAGCTCGAGCGTGTTTCGGTAACCCGCGGAAATCGACACCAGCAGGACCGAGCCGACCGCAATCCCCGTCAAACCACCCAAAGCCGTCATCAGGACGATCGTGATCGAGTAGCGCACGATGGACCTCGCCCAGTTTTCGGCCTGCGCTCGTCCGCAGACACCGTTTCCACTCGCACGGTATCGGGATCGTCGCCGGGGTCAAGCTGCAGCATACTGCGCCCGCCCGGCCATGCGCGGCTGCTGTCGGACCTGTGCATGTGCCGCCTGACGCTGGCCCGGCACGCGATCGTGCCGACCTTTGTGTACCACGACCGTCGGTCGGTCGCTGTCGCGCTACCATGGCGCAGCGGTGATCCGGCGGGCGGTTCGACGCGCAAATGGCGCGCGAGGTATCGCCTTGGCTTGCCCCACGACCCGAACTATCGGCCTGCGGGTGGTGAACCCCCCCATGACATGCGGATCACGAGACAATCAACGGTCGGGGCGGACGAAAATCTGCTAGACTGCGTCGAACGACTGCCTTGGTGCAACGGTCTGCCCGCGCATCGCAACCCGGACGGACCGGATCATGCACAGGCGGGGATCTGAAAAGGAGCCGAAATGACATTGAAGGACGAGTGCATCATCGTGACCGGGGCTGCCGGGAACCTCGGCTCGGCGGTGGGCCAGACGCTCGCGAGGCTTGGGGCGCAGGTGGTCTGCGTGGATCGCACCGAACGGCCGTTCGATCTGACAGCCGATGCGATCGACCCCGACCGGGTGTTCTGGATCGGGGATGGCGACGTGTCCGACAAGGCCGGGATGGACCACGTCGTGACGGCCGCGATGGGCCGCTACGGCAAGGTCACCGGTCTGGTGAATACGGTGGGCGGCTTCGTCACCGGGCGGGTCGTGGACGAGGCGCTGGATCAATGGGACAAGATGATGCTGTTGAACGCCAAGGTCGCACTGGTAACCAGTGCGGCCGTGCTGCCCTGCATGGTGGCTGCGGGGCACGGGCGGGTCGTGCACATCGCGGCGCAGCCCGGCATCAAGGCCGCCGCCGGGCAGGCCGCCTATGCCGCGTCGAAGGCCGCAGTGATCCGGCTGGTCGAAACGATCGCCGCTGAACATCGCGGCGACCGGATCACGGCGAACTGCATTTTGCCGGGAACAATAGACACGCCGGTAAACCGCGCGTCGATGCCCGATGCCAAACCCGACATCTGGATCGCGCCCACCGCGATTGCCGACGTGATCGCGTTTCTGGTGTCACCCGCCGGCGCGGTCGTGACGGGTGCGGCACTTCCCGCGACCGGTCTGGTCTAGCGGGCAGAAAGGCAGGGCGTGCGGCGATGGACGTGTTCTGGACGGCGATCTTCCTTTATTGCGGTGTCGGTGGCGTGGTCGCGCTGGCCTTCGTGCTGGTGGGGATCGACCGTGTGGATGCGGCCGCCCGTGGTGCCTATCTGGTGCGCCCGCTGCTGCTGCCGGGCCTGACGCTGCTTTGGCCGATCGTTGTCGTGCGCTGGATCGCGCTGGAACGCCACAAGGGGCCGCCCGCATGATCCGCCGCCAGCGCAAAGCCCACCTACGGGTCTGGATCGCGCTCGCGGTCCTTTTGCCGGTCGGCCTGGCCGTCATCCTGACCCTCGCCGCCAGCCAGCTGATCGAGCGGTCGCCGCGGCTTCTCGAGGCGCCCCGCGCCGCGCAAGGAGGGGGCGGATGAGCCACGCCTACAAACCCGTCCAGTGGAACCGCACGAAACTGATTTACGATGTCTTGGTGCTGGCGGGGGTCGCCCTCTATCTGCTGATCTTCTTGGACATCGCCCCCCGCCTGTCGCCCGCGGTCCGACTGGTCGATAGGCCGATCCACGAGATGCGCGCCTATGGCAGTTGCGCGTTCCTGATGCTCAGCTTCGTGCTGGCGATCGGACCGCTGGCCCGGCTCGACACCCGGTTCCTGCCACTCCTCTACAACCGGCGGCACTTCGGGGTGATCACGGCCTGCGTCGCCGTCCTGCACGCCAAGGCGGTGCTCGACTGGTATTTCGCCTTCGCGGAGGTATCAAAACTGGACGCTCTGTTCACGTCGAACACCAGCTTCGGCCAGATCATCGGTTTTCCGTTCGAGCTTTTCGGCGTGTTTGCCCTGTCGGTGCTGGTGGTGATGGCGGCGACCAGCCACGACTTCTGGCTGTCGTTCCTGACGCCCCGCTTCTGGAAAGCGATGCACATGCTGGTCTACGCCGCCTATGCGTCGGTGGTCCTGCACGTGGCGCTGGGATCGCTGGTCGGCGGCGGCAACCCGGTGACGCTGCTGGTTCTGGCTACCAGCCTGACCGCGCTGACCACCCTGCATCTATGGGCGGGCCTGCGTGAAGCGGCGCGCGATCGGGGGTTCGACGCAAGCCCTGCGGACGCAGGTTGGGTCGCCATCGGCGATCTGGCCGATTTCACCGAAGGCCGCGCCCTGATCGGCGCCGGGGCGGGGGGCGAGCGGATCGCGGTGTTCAAGTTCAAGGGCAAACTCGCGGCCCTGTCGAACGTGTGCTCACATCAGGGTGGGCCGGTCGGTGAAGGCAAGGTCGTGCTGGGCCTCGTGACCTGTCCCTGGCACGGCTATCAGTATCGGCCCGAGGATGGCTGTTCGCCGCCGCCGTTCAAGGAACGCATCCGCAAGTACCGCCTTCGGCTGGACGGCAGCCACATCTGGGTCGATCCCATCGCCCTGCCCTTGGGCACCGTGGTGGAACCCGTCGCGATCCCGCAAGCCCAGGTGCAGACATGACGCCCGACGCGCCGGATCCGTTCTTCGTCGGCTATGTCAGGACGGTCGCGCCCCGGATCCGCACCTTCGCCCTTTGTGCGGGGGCGGGGATGATCGGCCTCTTCGCCCTCGCCGGCTTTCTGGTGCCGCTCGGCACTATCGACCCCGGATCGGGGCGCTATGCTGACGATCTGCGTGGCGGCGTGTTGACCGGGGTGATCGAGCACTTGCCCTACTCAATTCTGCGCGTGCCCGCGACCGAAGGCTCCCCCGCCCGCGCCGTCTTGCTGGGGGGCCAGACCAAGGTGGGCGCGCAGGACCGGGTGGCACTCGGCACGCCGGCGATCGACGTGGCGGGGGTCTTCGTCCGCCGGGGCGACTTCGACATGCTGCTGATCAGCGGCAACGGCGCCAAGGCCTCGGCTGCCCCGATGCCGGACTTCCAGCCTGCGCCGGCCGAGGATCTGGGTCGATGGCGGCTGACCGGTGAAATCTGCGACGGCAAATGCTATGGCGGGGCGATGAAGCCGGGACGGGGCCTCGCCCACAAGGCCTGCGCCAACCTGTGCATCACCGAGGGCCTGCCACCGGTTCTGGTGATGGAACTGCCGGTTGCAGGATCGACCACGCTGCTGTTGGCCGCCGGGGATGGTGGCCCGATGCCAGCCTTTCTTTTGCATCTGACGGCTATTCCCATCCAACTGGAAGGCCAATTGGAACGCCGCGACGATCTCTTGATCTTTCGGGTCGATGAGAGTTCGTTCCGACGGATGTAAACCCGCCAGTGGCCGGCGTTTACGCCATGCCCGCCACCTGGTCGCGGCATGACGCGGCGACGACGACCATGATCGCCCGCATGTGAGTTTGCCGACCCTGCGGGAGTTCCTCAACCGGTTAAAAAAATTCAAACCCAGAAGACAACTACACTGTTTACGAGGACAAATCGGTGAGCACGTCGACCGCCATTCGATTTGCGGGCATCGACTGCATCGTGTTTGCTGCCAGACAGACGAGCGTGCCGCGCAGGTATTTCGCTTGTCCCTATCTGAAGACCAAGAATTTCAAGAAAGGCGACTTCGACTATTTCGGAGGCGTCGATGAGGACCGCGTTTTGCACTTGTCCGAAAACGGTGACGAATGACGGAGCCAGGCCGCGGCTGACGCTTTAAGTAAAACTCAACCGAAAGTCCAGTTATAGGGGGATCGAAACACACATGTCCCGATCCTGCGCTCGCGCACCGACTATCGACATCACTCGGCGTCACAACCCGCTGTCGACGTTGATGAAGTAAAAATTCTCTGCGCTGAGATCGGAGATCTGAACATTTTTCAGCAGCAAAGCCTGATCCGAGTCGAGGCGCAGGATCACGTCAGAGCCTTGCTGCGTCATAAACGCCTCGACATCTGCGTAGTGCGAGAAGTGAAACCCGTTAAGCTCGACCTTGTCCTGTGCGGTCAGATCCAGAATCGTGTCGTCTCCCGCTCCGTCCTTGATCACGAACACATCGACGCCGCCGTTGCCCTTCAGAACGTCATCGCCGCCTTTGCCGTCGATTTCGTTGTACTGGCCATTCGCGCCTTCGATGTAGTTGTCGCGGTCGTTGCCAAACGCCAAACGGCCCCACTCGTCGCCCATTTTCACCTTGGTCTCGGCTTCGGTCATGTAAATGGTGGCGCCGCCCCATTTGGTGACGGCCCCGGTTCCATCCATCGTGCTGAAATCGGAGTGGCGTTTCGGGGCCCAATTCGTGGGGACCGTTTCCACCACATGATCGAGCTCGCGTTCATAGACGCGAATGTAGTCGATCGTCATGGCGGGGTCAGCCAGCGTGGTTGCGTTCGGCCCTCCCTCCCAGCCGCCCACGGCGACGTTCATCAACATGTACATGGGGTCGTGCATGTCCGTCGGCGTGGCCGTGCGCCAGACTTCCACGCCGTCAAAATACCAGATGATGTGTTCGGGGCCCCAATCAAGGCCATAAGTATGAAAGCCGGTGGTCATATTCGCCACGCCTGTTGCGTCGCCGGTCGACGTCTGCGTCCCGGTCTGCTTTGTGTGGACGGTCGTGTGGAGGGTTTCCGGGCTGCTGCCCATCATTTCGAAGATGTCGATCTCCATGGGAGAGATGCCGCTGACCGGCAGCAACCACCACGCGGGCCACAACGCCTGCCCCGCCGGCAATTCCGCCCGCATCTCGAAGTAACCGTACTGGATCGAAAACGACTGCTCCGAGGTCATCAGGCCCGACAAATAGTCATAGCCCCCCACCTGAGCCTCGATCGTGTCGGGGGTTCTCGTCGGGGTGATGGTCAGTGCTCCGTTCTGGACCGCAAAGGGATTCAGGCCCAGACCCTTGTAGTCCGGGTCGACATAGATCTGTTGCTCGCCATTCCCGGTCAGCGTCCTTTCACCGTAATAGAACGTCGTCTTCCACGTGCCGCTCGGGTTTTGCGTGCTCTTGAGCGAGAGGCTGTTGAAATTGTCCTCGAACAGGAGCTCGCGGCCCGCCGTGCTGGCCATCTCGGCCACGTTGTCTGCGCTCAGGGAGGAGGCCGCGACGTTCTTCAGCGTCAGCGTCTCGCCATTGCCGAGATTGATGATCGTATCGGCCCCGACCTGCGTCGCGGCGGCCTTGACCGCTGTCACGTCGGCAAAGCCATAGCCATTCAGGCGCAGGATATCGCCTCCGAGGCCCACCTGAAAATCGGTGATCACGTCCGAACCATCGCCCTTGTCGAAGGTGAACGTATCGGACCCCGTGCCGCCGCTGAGGATGTCATTCCCCTTCTCGGCATTCAGCGTCTGGTCGCCAGAGCCGCCTTTCAGGACATTGTTCAAGTCGTTGCCGCGACCATAAGCGTCCGTGCCTGAAATCGTGAGGTTCTCGACGTTCGCGCCGAGGGTGTAGCTGCTCCAGATCTCGACCGTATCCGTGCCTTCCCCGGCCTTCTCCACCACGGTGTTTGTGCGGCTGTACAGGCTGTAAAGGTCGTCGCCCTTCCCGCCCGTCAGCGTCTGCGTGTTGTTAGACACATAGATCGCATCGTTCTTGTCCGTGCCAGTCAAGGTCGGGGCTGTGCCGTTGATCCAGTTGGTCGGGGCGGCCCCGGCTTTGGCCGGGGGAGTTGTGGTGGTCGTGACGGGCGGCGGTGGCAGCGGCGCTGGCGCTGGTGGCGGTGGCTGGATCAACACCGGCCCGTCCAGCGTGATGATGGCGCTTTGAAACGACGCAAGCGTCACACCCTTGAGAGTCAGGGTCTCTCCACCGCCCAACACGATCACCGTATCGGACCCGACTTGCGTGGCGGCAGAGCGCACGGCCGCCGCGTCGGCAAAACCATAGTTGCTCAGGCGCAGGGTATCGCCGCTCGCCCCGACTGCGAAATCCGTAATGGTGTCCGACCCGTTGCCCTTGGCGACCACGAAGACGTCCGAACCACTGCCGCCGGTCAACAGGTCGTTGCCCGCCATTCCGTTGATCGTTTGGGTGCCCGCAGCGCCCTTGATGACATTGGCAAGTTCGTTGCCCGTGGCCTTGGCATTGGCCGCCGAGACGTTCAGGTTTTCGACGTTTGCCCCCAGCGTGTAGCTCATCCAGGCGGTAACGGTGTCAATGCCCCCCCCGGCCGCCTCGACGGGCACATTGCCCGGGCTCTTGACGTAATAGGTGTCGTCACCCGCGCCGCCCACCATGCGCTGCGAGGCTCCGGAGGTGCCCCAAATCGCGTC
>JANNNU010000120.1:0-4954 GCA_031398695.1 Paracoccaceae bacterium | reverse complement strand
CCCCCCCCCCCCCCCATCACACCTTTGTTGTTCTCTCCCCCTGGGGGGGGGGGGGGGGGGCCCCCCCCCCCCCCTCCCCCACTTGCCCCACATGCCCCGATCCCCTAGACAACACGCCAACCAATCAGCAGGCGGACCCATGGCCCAATCCGACGACACCCCGCGCAAGAAACGTTCCGGCACCTCGATTGTGGTCTGGGTGCTGCTGGCCTTGCTGATCGCCGGTCTCAGCGGGTTCGGCGTCACCAATTTCGGTGGCGGCGTCCAAAGCATCGGCCGCGTCGGCGACCGCAGCGTCGATGCCGAAACCTATGCGCGTGCCCTGCGCCAGCAGATTGACACGCTGTCGCAACAGTTCGGCCAACCCATGACCATGGCGCAGATCCAGGCGTTCGGCGTCGATCAGCAGGTGCTGCAATCGGTGATCGACCAGGCCGCACTCGACAACGAGGCCGACCGCATCGGCCTGTCGGTGGGCGACGCCGTTCTTGCGTCCGAGCTGACCAATATCCCCTCGTTCCAAGGGCTTGGCGGCAGCTTTGACCGCGAGGTATACCGCCTGACCTTGCAGAACAACGCCATGACCGAAAGCCGGTTCGAGGCTGATCTGCGCGCCGACATTGCCCGCTCGCTGCTGCAAGGGGCGGTGATCGGCGGCTTCGCGGCGCCTGCCTCGGTCACGCAGACCTTGTGGTCCTATGTCGGCGAACAGCGCAACTTCACCCTGTTGACGCTGACCGAAGCCGATCTGCCTGCACCGATTGTGGCCCCGACCGATGCCGACCTACAAACCTATTACACCGAAAACATTGCCGATTTCACCCGCCCCGAGGCTAAACGCATCACCTATGTCGCCCTGCTGCCCGACACGCTCGCGGCCGATCAGACGATCCCGGACGAAGAGATTCAGCAGGCCTACGACGCCCGCATCGCCGAATTCGTGATCCCCGAACGTCGTCTTGTCGAACGGCTGGTGTTCCCCGATGCCGCCAGCGCCGCCGACGCCAGAACACGGCTTGACGCGGGCACGCCGTTCGAGACGCTCGTGGTCGACCGTGGCCTGACCCTGGCCGACATCGACCTCGGCGACGTGTCGCAGGCCGACCTTGGCGCGGCGGGCGCGGCCGTGTTCGCGTTGACGGAACCGAGCGTCGTCGGCCCGTTCGACTCCGACCTCGGCCCCGCGCTTTTTCGGATGAATGCAATCCTTGCCGCCCAGAACACGACGCTGGATCAGGCCCGCCCGACCCTGCTGGCCGAACTGCAACTCGACGCGGCGCGGCGCGACATCTCGAACCGGGTCGAGGCGATCGACGATCTGCTGGCGGGCGGCGCCAGCCTTGAAGATCTGGCGCGGGACGAAGGCATGACGCTGGCGACGACGGACTATGTCGCGGGCGATCCGCGCAACGACCCCATCGCGGGCTACCGCGCGTTTGCCGCCGTTGCCGATGTGGTGGCCGAGGGCGACTTCCCCGAGGCGGTCCTGCTGGACGATGGCGGTCTGGTGGCGCTGCGGCTGGACGAGGTCGTGCCGCCCACCCCGGTGCCGCTCGACCAGGTCCGCGATCAGGTGTCGACGGCCTGGACCGCGCGGGCCCTGACCGCCGCCTTGTCCGAACGCGCCGTCGCGATCAAGACGGCGGTCGAGGCGGGCGCGACGCTGGAAAGCCAGGGCACCGTGCGCCAGTCCACCGGGATCGATCGTCAGGGCAGCGTCGAAGGCGCGCCCGCCGATGTGATCGCGGCGGTATTCGACATGGCGCCCGGCGGTCTGCGTGTGATCGAGACCGACGGCTACACCGCCCTTTTGCGCCTCGATGCCGTGACCCCCGCCCCGGTCGAGGGCGAGGATGCGACCGCGATGCGCGAGGCGATCCGGGTGCAGACCGAACAGGGTCTTGCGCAGGATGCCTTTACGCTCTTTACCAACGCGCTGGCGAACGAGGCCCGGATCACGCTGGACCAGGCGGCGATTTCAGCCGTGAACACCCAGATCAACTGAGATGAAACTCGAACCGACCTTCGAGACGTTCGAGGCGGGCTGGCTGCGCGGCGAAAACCAGTTGGTCTACGCGCGTCTGGCCGCCGATCTGGACACGCCTGTGTCGCTGATGCTGAAACTCGGCGAGGCGCGCACCGATACCTTCATGCTGGAATCGGTGACGGGGGGCGAAGTGCGCGGCCGGTATTCGGTCGTGGGGTTGAAGCCGGACCTCATCTGGCACTGCCACGGGCCGCAGGCGCGGATCAACCGGCAGGCCCGTTACGATGCGGCGGCGTTCGTTCCCGAAGCGGCCGCACCGCTCGTCAGCCTGCGCGCGCTGATCGCGGAAAGCCGGATCGAGCTGCCCGAAGGCCTGCCGCCGATCGCCAGCGGATTGTTCGGGTATCTTGGCTACGACATGATCCGTCTTGTCGAACATCTGCCCGACGTGAACCCCGACCCCTTGGGTCTGCCCGACGCCGTTCTGCTGCGCCCCTCGATCGTGGCGGTGCTGGATGGCGTCAAGGGCGAGGTGACGGTAGTCGCCCCGGCCTGGGCCGCTTCGGGCCTGTCGGCTCGTGCGGCCTACGCGCAGGCGGCCGAGCGGGTGATGGACGCGATGCGCGACCTTGACCGCAGCCCGCCTGCGATGCGCGATCTGGGCGAGGCGGCCCCGGTCGGCGAGGCGCAGTCGAACTTCACTCACGCGGGCTATATTTCGGCAGTCGAACGGGCCAAGGACTACATTCGCGCCGGCGATATCTTTCAGGTCGTGCCCAGCCAGCGCTGGAAACAGCGGTTCGAACTGCCGCCCTTTGCCTTCTATCGCAGCTTGCGGCGCACCAACCCGTCGCCCTTCATGTTCTTTTTCAACTTCGGCGGCTTCCAGGTGGTCGGCGCATCTCCCGAAATCCTCGTGCGGCTGCGCGACGGCGAGGTGACCGTTCGCCCAATCGCCGGAACCCGCAAGCGCGGCCTGACCCCAGAAGAGGACCGCGCGCTGGAAGCCGATCTGCTGGCCGACGCCAAGGAACGCGCCGAACACCTGATGCTGCTGGACCTCGGGCGCAACGACGTGGGCCGGGTGGCAAGGATCGGCACCGTCCGGCCGACAGAGCAGTTCATCATCGAACGCTACAGCCACGTCATGCACATCGTGTCGAACGTGGTTGGGCAGATCGCAGAGGGCGAAGATGCGCTGTCTGCGCTGCTGGCCGGCCTGCCCGCGGGCACCGTGTCGGGTGCCCCGAAAGTTCGCGCCATGCAGATCATCGACGAACTCGAGCCTGAAAAGCGCGGCGTCTACGGCGGTGGCGTCGGCTATTTCGCGGGCAATGGCGAGATGGACTTCTGCATTGCGCTGCGCACTGCCATCCTCAAGGACGACCACCTATACACCCAGGCGGGTGGCGGGGTGGTCTACGACAGCGATCCGGAATCCGAGTATCAAGAGACGGTCAACAAGTCCCGCGCGCTGCGCCGTGCCGCCGAGGATGCAGGGCTGTTCGCCCGGCGCGGCAACTGCTGACTCCCTCCTTCTGCTTTCGCATTGGCACAAATATCCTGCAGGGGTGTGGGGGTGCAAAACCCCCACTCCGCCCGTGGCCCTTAGGCGCGCTCACTGCCCCGTCATCACCGCCGTGACAGGTGCCAGCGTCACCGAGGCCGCGCGCCCTTCGACCGCCCATTCCAGCAGCGCCGCGATCGTCTCGGGCCGCGTGTCGCCCAGCACCACGACCCGCCCTTCCTGCGCCGCCTTGAACGCCGCCCGGTCCAGATACCGGCGGATCACCGGAACATCTTCGCCTTCGGCATCCAGACGGCGGAAGATCATAGCAGACGGCAACGAGGCCCGCCGCGCCTCCTGGTCGGCGGCATTGAGGCCCACGTCGAAGGTCACCAGCCCGCGACCCTGCGCGGACAGGATCGGCACCACCTGCGCCGCCAGCGGACGGTTGCCCTGAAACCCGCCGTCCGGCCGATCCATCACGCCGACGGCCTCTGGCACGGTGCCGCTCAGGGATTGAAAGGTTTGCTCAAGATCGCCGGGCGTGGCGCCAGCCGGGATGCCACTGGCAAGCATCAGCACTTCCTGGCCACCCTCGCGATAGGTCTGCGCGGCTTCCGCCGCTCCGGGCGCCAGCGGATCGATCACGAAGGTCACCGGAAACGAGATCTGCGCCAGTGCCGCCCGGTCGAGGTCCGGTGCACCGGTGTCGCGCAAAAGGATGCTGAACAGCGGTTTCGACTGCGGGTTCTCGAACGGACGCGCGAACTGCTGCAGCGGCGGGGCATCGGGGTCGGCAAATGCGGCGGGTTCTGCGGCGGCCTCGGGGGGGGGCACCGACACGCCACCGATCTTCGGCAACTGGCCGACACGCACGCCCTCGACCGGCGGCAACTGGGGATCCGGCGCCAGGGCGCGGGGGGCATCTTCGGCAATGATCGGGCGCACGGGTTGCAGCACCGGCGGCTGGGGCGAGACCCGAGCCACTTCGGATGGCGCAGGGTCGGGTTGTGCGGCGTCGGATTCGCCCGCGTCGGCGGGGGCGGCGTCGTCCTTCGGCACGTCGACAGGACGCGCGACCGGAACTTCGGGGGCGGCGTCCGGTTCGGGCAAGGTGGCACGGGGCAGCGGCGGGGCGTCGGGAACCGGCGCCTGTTCGACCCCGATGCGTGCCGGAGGCGGGTTTTCGACCGGCTGCGGTGCAGGCAGCAGCAAGGGGTCCTGCGGCTCGGGTGGGGGAAGGTCGGTTTCGACCGATGGGGCAGCGGCGGCGACCGCATCGGGGGCCTGCAAGCCGTTCGGAACCGCAGAGGTGGCCGGTGCGACCAAAGCGGGCGGCGTCAGCGCCGGAATGTCCGGGCGCACCGCACGGTCGATCTCGGGCGGCGCGACGGGGGGTTGCGTGGCTGCGACGACGTCCGGGCCGGTGGCAGCGGCATCGGGCGCGGCGGCCTCGCGGG
>JANNNU010000119.1:0-20606 GCA_031398695.1 Paracoccaceae bacterium | reverse complement strand
ACGACGGCGGAAATATTCGGCGATCGACAGCAGCAGGATCGACACGAACACCAAAATCGTCCCCAGCGCCAGCATCGCAGGCACCCGCGCCGGAAAGCGAAACTGGCCATAGATGTAGGCCGACAAGGGTGTATCCGACCCCCCTAAGAAATAGGCGATTATGAATTCATCCAGACTGATCGTGAAACAGATCAACAGCGAGCTTACGATGCCCGGCATCACCAGCGGCAGGATGATCAGCCGAAAGGTAGAGAACGCATTTTCGCCAAGGTCGTAGGCGGCCTCTTCCAGCGACTTGTCGAGCGACTGGAACGCCGACGACAGGATCGCCACTGCAAACGGCGTGCAGATCAGGATGTGGCCAAGGATGATCGTCCAGATCGACAGCGGAATGCCGATCCGCAACAGCACCACCAGCAGCGCCATCGCCATGATCATCTCGGGTAGGACCAACGGCAACATGATCAGCGCGATCAGCCCACCCTTTGCCGGAAACTGATAGCGCGTGCTGGCCCGGGCCGCAAAGATGCCCAGGGCGGTCGCAAAGATCGCCGTCGACGACGAGATCACCATCGAGTTGCGCAACGCCCGAAACAGCTGTTCATCCTCCCACATCGCGGCGAACCACTGGGTGGAAAATCCGGTCAGCGGAAAGGCGATCACCTTGCTTTCGTTGAAGGCAAACATCGGCAGTAGCGCGATGGGCGCATAAAGGAAGATCAGATAGGCGATGGCATAGATGCGCAGACCCGGCCCTTTCTTCATTTCGCGGCCCCGAGGAAACGCCGGTTCAAGGCCAGGAAGACAAGACTGACGATCGCCACGATGATCATTGCGCTAACCGCGAGCGCCGACCCAAGCGCCTTGTGGTTCAGCTTCAGCAATTGCACCTCGATCGCGTTGGCGATCATCGGAAACTTGCCGGACCCGATCAGGTCGGGCGTCACATAGTCACCGATGGTCGGGATGAACACGATCAGCACGGCCGCAATCACCCCCGACATCGAAAGGGGCAGCGTCACCCGCAGAAAGGTGGTGAACCGCGTCTCGCCCAGGTCTTGCCCGGCCTCCAGAAACGACCGGTCGATCTTTTCCAGCGCGACGAAGATCGGCAGGATGGCAAACGGGGCATAGGCATGGGCCAGCGTCACGATCATCGCGCCCGTGGCATTTGTCATGAACGACATCGGCTCGCCGGTGATCCCGACGAACTCCAGCGACGAGCTGAAGACGCCGTTGTAGCCCAGAATGACTTTCCACAGAAAGACGCGGATCAGGTAACTGGTCCAGAACGGGATCGTGATCAGGAACAGCCAGATCGACTTGCGCGATGGCGAAACGTGGAAACTGACGAAATACGCGATCGGATAGGCCACCATGACTGTCACCAGCGTGACCGCGAAAGATACCGTCAGAGACCGCAGCATGATGGAGCGGTAGATCGGGCTCGACCACACCTCGATGTAGTTGGCCCAGGTAAAATCCCACTCGATCTGGTTCTGCCCGTCGGTCACCACCGAATAAAGCACGACCGCCGTCAGCGGGGCTGCCAGCATCAAGACGGCGTAAAGTGCCGTCGGGCTGATCAACGCAAGGCCGCTTGCCGCCTCCGACCCGTTGAGACGGCTCAACCACCCGTTCTTGCCCATCAGGCCCCCTGTTCAGCAACCCGTTCCGTCTGGCGCGCTTTTCCCCATTCCTTGCACAAGGCCTTTGGGCTGAAAAGCCCTGAAAGCGCCCATCCGTCGTCGTGCCGCCGCGAAAACCGCAACCTACGGCGGAAGTTTGGGCGGACGGCGCGGCGAAGCGCCACTGGATTGGGCATCTGCGGCGGTCACACCGCCATGTCGGACGGCGGGTTGCCCAGCATACGGGCCAGCGTCGCCAGCCCGTCTTCCATCCGGTCGAGGCCGACCTGCCCCGGCACCGCCAGACGCACGGCATGGGGCACCTGGTCATGGATCAGCGCATACTGGTCGGCCGACCGCATCAGGATGCCCGCATCCTCGGCCATGCGGGTAAAGGTCGACGCGCGCCATCCCTGCGGCAGCCGCAACCAGACGAACGGCACGGCGGGCTGCGCGGTCAGATCGAACTGCCCCAGATGGTGCACGATCCGGTCGATCCGCTGCGCGGTGTCGGCTTGAATCGCGTCACGCAGGTCGGCCGCCCGGCCGCTGGACAGCAGATCAAGGCACAGCGCCGACACCGGCAGCGGCAACGCAAAGAAGCTGTGTTGCGCCGCAAGCCGAGCCGCGCCGCCGCGCCCCGTCGGGCAGACCACGAAGCCGAACCGCAAGGCCGCCGACACCGACTTCGACAGACTGCCGATGTACCACGTGCGCTCGGGGGCCAGATCGCGCAGCGTCGCGACAGCGTCGCCCGGCACGGCATAGCATTCATCCTCGATGATCTGCAGATTGTACTGCCGGGCGAGCGATACAATCGCCGCCCGACGGTCCGATCCCATCGCGGCGCCGGTCGGGTTTTGCACATGCGGGGTCAGGCACAGGACTTTGGGCTGCCGTTTGCGGCATGCCGCCTCCAGCGCATCGGGCAGCACGCCTTGCGCATCCATCGCAAGACCCACCACGTCCGCGCGCGACAGACGTGCCGCATAGCGAAACCCGGGATAGGCCAAGGCTTCGGTCAGCACCACGGGCCGATCCCCGGTCAGGCAACAGTCCATCACCGTGCGGATCGCATTCTGTCCGCCGTGCGCCAGAACCAGATCGCCGGCATCAAACGATCCCAACCGGCGCCCGCCAAGCCAGGTGACGATCGCCTCGCGCAAGGCGATTTCCTGATCCTGGCTAGTATAATCGATCCAATTCAGCCGCGGATCAACCGCCATGCGCTGCAACGCATCGGTTATCGCCGCGGTCTGCCCGACGTCCGGCAGACTGGGCGACCGGAAATCCAGCACGCCGTTGTCGGGCACGCCCGTGTAAGGCGGCGGCTGGCTTGCGGGCGACCGGCCCGTATCCGCCACGAACGTGCCCCGCCCGACCGTCGCCTGCAACAGCCCTTCGGCGACTGCTTCGCGGTAAGCGCGCGCGACCGTGCCCGGCGTCACCGACAGCCGCCACGCAAGATCGCGCACAGTAGGCAGTTGCGCGCCAGCCGGCAGCACCCCGCCCGCGACATCCGCCCGCAGCGCATCTGCAAGCGCGCGATACTTGGGGCCGTCGTGGCGCGACAGATCGGGATTCCAGATTGTATTCATCACAATAAACCACTGGCCAGGAAGTGTTCGAGTATTGTATCCTTATCCTCGCAGATAAGTAAACTTGTATCGCTACAATAGAGCCATGCCATGCCCCTGACATCCACGACCTTGCCCGATTTCAACAGGCCCAAGCTGCGCATCGCACGCGCCGGTTCGGGGCTGCTGTCGCTGATCCTGACTTGGGATTTCCGGCACCGCAGCCGCCACAGCCTGGTCAATCTGACCGCGCATCAATTGCGCGACATCGGAATTGATGCAGTATCGGCCGAAGTCGAGGCGTCAAAGCCGTTCTGGAAGGACTGACCTCCTGAGCAGTCCCCCTGACTGGGGTCGGGTTCGCCCGGCCCCTTTTTTCGTCAACACACCCGACCGCATAAGCAAAAAGGCCCGCATCGCTGCGGGCCTTTTGAATTCGCACGAAAATCTTAGCGCTTGGAGAACTGGAAGCTGCGGCGTGCCTTGCGCTTGCCGTACTTCTTGCGTTCCACCACGCGGCTGTCGCGGGTCAGGAAGCCAGCGGCCTTCAGCGCGCCGCGCAAGGACGGCTCGTAAAGTTGCAACGCCTTCGACACGCCGTGCTTCACGGCACCGGCCTGCCCAGACAACCCGCCACCGGCGACCGTCGCCATCACGTCGAACTGGCCTTCGACGCCTGCAACCGTGAACGGCTGGCGCAAGATCATCTGCAGCACCGGGCGGGCGAAGTATTCGGCCATCGTCTTGCCATTCACCACGACCTTGCCCGAACCCGGACGGATCCAGACGCGGGCGACGGCGTTCTTGCGCTTGCCGGTGGCATAGGACCGACCCAGCGCGTCACGAACGGCAACGCGCGGGGCGATGGCGGCGGCAACGGTTTCGGCAGCCGAGGCGCCCGAAACGGCGGACTTCAGATCGTCCAAAGATTTGATGTCGGCCATGCTCATGCGCTCCGGGTGTTCTTGGGGTTCATCGACGCGAGATCGAGAACGGTCGGCTGCTGTGCTTCGTGCGGATGTTCCGCGCTTGCATAGACGCGCAGGTTGGTCATCTGCACGCGACCAAGGCGGTTGCGGGTGATCATGCGCTCGACCGCCTTGACGACGACACGCTCGGGGTGCGCGCCTTCCAGCACCTGCCGCGCGGTGCGCTGCTTGATGCCGCCCGGGTGGCCGGTGTGCCAGTAATAGATCTTGTCGTTGCGCTTGTTGCCGGTCATCTGCACCTTGTCGGCGTTGATGACGATCACGTTGTCACCCATGTCCATGTGCGGCGTGAAGGTCGGCTTGTTCTTGCCGCGCAGGATATTGGCGACGATGGTCGCAAGACGGCCCAGAACGATGCCTTCGGCGTCGATCAGGATCCATTTCTTTTCAATATCCGCAGGCGTTGCGGTAAAGGTTTTCATTGTCAGGCCCATCGGATGTGGCGGGGGGCACGCCCCCGGTTCTTGGATGGGCGTGTATCGCCGATTGCGGCCCCTTGGTCAAGATCGCGATGCAATATTAAACTGTTGCAAATCAATGCCTTATGATTGGGGTATCATATTACCCCAATCTCAGCGCAACCGTGGCGGCTTTGCCGGATCACTGCCCGGCGCAACGACCGGCCGCGCGGTCTGCGGGTCGGCGACGGGGGGCAGCGGAAAGGCAAATGCCACCCCCGCCGCGATGATGGCCGGCACCGCCGGATCATCCCTGTCCAGAAAGGTCACGTCGATTTCGGCGGCCTCGAGCCCGGAAAATCCAATTGCCTGCGCCACGGCGCGCGCCAACGGCCCCCTCGCGTCGGGCACAGCGTCGAGGATGGCCAGCATGTGGCCGGACCGGCCCCCGTGATAGCTCACGCCCACCAGATGCGCCGCCCGCGCCAGGCCCGGGGCGGATGCAACGGTCATCGCCAGCGCGTCCAGCAACGCAGGCGGCAGATGGCCCGGCGGAAAAATGCTTTCGGGCTTCGCCTCGACCTCGTCCAGTGCCGGCGCGGCCACCATGTCGGCCAACCACGCCACCGCCTCGGGCGGCAGCAGGGTTTCCGATGCCGCGTCCGAACCGAAGTTCAGTCCCAAGGCCACCCCCTGCCCCGCGAGTTGCGCCACGATGATACGCCCGGGCAATTCGGCATAGGCCACCGGCCCGTCCGCCAGCGCGGCCATCCGGTCTGCACTGTCGAAGGCCAGCACGACCGGACCGGCTTCCAGGTCGAACACGCGCGGGTCGATGCGCGTGCCTTCCGGTTCGCGGTCCAGCAACAGCAACAACGGCGAATCCGCCAGCAGGCGGTAGAACCGCAGGGCGGCCGCCTCGTCGGCCGGATCGGCCAGCAGGGCCGCGTGTGCCTGGTCGAGCGGGGTCATGGCGTCTTCCCTTGTCTGGCGTGCGCCGGGGCGAAAATCGGCACATCGCCCTTAGCAGGACTTCGCGGCGCGCGCCATCGCAACGGCAGGCATCCCATTGCGGCCCCGAAGTTTTGGGTGGCAAATTCACGACCCATCCGACATAATCTGGCCCAGAACATCGGCTATCCCGATACAAGGCGGATCGACATTCATCCATTTCCGCGCGCAAACCGGGCGTTAACAATAAACCGGTATCCCGGGGCGAAAGCTTCAGGTCAGGGGCAACAGGCAAGGCGGACTTGCACGGTGCAAGTCTTTGGGGGCGGCGTGGCAAAGGTCAATCGATGATCGAGTTCAGCAATGTCAGCAAGTCCTTCTGGACGGGCAAGACACGCAAGATCATCCTGGACCGCGCCTCGTTCCGGGTCGAGGTCGGCAATTCTCTGGGCATCCTGGCACCGAACGGCACCGGCAAGACGACGATCATCAACATGATGGCGGGGCTGGAAAAGCCGGACGAAGGCACGATCACCCGCACCTCGCGCATTTCGTTTCCGCTCGGCTTCATGGGCGGCATCGTCAACAAGCACACCGCGACCGAAAACGCGCGCTACATCGCAAGGCTCTACAGCCTCGATCCCGATTATGTGGAAAGCTTCTGCCGCTGGCTGACCAACATCGCCGAGTACTTCGACATGCCGGTCGGCACCTATTCGTCGGGCATGCGGTCGCGATTTTCGTTTGCGCTGATGCTGGCGCTGGAATTCGACATCTATCTGATCGACGAAGGCATGCCGGCGACCACCGATGTGGACTTCAACCGCAAGGCAGGCCAGGTCCTGCGCCAGCGGCTGGCCAACGCGACGGTCGTCGTGGTGTCGCACCAACCTGCCACACTGGAAAAGTTCTGCCGGTCTGCCGCCGTGCTGCGAAACGGGCAACTTTACATGTTTGAAACCTTGGAAGAAGCGAAACAGCTTTATGACTATCAAGCTCAAGGTTAAGCGCTTCCGAACCCGCCGGCCCGATCCGTTGATCCTGGTCGATCCGGTGCCCCGCGTCAGCCGGATCGGCGATGACGCCTTCTTTCCCGGCACCGATGACGGCTTCGGAACAGGGCGGTTTGCAACGGCACAGACCCCGACGCTGCCACCCGCCAACGACACCCCGGCGGCGAAAGGTGATGCTGCAACGTCGGCGACAGCGCCCGGACCGCAGGACATCGACGCCATCCGCCGCGAAGGGCTGACGGGGCGGCAACTGCGCATGGCGCGCCGCCTGGCGCAAAAGCACGGCTTGCCCGCCACGTCCGATTTCGACGCCGTGCGCCTGCTGCGCAAGGCGGGCATCGATCCGCTGCAGCGCTCCACGGTGCTGGAACTCGTCGCCTCGGACGACGACGAGCCTGTGTCGCAACCGTCGCGCGCGTTGACCGTGCCCCCGGCGGGCGATGGCGTAAGGCTGCCGCAGACCATCAAGCCGATCAAGCTGCCCAGCACCGAGGTCAGGGTCGAACAAGCCCACATCAGCGAGGTCGCCCGCATCCAGCGTGACATGGCGGCACGGCGCCGTCGCAAGATGACGCTGCTGATGGCACGGCTGTTCTTCTTCGTCGGGCTGCCGACGCTGCTGGCGGGCTGGTACTATTACATGGTCGCCACGCCGCTTTATGCAAGCCGGGCCGAATTCGTGATCCAGCAGGCCGAACCGGCGGCGCAGGCGGGTCTCGGCAGCCTTCTGGGCGGCACCACCTTTGCCACGTCGCAAGACAGCATCGCCGTGCAGGGCTATCTGCAATCGCCCGAGGCGATGACCCGGCTTGACGAGGATCAGGGCTTTCGCGCCCATTTTTCGGCCGCATCGGTGGACCCGATCCAGCGTCTTGCGCCGGATGCCACCAATTCCGCTGCCTACAAGCTTTACAAGCGAAACGTGAAGATCGCCTACGACCCGACCGAAGGCATCATCAAAATGGAAGTCAGCGCAACGGCGCCGGAAACCGCCGCAGCCTTTTCGCGCGCGCTGATCAATTATGCCGAGGAACAGGTCGATCACCTGACCCAGCGCCTGCGCGAAGACCAGATGGCCGGAGCGCGCGAAAGCTATGCCGACGCCGAGGCCAAGATGCTGGCGGCGCAGCGCCGCACCGTCGAGTTGCAGGAGCGATTCAAGATCCTGTCGTCCGAGGTCGAGGTGTCGCTGCTGACCACCCAGATCGGCGCACTTGAAACCCAGTTGACGCAAGACCGGCTCAGCCTCGCGCAGATGGAAAGCAACCAGAACCCCAACGCCGCGCGGATGGAGCCGTTGAAGCGCAGGATCGCCACCCTCGGGTCCGAAATCGCCGGCCTGCGGGGCAAGTTGACCGAAGACGGGGCCGACGGCCTGTCACTGGCCAAGGTGCAGTCGGAACTTCTGGTCGCCCAGGCCGACGTCACGACGCGGCAGTTGATGCTCGCGCAGTCCCTTCAGGCGATGGAGTCGGCGCGGGTTGAAGCCAACCGACAGACCCGCTATTTGTCCATCTCGGTCAACCCTGTGGTTTCGGACGAACCGAGTTACCCGCGCGCGTTCGAAAATACGCTTGTTGTGATGCTGATCTTCCTCGGGATCTATCTGATGATCACGATGACCGCCGCGATCCTGAAAGAACAACTGACAGCATAGGCATCCCATGAAAGACGTCACCATCGGCGGGCTGACCGTTTCGAACGACCGGCCGTTGCTGGTCATCGCGGGGCCTTGCCAGCTGGAAAGCCTTGATCACGCGCAGATGATTGCCGGAACGATGGCCGAGGCGTGCCGGGCCGCTGGCGCGCAGTTCGTCTTCAAGGCCAGCTATGACAAGGCCAACCGCACGTCGCTGTCGGGCCGCCGGGGCATGGGAATGGAGGCGGGCTTGCAGGTCCTGGCCACCATCCGGGCCAGCGGCATTCCGGTGCTGACCGACATCCACGACATCGCGCAGGCGCGCGAGGCGGCCAAGGTCGTCGACGTCATCCAGATCCCGGCCTTTCTGTGCCGCCAGACCGATCTTCTGGTGGCAGCGGGCGAAACGGGGGCGGTAATCAACATCAAAAAGGGTCAGTTCCTCGCCCCCTGGGACATGGCGAACGTGGCCGAAAAGGTCGCATCGACCGGAAACAACCGGATCCTGCTGACCGAACGCGGCGTGTCGTTCGGCTACAACACGCTGGTCGCCGACATGCGCAGCCTGCCCACGATGGCACGCACGGGCTATCCGGTGATCATGGACGCCACCCATTCGGTGCAGCAGCCCGGCGGTCAGGGGGCCTCCTCTGGTGGCCAGCGCGAGTTTGCGCCGGTCATGGCCCGCGCCGCCGTGTCGCTGGGCATCGCAGGCGTGTTCATCGAAACCCACGAGGCCCCAGACACCGCCCCGTCCGATGGTCCCAACATGATCCCTCTGGCCCAGATGCCGGCGCTGGTGGCCAGCCTGATGGACTTCGACCGCCTTGCGAAAGCGAACCCGATCCGGGTTTGAGGCGAACCGCGGCCCACCGACCGGGTTCTCAGCGCGTCGGGCTGTCGTTCGCATGATGCAGTCTTAGACCGACTGACCGGCGACCCAGCCGCTCGACCAGGCCCATTGAAAATTGTAACCGCCGAGCCAGCCGGTGACGTCCACGACTTCACCGATGAAATACAGCCCCGGCACGCCCCGCGCCTGCATCGTTCGCCCATCCAGCGCATCGGTGTCCACGCCCCCCAGCGTGACCTCGGCCGTCCGGTAGCCCTCCGACCCGACGGGCGTTAGACCCCAGCTCTGCACAAGCCCCGCGACGCGGTCGAGTGTTGCGCCCGACATCTCGGCCATCGGCCCCGTCACGCCAGAGGCCGTCTCGACATGCCGCGCCAGACGTTCCGGCAGATGCTGCCCCAGCACCGTGCGCAGCGCCGCCCGGCCCATGTCGCGCTTGGCCGCCCGCAGCACCGCACCGGCGTCGCGCCCAGGTATCAGATCCAGCACGATCCCTTGCCCTTCGCGCCAATAGCTCGAGATCTGCAACACCGCAGGCCCCGACAGTCCGCGATGAGTAAACAGAACGGCCTCGTCAAAGCCGACGCGCCCGCAGCCCACGCGGCCCGCCACCGCAACTCCGGCCAGCGGCGTCATCCAGGCAAGTTCCTGCGCCGCAAAGGTCAGCGGAACCAGTCCGGGCCGGGTGTCGACCAGCGGCAGGCCAAACTGCTCGGCCAGGGCATAGCCAAATCCGCTCGCCCCCATCTTGGGAATGGACTTGCCCCCGGTCGCCACGACCACCGACCCCGCGCGCACCGGCCCGCGCGCGGTGTCCAGCACGAACCCGTCCGCCCCGCGCTGCACGGCGCCGACCGCGCAATCCAGCCACAGATCCGCGCCCGCACGCGCCATATCCTCGCGCAGCATCTGAACGACCTGCGTGGCCGACCCGTCGCAAAACAACTGCCCCAGCGTCTTTTCATGCCAGGCGATCCCGGCAGAATCGATCCGCGCGACGAAATCCTGGGCCGAGTACCGGCGCAGGGCCGACACCGCAAACTTCTGATTCTTCGACAGAAAACGATCGGGCGCGATGTTGAGGTTGGTAAAGTTGCACCGCCCCCCGCCCGAGATCCGGATCTTCTCGCCCGCGGCCTTCGCATGGTCGATCACCAACACCCGCCGTCCCCGGCGACCCGCCTCGACGGCGCAGAACATGCCCGCCGCCCCAGCCCCGATGATCACGACGTCCACCCGTTCCATGCCCCGTCCTAGCCCGCCCCCTCGCCGCCCGCAATTGACGATTTCCCTCTTGCGGCCCCCCGACCCCTTCGCTAAACACCGCGCCAGTTGGGGCGTCGCCAAGCGGTAAGGCATCGGTTTTTGGTACCGACATTCCCAGGTTCGATCCCTGGCGCCCCAGCCATCTGCCGAATTTGCAGTTCACCCCGGCCGCGCAATCGGGCATAGCACGGCGAGCATCTTCAAAAGGCCCGCCATGCACGACATACGCGCGATCCGCGAAAACCCTGCCGCTTTCGACCGGGCGCTGGCCCGCCGGGGCCTGGCCGGGCAAGCGTCGGTCATCCTGAAACTCGACGAAGACCGCCGGGCGATGATTCTTCTGGCCGAACAGAAGCAGGCCGAAATCAACGCGCTAAGCAAACAGGCCGGAACAGCGCGCGCCGCAGGCGACACCGTTGCGTTTGAATCGCTGCGGGCACAGGTCAACGATCTCAAGACCCTCGTCGGATCGCTGCCCGCCAAGGCTGCGGAGTGTGACGCCGCCCTGCGCGACCTGCTGATGACCATCCCCAACCTGCCTCTGGCCGAAGTGCCCGACGGCGCCGACGAAGACGACAATGTCGAGATCAGGCGCTGGGGCACGCCGCGCGCCTTCGATTTCCAGCCGCTCGAGCATTTCGACATTCCCGCCGTCAAACCCGGAATGGACTTCGACACCGCGGCAAAACTGTCGGGCTCGCGCTTTGTGGTGTTGAAGGGGGCGGTGATCCGCGTCCACCGCGCGCTGGCGCAGTTCATGCTCGACACGCACATCACCGACCATGGCCTGCTGGAAACCTGGACGCCGGTGCTGGTCAAGGAAGAGGCGATGTACGGCACCAACCAGTTGCCAAAATTCGCCGAAGACAGCTATCAGACGACCAACGGCTGGTGGCTGATCCCGACGTCGGAAGTCACGCTGACCAATTCGGTTGCGGGCGATGTGCTCGACGAGGCGTCGCTGCCGATCCGGATGACCGCCCACACCCAGTGCTTCCGCTCCGAAGCCGGCAGCGCCGGCAAGGACACGTCCGGCATGTTGCGCCAGCACCAGTTCGAGAAAGTCGAGATGGTGACGATCTGCAGCCCGGACACCGCCTTGGCGGAACATGAACGCATGACGCGGTGCGCCGAGGTGATCCTTGAAAAACTGGGCATCCCCTATCGCACCATCGTGTTGTGCACCGGCGACATCGGCTTTGGCGCGCAAAAGACCCACGATCTGGAAGCGTGGCTGCCCGGGCAAAGTCGCTTCCGCGAAATCTCGTCCGTCTCGACCTGCGGGCAGTTTCAGGCGCGCCGGATGAACGCCCGCTACAAGGCGCCCGGTGGCAAGCCCGACTTCGTGGCGACGCTCAACGGCTCCGGCCTTGCGGTGGGCCGTTGCCTGATCGCGGTGCTGGAAAACGGCCAGCAAGCGGACGGCTCGGTCGATCTGCCCGTCGCGTTGCACCCCTATCTCGGCAGCAAGACGCGGATCGCCTCGGACGGGGCGCTGGTCTAGATGACGCCCCGCAACGCATGGCTCAAGCCCGGCCTGCTGGCATTCGCCACGCTTGCTTTCGGCATCGCCCCCGCGTTAACGCCGCCTTTCACCGGCTACGATCCGGCGATGTTTCCGCTCATCATCGCGCGGCCGTCGATCCAACCGGCAGGATATGCCTTCGCGATCTGGGGGCTGATCTACCTTTGGCTCGGGCTGCACGCCCTGTTCGGCCTCGCCTTGCGCCGCAGCGATCCCGCTTGGGACGCCCCCCGCTGGCCCGCGATCATTGCCATCGCAACCGGGGCACTCTGGCTCGTCATCGCCAACACCTATCCGCTGATTGCAACCGTGGGGATCTGGATCATGCAGGCCGCAGCCCTGACCGCGTTCCTGCGCGCCGACCCTGACCATGACCGCTGGCTCCTGTCAGCGCCGCTGGCGATCTTCGCGGGCTGGCTCACCGCCGCCGCCGCCGTCTCGACCGGTGTGGTGATTGCGGGCTATGGCCTGCTGACCGACACCGTTTCGGCACTGGCGATGCTGGCGCTGGTTCTGACGATTACCCTGATCGCCCAACCATTCCGCCCGCAGATGCCGGTCTACGGCCTGACCGTGATCTGGGCGCTCGGCGGCGTGATCGCGGTCAACTGGACCCCCAACCCGACAGTGGCTTACGCCGCCGCTGCAGGCGCTCTCATCCTCGCCACCAGGCAGCTCGGCCGATACTTCCGCCGTTAGCCCATTCATCTTGGCCCAAATATCCCACGGGGGTCCGGG
The DNA here is from genome assembly GCA_031398695.1 of Paracoccaceae bacterium. GTDB lineage: Bacteria > Pseudomonadota > Alphaproteobacteria > Rhodobacterales > Rhodobacteraceae > JAIYDJ01. The sequence goes on along the minus strand of JANNNU010000119.1, from coordinate 8,029 downwards.
GGTGTGAAACCCCCGGCGGCGCCGCACGCCCGACGCTAGTCCTTCTTCACCGGATTGCCGATATGCTTGCGCAGACGGCTCGGCGTGTGAAACTTGCGGTCCTTGAAGGGGTTTTTCGATGACTGGCTGCGAAAGAACAACCGGATCGGCGTGCCAGGCATCTGAAAATGATCGCGCAACCCGTTGACCAGATAGCGTTTATAGCTGTCGGGCAGTTCATCGGGACGCGAGCACATGATGACGAAACCCGGCGGACGCGTCTTGACCTGGCTTATATAGCGTAACCGAATCCGGTGACCGCCCGGCGCCGGCGGCGGGTGGGCCTCGGTCATCGCGCCCAGCCAGCTGTTCAGCCGCGCCGTGGTGATCCGGCGGTTCCAGACGTCATGTGCCTTGCGGATCGCGTCGTGCAACCGGTCCATGCCCCGGCCCGTCTTGGCCGAAATCGTGACCAGCGGCGCGCCGCGCAACTGCGGCAGCAGGCGCTCGAACATCTCTTTCAGCTCGGCCAGCTTTTCCTGCTTCTCGCCTTCAAGGTCCCACTTGTTGACCGCGACGACCACGGCGCGGCCTTCGGTTTCGGCATAGTCGGCGATCCGCAGATCCTGCACCTCGAACGGAATTTCCACGTCCAGCAGCACGACCACGACTTCGGCGAACCGCACCGCGCGCAGGCCGTCCGCGACCGACAGCTTTTCCAGCTTCTCAACCACGCGGGCCTTCTTGCGCATCCCGGCCGTGTCGAAGATGCGGATCGGAGTTTCGAACCAGTCCGCCTTGACCGAAATCGCATCGCGCGTGATACCCGGCTCGGGCCCGGTCAACATCCGGTCATACCCGAGGATCGTGTTGATCAACGTGGATTTCCCGGCATTGGGCCGCCCGATCACCGCAATCTGCAACGGCTTATCGACCGTCGGAAAATGCGACGCTTCGTCAACCTCGACCTCCGCCTCTTCCTCCGACAGATCCACATCGACCAGCGGCGCATTTTCGGCCTCGCGCGCCGCAAACTCCGCCTCGAACGGCTTCAGCGCATCGTAAAGGTCGTCGATCCCCTCGCCATGCTCGGCCGACAGCCGCAACGGCTCGCCCAGCCCCAACGACCACCCTTCGATCGCCCCCGCATCCCCGGCTTTCCCCTCGGCCTTGTTGACGCCCAGGATCACCCGCGCGCCCTTCTTGCGCAGGATATCGGCGAACACCTCATCCGACGGCGTTACCCCGACCCGCCCGTCGATCAGGAACAGGCTGACATCCGCCATGTCCACCGCGCGTTCGGTCAAGCGCCGCATCCGGCCCTGCAGACTGTCGTCGGTGATTTCTTCCAGCCCCGCGGTATCGATCACGGTGAACCGCAGATCGAAGATCTTGCCATCGCCCTCGCGCAGGTCGCGCGTCACGCCGGGCTGGTCATCGACCAGCGCCAGCTTGCGGCCCACAAGCCGGTTGAACAGGGTGGATTTGCCCACGTTGGGGCGGCCTACGATGGCCAGAGTAAAGCTCATGTCAGAACAGTCCGGGAATAACCAAGTGCGTGCCTTACACGCACAGCCCCCTAACGGAAAGCGTGAAGTTGCCCGTTGCCGCCCATGACATACAGCACCCCGCCCGCCAGCGCGACCGAACTCGCTGCACCGCCGGGCACCTCTGCCCCGCCGACCAAGGCACCGCTCGTCGGGTCGAAGAGCCGCAACTGGCCATCCGAAGACACGATTACCAGCCGTCCGGCCGCCAGGACCGGGCCGAACTGCGCCACGATGCCCTTGCGGCGGCGCGGTTTGTCGGTCGTCCAATACGGCATGTCGACCGCCCAGATCACCTCGCCCGAGCCCGCGTCCAACCGCACCAGACGGTTCTCGTCGTTGACGACGAACACCGACCCGCCCACCACCAGCGGCGGGTTCAAGGCACCCTCGCCGACGTTCCAGATCGTTTCGCCGGTCGACGCGTTCAGCGCGGCCGTGCGCCCCGCAGCCGTGCCCGCATAGATCGTGTCGCCGACAACCACCGGATCGCCGGTGATGTCGCCCACCAGTTGCGCATAGGCGCGACCCACCCGTTGCCCGGCCAGCCCGGCAACCCAGACCCGGTCGCCGGTATCGCGCCGCGCCGCGGTCAATTCGCCGCTGGCCTGCGGAAACAGGATCAGGTCGCCCGCCGCCGCCGGAGCGGACCCGCTGATCATGCCACTGGCAGACGGAACGCCAAGCGTGGTCCACCGGATGCGGCCGTTCGCCCCGTCCAGCGCCCACGCGCCGCCATCGCGTCCAACGACATAGACGGTGTCGCCGTCCACCATCGGCGCCCCCGTGGCGGGGCTGTCCAGCCGCTGACGCCACGCAATCGCGCCCGTCGCCACGTCCAGCGCCACAACCTCGCCATAGCCGGTCGCCGCGTAGACCCGGTTCGACCCGGCCGCCAATCCGCCACCCGAGACCTGGCCCCCCCGATCGAACGCCGCCGTCAGGTCGGTGGACCATTGCAGCGCACCGCCCGTGGACACCGCGCTGACCAGCGATTTCGCATCCATCGTGAACACGCGCCCGCCCGCCACCACCGGCGCTGCGGCCATCCGGTTGCCCCGGCTGTTGCCGGCGCCCACGTTCACGCTGAACACCCGCTGGGGCGCGCCCGACAGCACGCCGTTCCAGGCGGCATGCCGCGCGTTGCCACCGCGCTGCGCCCAGTCGGCGTTGGCCTGCGCAGCCGGCAGCGCAATCGGCACTGATCGGTTTTCAGGGCGCAGCGACGTGGCCTGCGGGGCGGGCTCGCCCGCCACCGGGATCGAATCCTCCAAGGGCGCGCGGACGGCGAACCGCTCGCCCTCGAGGATGACTTCCCTTTCGCAGGCGGCCAGCACGACCACCAGCGCCAGCAGCCCGATCCGTCCAACGGTCCTGTTCACGACTGGCAAATTCCCGGCCCTCATGTGCTGCATTCCAAAGGCCTAGCCGTCCTGCGACATCGGGATCGGGTCCGCTTGCGGAACCTCGCCCCCGAGCGCGGTGATCACCTGACTTGCGCGGCGACGCAACCCCTGCGGTGCCTCCTGATCCTTCAACAGCGAGGTCAACGCGGAAATCGCCTCGGCTCCCTTGCTTTCTTCGATCAGCAGATACGCCATCTGTTCCAGCGCGAGGGTGCGAAACGGCCGCCCCGGCGCAGTCAAGGGTTCCAGCGCGGCGCGGCGGTCGGCCAGGGGTTGCTCGGCCCCCGCCACCGTCACCCGGCGCAGAACCGCCAGATCGCGGTAGATCTGCGGTTGGCTGGCATCGGCCGCCAGCGCATCGAGTGCCGCCAGCGTGCCGGGCCGGTCCTGCGTCGGGTCCGACGCCAGCAACAACTGCCGGACCGCGATCTGGCCACCATCGGCGGGCAAGGCCGCCAGCGCCGCACGCCGCTCGTCCGGGCCGCCCAGATCGAAACTGTCGGTAATTCCGTCGCCAAAGGCTTGCGCCCGCGCGGTGACCTGCGCCTTGGACCATTCGTTGTAGGCCGCGCCGCCCACGACGCCAAGGACGATCACGACCCCGATCCAGCCATACTTGCGGAATGCGGCGAACAGTCGGTCCCGGCGGACCTCTTCGGTGACTTCGTCGATGAAACTGTCGGGGCTGCTCACGCAAGTTCTCCTGTCGGCATCCCCGTCTTACAGGCAAAGCCGCGCGTTTGCCAAGCCCCGCCCCCGGATCAGGCGGCGACCTGTTCGTCCTCCGCCGACTGGCGGTTCCACATCGCGGCATAGCGCCCGTCGCGCGCCAGCAACGCATCGTGCGTGCCCTGCTCGGTGACGCGGCCGTCTTCCAGCACCAGGATCAGATCGGCATCGGCGATCGTCGACAGCCGGTGGGCGATGGTGATGACCGACCGCCCTTGCCCCATCTCCAGCAAGCTGTCCTGGATGTCGCGTTCGGTCTGGGTGTCGAGCGCGCTGGTCGCCTCGTCGAGAATCAGGATCGGCGGGTTCTTCAGCAGCGTGCGGGCGATGCCGACGCGCTGCTTTTCCCCGCCTGACAGCTTCAACCCGCGCTCACCCACCGTGGTCTGATAGCCGTCCGGCAAAGACATGATGAAGTCGTGGATCTTGGCTGCACGCGCGGCACCCTCGACCTCGGCCCGGCTGGCATCGGGGCGACCGTAGGCGATGTTGTAGTAGACCGTGTCGTTGAACAGCACGGTGTCTTGCGGCACGACGCCGATCAGCTGGTGCAGGCTCGTCTGCCTGACGTCGCGCACGTCCTGCCCGTCGATCCGGATCGACCCGCCCGTGACGTCGTAAAACCGGAACAGCAGCCGCCCGATGGTCGACTTGCCCGACCCCGACGGACCCACCAGCGCGATCCGCTGCCCCGGTCCGACGCGCAGGCTGACGCCCTTCAGGATCGGGCGCCCCGCGTCATACCCGAACATTACGTTGTCGAACACCACCTCGCCCCCGCCGATCTTCAGGTCGGGCGCGCCGGGTTTGTCGGTGACTTCGGCAGGCTGACCCAGCAGACCGAACATTTCGGACATGTCGACCAGCGCCTGCCGAATCTCGCGGTAGACCGTGCCGAGGAAGTTCAGCGGCATGGTGATCTGGATCATGTAGGCGTTGACCATCACGAAATCGCCGACGGTGAACTGCCCGGCCTGAACACCGCGCGCCGACATGACCATGACGCCGATCAACCCCGCCGTGATGATGAAGCTTTGCCCCACGTTCAACGCAGACAGGCTCAGCCCGGTCCGCACGGCCATGTCTTCGTATTTTGCCATCGCCCCGTCATACCGCCGCGCTTCCCAGCCTTCGGCGTTGAAGTATTTCACCGTTTCGAAGTTCAGCAGACTGTCGACCGCCTTCTGGTTGGCGTCGGTGTCGCTGTCGTTCATCGCGCGGCGGATCTTGACCCGCCATTCGGTGACTTTCAGGGTGTAGGTGACATAAAGCGCGATGGTGGCGACCACGACCACCATGTATTCCCAGCCGAAATACAGCGCGAAGATCACGCTGACCAGCGTAAGTTCAAGGATCAGTGGCCCGATCGACAGCAGCATGAACCGCAGCAGGAAATCCACGCCCTTCACCCCCCGCTCGATGATCCGGCTCAGGCCCCCGGTCTTGCGCGTGATGTGATAGCGCATCGACAGGCGGTGGATGTGGGTAAAGGTTTCAAGCGCCAACTTGCGCAGGGCGCGCTGGCCGACCTTGACGAACACCGCGTCGCGCAATTCGCCGAACAGCACCGTGCCCCAGCGCGCGACGCCGTAGGCGATCGTCATCGCCACGGCACCGAACACCAGCGCGTCGCCCGCCGTCTGCCCGGTCAGCCCGTCCACCGCGACCTTGTAGAGATAGGGCGTGGTGATCGACACCAGCTTTGCGGCCAACAGGAGCAGCAACGCCCCCACCACACGCCGTTTGACCCACGCCTCGCCATCCGGCCACAGATAGGGGCGCACGCGGGCGACCGTGGTCCAGGCCCCGGCCGGCGCGTTGACGATGGCGGCGGGGCTGTCGGGTTGGCTTGCAGGCTGGGGGGCTTTGCTCATCACGGCTCTCTGGGGTGCGGCTGCGTGGTTGATCTGGCCACGCCTTGCGGCTATCACTGGAATGGTTCAACAGTTCGCGAGTAGTTGAAGGATGGAGCAAAGTAAAGTCCTGACCGCCCTGTCGGCGCTGGCCCATGCCGCGCGGCTTGACGTGTTGCGCCTGTTGATGCCAACGGGCGACGAAGGGCTGCCCGCGGGCGACATCGGCCGGTCGCTGGGACTGCCCGCCTCGCGGTTGTCCTTTCACCTGGCCGCGATGGAGCAGGCCGGCCTGATCCGGTCACGCCGCGTCGCGCGCAACGTGTTCTATTCGGTGGATGCCGCCCAGATCGGCCAGACCATCGGCTATCTGCTGAACCATTCCTGCTGCGGCCATCCGACCGTCCGCGCCTGCTGTTCGCAGCACCCGCCGGGGCACGGGGTCACGGCGCAGGCTGCTGCGGCTCGGCCGGAACCGTGAACACCTGACCGGGATAGATCAGGTCGGGGTCGCGGATCTTGTCCTTGTTCGCCTCGTAGACCTGCACATAGCGCACGCCGCTGCCGAAATTGGCCTCGGCAATCGCCCACAGCGTCAGGCCGGGTTGCACGGTGATGCTGACCGGTGACGCGGCACGCGCCGGGGCGGTGTCGGCAGCGGGTGCACCGGTCGCGGGCACGTCTGCGCCAAGCGCGGCAGCGGGGGCGGTCGCGGTGTCTGGCACGTCGAGCGCGCCGACCGCGGCCGGCGGTTCGGCGGGTTCGGCCGGCGCACCGGCGGTTGCCGGAGGTGATGCGGGTGCGGCCGGTGCCGTCGCGACAGCCGTCGCAGACGCCGACGGGGTCGCTGCCGGCTGTTGCGGCGCGACGCCCGCAGACGCCACCCCCTCTGCCGCGGCATCCCCGGACTCAACGACAACAGACTGTGTGGTGCCAGCCACCCCGCTGGGTTGCGGCGCTGTCGCATCGGCAAGGGCAGAAAGGGTTTCGCGCTTGAAGGGCGTTTCGAACCGCGAGGTGACCTTGCCGGTCGCATCCACCTGATCGGCGCGCAGCACATAGATGCCCGGCGCGATGTCGGATTTCGTCACCCCCCACTGTCCGCCAGCCGGAACCTGCGTTTCGGCCAACGCGGCATTGTCGAGGTAAAGCCGTACCTGCTGACCGGTGGCGCCACGCCCGCCGAACTGCACCTGCCCGTCATCGGTGTATCCGATGCTGTCGATCGTGACCGACCCCACACCGCCGATGACCGGGGCCTGCATCACTTCGACCCCCTGATCGGTGACCAGCAGGGCCGCAGGCGGCTCGACCACGGCAGCCGGATCGGATTCGGGTTGAACGACTTCCGACCCAGCCACCTCGGCTTGCAGTGGTGCGGCAACGTCGGGACCAGCCACAGGCGACGCCGGTGTAACGGCGTCGGCCATCGCGATCACCGGCCCCGCGATCGGGCCCAAGGCCACCGCCTCGCGCCCCGCCACCTCGGTGCCATCGGGCAGCACCATCATCAGCGACAGCAGGCTCGCCGCCGGATTGGGGGCGAGCGTGAACAGGGCGACGAACGAACCGTCACCACCGACGTCCGCCTCGGCCACCTGCGCACCGTCCACGCGCAACACGATCCGGGCCAGCGGCGCACCCCGCCCGGCAACCTGGGCCGCGCCATCCGCTTCGACCCGCACCAGATCGAAACTGGGCGGTGTGGGTGCAGCCGCGTCTTCCGCAGGCTCTAATGCAGGCTCTGCGGTGACGGCGTCAGGGGCGGCATCGGGTTGTGCAGCCGCCACGGGTGCGGCGTCCGGGGCCATCAGCGCCGCCGCAGGTGCCCCTTGCGAAGCGGGCGCTTCGGCGCCCCCCCGAGACAACCACCACGCCAGCCCCAGCGCCGCCGCCACCGCGACGGCCCCCCCGAGCCCGATCGCAGCCCGGGTCGCCCTGCCCGTCTGTTCCGCAGATGCCATCCATTTCCCCTTCAAAGCGGGGCCTGTTGCCGACCCCTGCTTCCTTTATGTCACAAAGTCCAATATCACGACGCAAAGCAACAGTTTTCAAGGGAGTTCCAGCGGTTGCCAGCGCTTCGTTCGGTCTGTGTGTTCTGCGGCGCGCGCAGCGGGTTCAATCCGGCCCACGGTCAGGCCGCCCGCGACACCGGCGCGATGATCGCGAACGCCGGGTGGCGACTGGTCTACGGCGCCGGCGACGTGGGTCTGATGGGCGAGGTGGCGCGCGCCGCGATCGCCGCAGGGGCCGTAACGCTCGGGGTAATTCCGACGCATCTGATACAGGCCGAACAGGCCGACCCTGGCCTTGGCCGAGCCGATCTGTCGACGCTGGTGGTCACGCAGACGATGCACGAGCGAAAGACGATGATGTTCACGAACGCCGACGCGGTCGTGCTGTTGCCGGGCGGTGCCGGAAGCCTTGACGAGTTCTTCGAGGTGCTGACCTGGGCGCAGATCGGGCTGCACGGCAAACCGATCTTTGTGTTGAACAGCGACGGCTACTGGACACC
>JANNNU010000105.1:0-2012 GCA_031398695.1 Paracoccaceae bacterium | reverse complement strand
CTGGCACCACTCCCGGATCGGGCAGATGCCGCATTTCGGGTTGCGCGCGGTGCAGATATACCGGCCGTGCAGGATAAGCCAATGGTGCGCGTGGGCCTGGTATTCGGCAGGAACATTGTCCTCGATCGCGCGCTCTACCGCCACCTCGTCCTTGCCCGGACAGATGCCGGTCCGGTTGCCGACTCGGAAGATATGGGTGTCGACGGCCTGCGCAGGGTGGTGGAACCACATGTTCAGCACCACATTCGCCGTCTTGCGCCCGACCCCCGGCAGGGTAGTCAGTGCCGCGCGCGAGGACGGAACCTCGCCACCGAAATCCTCGATCAGGATGCGCGAGAGCTTGATGACATTCTTCGCCTTGTTGCGGAAGAGGCCGATGGTCTTGATATGCTCGATCAGCCCTTCCTCACCCAGAGCCAACATCTTTTCCGGCGTGTCGGCGATCCGGAACAGCTTCGCCGTGGCCTTGTTCACGCCCGCGTCGGTGGCCTGCGCCGACAGGGCGACGGCGACGACCAGCGTGAAGGCGTTGACGTGGTGCAGCTCGCCCTTCGGATGCGGCTCGACTTCGGCGAACCGGGCGAAGACCTGCTTCATTGCGGCATAGGAAAGCTGCGGGACCATGCGCCTATGCAGCACGAAACCACCCCATGCGACAAGCGCAGGAAACGGGTCGCAGCCTGCGGTCGGGCTGACTAAGTTGGGCGCAAGGAGACATGCCATGACCGATCTTTCCCCCGCCTACCACTATCAGGTGATCGCCCGCGCCTTGCAGGTGATCGACAGCGAAGGCCCCGCGCTGACGCTGGAGGAACTTGCCGCCAGAATGCGGATGAGCCCGGCGCATTTCCAGCGGGTGTTCAGCCAGTGGGTCGGGGTCAGTCCGAAGCGGTACCAGCAATATCTGGCACTGGGTCAGGCGCGGCGGTTGTTGGCCGAACGCCACACGGTTTTGACCGCAGCGCACGAGGCGGGGCTGTCAGGGTCGGGGCGATTGCATGACCTGTTCCTGACCTGGGAGGCGATGTCGCCGGGGGACTATGCACGGGGCGGCGAAGGGCTGAAGATCCGTTGGGGCTGGTTTGAAAGCCCGTTTGGCCCGGCGCTGGTCATGGCCACGGACCGCGGCATCTGCGGCATGGGGTTTGCGGATGAAGCAGGGGCCGAGGCGACGATGGCCGACCTTGTCTCGCGTTGGCCGAAGGCTACGTTTGAGGAGGACCCGATGGGAATGCGGCCTTTGGTCGATGCGGCTTTCGGCGGTGAGGCTGCCGCGCTGCACCTGATCGGAGCGCCGTTCCAGATCAAGGTCTGGGAGGCGCTGCTGGCCATTCCCACCGGCCATGTGACGACCTATGCCGACCTTGCGGGCGCTATCGGCCATCCGTCCGCGCACCGGGCGGTCGGCACAGCGGTCGGGCGCAATCCGATCAGCTTCTTGATCCCCTGCCACCGCGCATTGCGACGGGATGGGGGGTTGGGCGGGTATCACTGGGGTCTGCCCCGGAAACGCGCGATGTTGGCCTGGGAGGCGGCGCGCGCGGATGTGCGCACGGCAATGTGATGGGCGGAACCCTGCCGATTTTCGACGGAGCCGGAAGCCTCTCGACAACGTTGATGTAAAGTGCCACCAGCCCCCAACGGGCATTTTTTCGAGGCGAGAGCAATATCATGATGAAGACCCCCCTGATCCTGGCTGCGGCTGGTACTCTTTTTCTGACCGCATGTGTCGACCCCAACGCCTATCCCGATGACCCCAACGCGCGCCAAAAAAGCGGCGCTGTGATCGGCGGCCTTCTGGGGGCGGCAACTGGCGTGGCGACGGCCGGCGACGGCGATGAGCTTAAGGGCGCGCTGATCGGTGGCGCCTTGGGCGCTGGCACCGGTGCCCTGATCGGCGCGGATCTTGATCGGCAGGCGGCCGAACTGCGCGGCTCGCTCAGCTCGAACATCTCGGTCACCAACACCGGCGAATATCTGATCGTGAACATGCCGCAGGACCTGCTGTTTGC
>JANNNU010000087.1:0-17406 GCA_031398695.1 Paracoccaceae bacterium | reverse complement strand
TCGCAGCCGATCAGCAGCACCCGCTTGCCCATCTCGGCCATCATGTGGCTGAGGTTGGCGAGCGTGAACGACTTGCCGATCCCGCCCTTGCCATAGATCGCGATGATCTGCGTTTTCTTGGTCGGCTCGCCCTGGGGAATTTCCAGGCTCGGCTCCTCATGGGCTTCGTCGCGCAGGCGCTGATCGAAGTCCTTCAGGTTCGGGATGTCCAAGGTCATGCGTGGCCCTTCCAGTCGAGTATCATTTTCAGGCAATCCGGGTCAGTGAACGCCTGTTCATATGCCCCGGGCGCGTCGGCCGCGGGGCGGGTGTGGGTAACTAGGCTGGCCAGCGACAAGGCGCCGGATTCGACCAGTTGGCGGGTTGCGATCAGGTCCGAGGCATCCCATTCCGCGGCGATGCGCAGACGGGCTTCCTTCATGAACGCGGGCGGAAAGGCGAAGGAGATCGGCGCGGTATAAAACCCCGCCAGCACGATCTCGCCGCCGCGGGCGATGCGCCCGATCAGGCTGTTGAGCAGGTCCGGCGCACCCGAGGCATCGTAGATCGCCTTGTAATCACGACGGGAGTCGGCATCGGGATGGATGACCTCGTAGCCGACCGCCCCCGCTTTCCGCGCTTCGTTGGTTTCCCACACGGTCGGTGGCCTGGCTCCGGCGGCAACGGTCAGCCGCGCCAGCAGGCGACCCAGAACGCCGTGGCCCACGACCAGATCCGGCAGCGCGCGGTCGAACCCTGCCAGCGCATGCCGCGCGGTGGCGGCCAAGGCCAGCAACGCGCCCTCAGCCCCGAAACCGGGATCGATGCGTGTCAGACGCGAACCGGCCGACACCAGATGCCGCGACGCCCCGCCGAACAACCCGCGCACAGGCCCGGTTTCCGTTGCGGCAAAACAGTTGGCACCGGGCACGAACACGTGATCACCCGGCGCATAGCCCGACTCCGGGCCTGCCTCGATCACCTCGCCCGCTGCCTCGTATCCGGGCACCAAAGGATACCCCATGCCGGGAAACGGTGGCATCGTGCCGGACCAGAACAGCTTTTCCGTCCCGGTGGAGATCCCCGAATGGTCGACCCGAACGACGACGTCCGCCACGGTTGGGTCATTCAGCGCCAATTGCCCGAGGGACAGCTGGCGTGGACCTGACAGAATGACGGCACTTGTCTGCATGGTTCCCCCGGGCCTTGCGCCCGACGTCCCGCATTCGGGGATTCGACAGGGAGCTAACGCCATGAGTGTCATTCTAACCTTACACTTAATACTGTCAACCGAATTAGACAGTTGTGCCGAAATCAAATTCCCGGACTAGCGCCGGGCGGTCACGACCGACGTGACGAAGGGCCGGAAACCTGGCATTTCGGCGATGCCGGTAAAGCCGACGCGACCCAGCAATCCTGCTATTTCCGCCGACGACCGGGTGCGTCCGGTTTGCATCGCCATGGTGTAAACCGCGAAATACACATCCGTCGCGCGATCCGGTTTCGCCCCCCCCGACATCGGTTCCGAGACGATCAACCGACCACCGGGTGGCAGCGCATCGAACACCGCAGTCAGCACATGCTCCACCGTCGCATCCGCGTGGTCGTAGAGAACGCGCACCAGACTGATCGCATCGGACCCTTGGGGCAGCGGGTCGTCTCGGAAGCTGCCGGAATGGATCGTGCAGCGGTCCGAGAGACCGGCCTTGGCAAACCGCGCGGTCGCGGCGGTCACCACCACGGGCAGGTCGAACAGGTCGAGTTGCAGCGCGGGATAGACGGCACCCGCCGCCGAAAGAAACGCCCCGTTGCCGCCGCCGATGTCCAACAGCCGCCGCACGTCCGACAGGTCGACCATCCGCAGCGTGTCTTCGGCAACCAATGTCTGGCTGTCGGCCATCAGTTCGGAATAGGTCGCCGTCACGGTGGGATCGCCCGCTTCTGCCGCACCAAAGACATAGGGCCAGAATTGCGCCAGCTCGGTTGGCTGGCCGCCGCGAAAGAACGCGACCGGGTCGGCGAGGTCGGCGTAGAGCGCGCGGTGATGTCGCACCATTGCCTCGAGCCCCGGAACGCCCAGCATCGCTGCACCCCGCAGTGCGATCGCAAACCGCCCGTCGCGCTGCCGCTTCAACAGCCCCAGCGCTGCCCCGGCCTGCACCAGCACGTGCATCCGGTCGTATGGCACCCCGCAGCGCGCGCCCAAGGCGGCGGCCGACAGGGGCGTATCCTGCACTATGTGAAGCACGCGCAATTCGACCAATGCCATCAGGGTCTGCGACTGGACAAAGCCGGACACCAGATCAAAGAGTGCCGCCCCCTCGGCCCGCGCCACCCGGCGCATGACTGGCATGCGGGCCGCAAACGATTGAAACGCCCGTGATCCGGCCAGCCGCATAAGCCGCCCGCGCAACGAAGGTTTGCCGGGCGCAGGGGTCGACACGTCGGTCAGGTCCGTCACGTCAGCCCCGCGCCGCCTGCGAATAGGCCGGGGCGACCGGTGTCATCTTTTCGGCATAGCGGCGCACCATGTCGGCCAGCATCGCTTCGCCCGGGCATGCCGGGATCGAGGCGATGGCCCCGCCCAGAATATCTTTCAACCGGCGGATCGCGCCTTGGACGCCCAGTTCGGCCACCGCACTGGGGCGGTCGTGTGCCGCGTCCTGACCGACAGGTTTGCCAAGCGTTTCTGCATCATAAAGCACATCTCGCAGGTCGTCAGCCACCTGGAACGCCTCGCCGATCCGGGCGCCAAGCTCTTCCCATTGGTCGGGCTCCTGCCCGGCGGCGACAGCCCCCATCTGTGTGGCCGCGATGAACAGCGCACCGGTTTTCGCGCGGTGATAGGCGGAGAGGTTGACCTTGGCCTCGCTTTCCCAGCCTTGCCCGGCGCAGATGCCGTCGGGCATCCCGGTGCGGCGCGACAGGATGCGTACCAGATCCAGCGCGCGCCGCGGCTGGTCCCCTGCGGCATCGGCAAGAACGTCGAAGGCCAGCACGATCAGGCTGTCACCCGTCAGCACCGCCAAGGATTCGGAAAAGGCGCGATGCACGGTCGCCTTGCCGCGACGGGTGTCGGCATCGTCGAAGCAGGGCAGGTCGTCGTGCACGAGGCTGGCGCAATGGATCAACTCGAGTGCGACGGCCGCGGCGTCGGTCAAGGCGGGCCGGTCCTCGCGGCAGGCAGCGGCCACCGAATACAGGATCGTCGGACGGATATGCGCGCCCCCTGGTGTCACCGCATAGTGCAGCGCCTCGGCCAACCGCCCCGGACCCCCGGCTTGCGCACGGGATATGACGGCGGCGTTCGCGGCTTCGAAACGAGCGTTCATCGACAGGTGTCCTTCTGCATTCCGAAACCCCGAGCGTAAAAGTGTCAGTAAAAAATGACACGACGGTGTAAATGATACTGGACAGTTCGGTAGCCCGAGTCAACAATCCACCGAGATGAATCATCCCGGTGACCCGAGCCAGCCAGACAAAAGCGTCGTCGTGATCGGCGCGGGCATCGGCGGGCTGTGCGCGGCTGTGCGTCTGGCTGCGGCCGGCGTGCGGGTACACGTGATCGAGGCGCAGCCTGAACCAGGCGGCAAGATGCGAACGCTGCCGACAGACGCGGGGCCGGTCGATGCCGGGCCGACGGTGCTGACGATGCGCCACGTGTTCGACGATGTGTTCGCCGCGGCAGGTGCGCGGCTGGACGACCACCTGACGCTGATCCCGCTGCCGATGCTCGCGCGACATTTCTGGCCCGACGGCAGCCGTCTTGACCTGTTCACCGACCCGGACGCCAGTGCCGAAGCGATCGCCGACTTTGCCGGCGCACGCAGCGCCGACCAGTTTCGCCGTTTCGACAGACTGTCACGCCAGCTTTACACCGCCTTCGATGCGCCGATGATGCGGGCTGCCAGACCGAGCCTTGGGGCCGTCGCGCTGAACGCCGCGGCCCGGCCAAACATGTGGGGCGCGTTGCGGCCCGGAAGAACCCTGGCTGCCCATCTCGCGACGCAGTTCACCGACCCCCGGTTGCAGCAGCTGTTCGGTCGCTATGCGACCTATGTCGGCGGCGCGCCAAACCTGTCGCCCGCCGTGCTGTCGCTGATTTGGGCCGCCGAGGCGCAGGGTGTCTGGGCGGTGCAGGGCGGCATGCACGGCCTTGCATTGGCTTTGGCGGGTCTGGCCGAAGGCTTGGGGGCAGAGCTGACCTACAATGTCGCCGTGCGCCGGATCGAACGGCAGGGCGGGCGGGTGACCGGGGTGGAGCTGTCGGACGGGCGCGTGCTGCGGTGCGACACCGTGGTGTTCAACGGCGATCCGGCCGCGCTGCTGGCGGGCCTTCTGGGCAACGGCCCGCAAGGCGCGCTGAAACCGGTCGCTGCCCATCCGCGCAGCCACTCGGCCTGGGTCTGGGCCTTTGCGGCACGACCGCAAGGCGTCGACCTCGCCTACCACACCGTGTTTTTCTGCGATGATCCGGCACAGGAATTCGGCCCGATCCGCGCGGGACACATGCCTGAACAGGCGACGCTTTATGTTTGTGCGCAAGACCGCGCGGCTGGCCCGCCCGCGCCCGGCACGATGGAGCGGTTCGAAATCATCATGAACGCCCCCCCCAAAACCACCCAAAGCCCCGGAGAAACCCTGCAATGCCGCCAACGGACCTTCCCGCAGCTGGCCCGCTTCGGGCTGACGTTCGATCCGGACCCGCCGGACCGCTGCCTGACCACGCCGCAGGGCTTTTCCACCCTGTTTCCGGGCTCGCAGGGGTCGCTTTACGGGCGAAGTCCGGCCGGGACCCTGTCGGCGTTTCAGCGGCCGGGGGCGCGGACCGCGCTGCCGGGGCTGTATCTGGCCGGCGGCGGGGCGCATCCGGGGGCGGGGGTGCCGATGGCGGCCTTGTCCGGACGGCACGCTGCCGAGGCGATCTTGAACGACCAGACTTCCGAGTCGAGGTTGCGCCCGATGGCTATGCCTGGTGGTATGTCGACGGCGTCTCGGACGACGGGACGCGCGCCGTCTCGGTGATCGGGTTCATCGGATCGGTGTTCTCGCCTTGGTATCGGTGGAGCGGCAGGCGCGACCCGCAAGACCACTGCTGCATAAACGTCGTCACCTATGGGCCCGGCGGGCGGTTTACCATGACAGACCGGGGCCGGCAGGCCTTGCGCCAAAGCCGCGATGCATTGCAGGTCGGGCCAAGCCGGATGGCTTGGGATCAGGGCACGCTGGTGATCGACGTGAACGAGGTTTCGGCCCTGCCGCGGGTGTCTCGGGTGCGCGGCCAGATCCGGCTGACCCCGTCGGCAATCACCGGCGTCGAGGCGATCTTGACCCCGGATGCCACGCACATCTGGCGCCCCTTTGCGCCCACGGCACGAATCGAGGTCGATCTGACACAAGGCCACAGCTGGCAAGGGCATGGCTATTTCGATGCAAATTTCGGCTCGGCTGCACTCGAAGCCGATTTTCGGCGCTGGACCTGGGGGCGCTATCCGCGACGCACCGGGGGGGCGACGTGCTTTTATGACGGGACGCGCCGCGACGGGTCTACCCTGGCGCTTGGCCTCGACATCGCCGCGGATGGCACGGTGACCGAGATCGCCCCGCCACCGCTGACCCGCCTGCCCCGTACACTGTGGGGGATCGCGCGCGACACCCGCTGCGATGCCGGCCATCGGCCCCGACAGACGATGGCGATGCTGGAGGCCCCGTTCTACAGCCGCTCTCTGGTGGAAACCGTGCTGGACGGCGAACCCGTCACGGGCGTGCACGAGGCGTTGGACCTGGGCCGTTTCCGCTCGCCCTTGCTCATGCCGATGCTCGCGGTGCGGGTGCCGCGCCGGGCCGGCTGGTCCGGGTGAAACCTGCGCCGTGGTCGGCGATCAGCGTTCGCGCAGCGCCTCGGAGCTTTTGTAAAGCGGTTTGGTCAGATAGGTCAGCACGGTCTTGCCCCCCGTCTGCAACTCGACCTCGGCCTGCATGCCTGGCCGGATCTGCAGCCCGGACTGACGCGCGGTCAGCGCCTCGCGGTCCACCCGCAAGGTCACCTTGTAGTGCGGATCGCCATCCACCGCGCGCGACCGGTCGTCCTTGAACGTATCGGCCGAGATGAACGTCACCTGCCCGCGCAACGACCCCCAGATGGTATAGTCATAGGCCGACAGTTTGATCGTCGCTTCCTGCCCCTGGCGCACCGCCGCGATGTCGCGGGGTTTCACCTTGGCCTCGACGAACAGTTCCTCGTCCAGCGGGATGATCTGCAAGATCTCCTCGCCCGGCCGCACCACGCCGCCGATCGTGGTGACCGACAGCTTGTTCACAACGCCGCGCATAGGGGCCAGCAGAACGGTGCGATCGAGCTGGTCGGTCGCCAGTTTCATCTTCTGACGCAGTGCGGCAAGATCGCCCTGCGTTTTGGAATAATCGCTGGCCCGTTCCAACTCGGTGGTGTTGACGGCCTCGCTTAGCCGGTTTTGCGCGTCCGAGTTGGCCTTTCGGGCCCGCGTCACCTCGATCAGCGGCGCGATTTCGCGGGCATACATCTTTTCCAAAAGGTCGAGTTCGGCGCCGGTCTGATCCAGCACCGCCTGCGCTCCGGTCACCCGCGCCGCAAACTCGGCTTGGCGCGCCTGCAACAGACTGCGTTCCGATGCCACGATGGCGGGCACCCGGTTTGCAAATTCTTCCGGAACCTCGAACCCGGTCATCCCGGCCATTTCCGCCTCGATCCGCAGGCGACGGATTTCCAGCCCGGCGATCTGGTCGGCCAGTTCGTCGGCCGCCGACTGGTACTGCGTGCCGTAAAGCCGCGCCAGCGTCTGGCCGGGTTCGACGATGTCGCCTTCGGCCACGTTCAGTTCGGCCAGAATCCCGCCTTCCAGGTTCTGGATGATCTGCGGGCGCGACGAGGACACCACCTCACCCGGGGCGCGCACGATCTCGTCTACCCACGCGACCGAGGCCCAGATCAAGAAAGCCGCGATGCTGGCTCCGATCAGCCAGATCGTCAGGCTTGGTCCCCGCATCCGGCCTGACAGCCCGTCGTCCAGCCCGATCGCGCTCATGCCTTGACCCCTGCTGTGGACTGGGTTTTCGAAAGATGCGCCAGCACGGCCTCGCGGGGGCCATCGACCGCCATCCTGCCGTTCTGCAGGATCAGCGTGCGGGTCGTCAGGTGCAGGATCGGCACGCGGTGAGTGGCAATCACCGCCGTACGCCCATCGAGCCAGCTCTTGAGCCGGCTGACCAGCGTCGACTCCAGCGTCTGGTCCAGCGCCGCGGTTGGTTCGTCGAGCAACACCACCACCGGATCCTGCAACCACAGCCGCGCCCAGCCAAGGCTTTGGCGCTGCCCGACCGACAAGCCTTCGCCCATCTCCTTGATTTCAAGGTCCAGCCCGCGCGGGTGGCTGCGCACGAACGGCCCCAACCCCGCGAAATCCAGCGCGGCATACATCCTGGCGTCGTCACGCTCCAGCTGGGTCATGTTCAGGTTGTCGCGCAGGGTGCCGGAAAAGAGCCGCACCTCTTGCCCAAGGTAGCCGATGCCGCGACGCAGATCGCGCGGGTGCACCTGATGCAGGTCGACGCCGTCGATCAGCACACGGCCCTGGGTCGGCTCGTACAGCCCCGCCAGCAGCCGCAGGAGCGTCGACTTGCCCGACCCGTTGGCCCCCAGGATCGCCACATGCTGTCCTGCCGGAATGGCCAGCGCGGCGATGTCGATGTTCGCTGCCGATTGCGGGTCATAGTGGAACGACAGGTTGCGCAGCTCGAACCCGCCGGTCAGCTTTTCGCGGCGCAGGTAGTGGCGGCCCGGCTCTTCGGCCTGGGGGGCGTTGGCGATGGCCTCGAGCCCGTCCAGCGCCGCCTTGACGTTCGACCACCGCGCGAGCGTGGACGACAGCTGCGCCAGTGGTCCCAGCGTGCGCCCGGTGAGGATGCCGATGGCGATGATCGTGCCGACGGTGAACTCGCCCGCGAACACCAGATAGGTGCCGGCCACCACCGCGATCACATAGGTCGCCTGCTGAACCCCTTGGGCCCAATAGCCCAGAAGCGAGGTCAACTGCCGCTGTTCCGACGATTTCACTGCCGACAGCGTGGACAATTCGGACCAGATCCGCTTGATCCGGTCTTCGCCGCGCTGGGTCGTCACGGTTTCCGCCTCAAAGACCGCCTCGTACAGCAGCCGCGCGGCGCGCACCGATGCGCCTTGCGTTGCCATGGTCAGCGCGATCATCCGTTTCTGGAACAAGAACCCCGGCGCGATCATAAGCACGGCCCCCAGTGCGAGGACCCAGACCAGATTGCCGCCAATGCTGGCGACCAGCAGGAAGAAGATCATGATGAACGGCAGGTCAGCCAGCGTGCCGATCGTGGTGGCGGTAAAGAATTCGCGCACCGCCGAAAACTCGCGCATCGCGCTGAACTGCTGGCTCGGGCTGCGGCCCGCTTGCGGTTTCATGCCCAGAAGGCGGTTCATCAGCCGGGCCTGCACGGTCAACTCGATGCGCTTGCCGGTCATGTCCATCAGGCTGGACCGCGCGAGCTTCAGCATCCCTTCCAGCACGATGGCCAGCAAGGCGCCTAGGGCCAGCACCCACAGCGTCGGCTCGGACTGGTGCGGGATCACCCGGTCATAGACCTGCAGGGAAAAAAGCGCGACCGCCACGGCCAGCAGATTGGCCACCATCGATCCGGCGGCAACCTCGATCAACTGGCGGCGATAGTGGCGGAATTCGTCCCAGAACCAGTGGCGTTGCCGTGCGGCATCGGCGTGCCGCGTTTCGAGCAACCCCATGGAACTGCGCGCCAGCAACAGGCGACCGGTATAAACCCAGTTGAAATCCTCGAGCGACACGTCGGCGCAGTTGTCCGGCTCGCTGGTGTCATAGACCTGTAAGCCCGCAGCGCTTTCGCCCAGCACCAGCACGACCTGACCCGACGTCATCTCGGCCAGCGCGGGCCAGTGCCGTGCCTTTGGCCGGGCGACCCGGTCCACCGATACGGTCAGCCCTGCGGCGGCGAGCGGCGCCAGCATCTGCTCGAAACTCGGGACCTGGCCCGGTGCTGCGATCTGCAACGCCTCGAGAAGGTCGGTCGGCGGCAGATCGAGACCCAGCAGGCTGGCGTAGACCGACAGGATTTCAGCCCGTGCGCGGGTGCGCTCGTCGGTCGGCACGGCAACGGAGGGCAGGATCGGCGACGACGGCAACTCGGGTGCCGGAACCAGATCGGTCGGCCGCACCGCATTCATCTCGAAGGCTACGACCCGGTCCGTCACAATTGCGCCCCATCGACCAGTTGCCCGCGATCGCGCGCGATTTCCAGACGCAACAGCGCCATGTCATGGCGCAATCCGGCCTGCTCGCGTTCCAGCCGGGTGAAGTCGCGGTATTGGTTCACCAGTTCCAGCAAGGTGCGCCGCCCGACCTGATATTGTTCGGTGAACAGATCGAAGTTGTCCGACGTCTGCGCCAGAACCGTGGCTCCCGATGCTTCGCGTTGCGCCAGCGTGGCGATCTGGCGCTCGAGTGTCACGATCCGGCGCTGCGCCTCTTCTTAGGCCTCGGCGGTTCGTTTGGCTGCCACCTCGTCCGTCGCTTCCAGCGCCGCCATGTTTTCGCGCATGCCAGAGTTGAGCAGCCCCCCACCCAGCCGCACGCCAGGCTGCACGCCGTCCAAGCCGACCGAGGCCGTTGCGCGCAGGCCCGGCAGCATGTCGGCCTTTTGCATGTCCGCCCCGGCAACGAGTTGCGCGCCTTCGCTGCGGGCGCGCAGCACGGCCAGCGGCACGATCTGCGCAGCGTCGGGTGGCAGCGTGTCCAGCCCGCGCACCGCGTCCATCGGCCCTGCCGCCAATGCGGCCAGTTCGGCCACGGCAGACGTTTCCGCCTCGCGGTCGCCGGCCAGCGTCGCCTGAACCTCGACCAGATGCTGCTGGATCACCTGCTGTTCCGACCGGTCCGACAAGCCGCCCGCGATCCGTTCCGAGATGATCGCGTCGAATTTTTCCAGACGCGCCGCGGCCCGTGCCGACACCGCCCCTTGGGCGCGCGCCTGTTCGGCGCGGACATAGTGATAAAGCCCCTGATACACCCGCTGGTTCATCTCGGAGGCGAGCGTCACCGCCGCCACTTCGACGTCGGCGGCGGCATAGGCGCGTTCCGCCTTGCGCTGGCCGTTGTCAAACAGCGCCTGTTGCAGCAACAGGTCCGTCACCAGACCGGACAGCGACGTCAGATTGACCGACGGGCCGATCTGCGGCAGCCAGTTCTTCGACTTGGCCTGCGCCTTCAGTTGCGCGACCCGCAGTTCCGCGACCGACGCGCCGGCACTCGCCTCGATCACCGAAGCCGCCACCAGCGCGAACGGACCGTCGGGCGGCAGCACGCTTTGCCGCGCCTGCAGGTCTGCGATCAGGGGCGAGGTCGCCTCGCCCCTCTCCGCCGTCTGTTTGCCCGCGGGTTCGCCATCGACCGGGCTGAACGCCTGTTTCGACGCGGGCGGCTGTCCGGCCAAGCAGCCGGACAGCGTGGCGGCCGCCGCGACGGCCGCAATCCAGGATCTGACCTGCACGGGCATCGCCCCGCCCTCCGGTCAGACGACCGACGTGGTGGTCAGGATGTCATCGTCGATCAGGACACTGGCCCCGGTGCCAAGCGTGTAAAGCTTGTAGGTCTGCCCGTCGATGTCCTGGGTCGTCCCGCTGTCCATTCCGCCGATCAGCGTCACGTGATCGTCCGCGGCGCCCTTGACCAGCAACTGTTGGTCTGGGCCGGTCAGGCTTTGCAACTGCTCGGCGCTGATCGACAGGTCGGCGTCCGGGGCGAAGGTCAGGTCGATCGCCGTGAAGTCGAACTCCGACAGGCCCGCGCGGGACAGATCGACATCCGGCGCGTTGGTGTTGTTCACGATCAGCAAGGTCGAGCTTTCGTTGCCCGCGGTGTCTTCGGTGTTGATCACCAGATAACTGCCATCCGGGACAGTCGAGGTGAACCGGAAGTTGGTTTCGTCATAGATCGTGTCGTCGGTGCGGATGACGTCGACTGGGGTCGTCGTGCCCGTCGCGTCGATCTTGCTGAAGGCATAGATGTCGTCTGCGGCGACGGTGCCGATGTCGCGCAACCCGCTGCTGTCGCGACCGAACGAGACGACCTCGGGCGCACCCGGCGCCACGGTGTCGATCTCGAAGGCGCGCGTGATCGTGCTGGTGTTGCCGACATGATCGGTCGCCGTGATCGTGACCGTCTGCGCCAACTCGCCGCGCGGAATCTCGGACGACGCAAAGGTCGCGGTCCATGTGCCGCTCGACGATGCGATGACCGTGTGCTCGGCCCCGCTTTGCAGTTTCACCAGCACGGTCGAGCCGGGCTCGACGGTTCCGGTCAGCGTCACCCCCTGCGCCGCTTCGGCGGCATTGACCACCCCGTCGCCGCCGATCTGCCCGCTGGTCAGGGCAAAGTTGCGCACCAGCGTGTCGATTGCAAAGCTGTGCGTGGTCGTGCTGCTGTTGCCGGCGGCGTCGGTGGTCGACGCCGTGACGCTGGCGTTGTATTCGCCGCCCGGCAGCGTGCCGGTCGGATAGGTCACGGACCACGTGCCGTCCTGCGCCACCGTCACGCTTTGGGACACTCCCTGCACGGTGACCGACAACGCGGCACCCGCGGTCGATGTGCCGCTGATCGTCAGGCCGTCCTGCGATTCGGTAAAGTTCACGATGTTGTCGGTCGTGACGCTGTTGAACGCGATCGGGTGCGGCACCGTGTCGATGACCAGCACATCCTGCAGCACCGTGGCATTGCCAAGCGCGTCCGTCGCGGTGATCGTGACCGGGATCTCGTATTCGCCGGCCGCCACGTCGGTTTGCGAGAAGGTGACCGACCAGCTGCCTGTCGCGCTGACGGTTGTGGTCTGCGTCGCGGTTCCGACCACGACGACGATGCTGGCGCCGGCTTCCCCTTCGCCGTTGATCGTCACGCCGTCCTGGTATTCTGCCGCGTTTTCAACGTCGCCGACCGACTGCGTGCCGGTGGTGACCTCGACGTCGGGCGGGGTCATGTCGATCAGGAAGACCGGACCGGTCAGCGTGGTCGTGGTGCCGTCGGGCTGGGTCACCACGACTTCTGCCGTATGGCTTCCGTCACCGGGCAGCCCGGTGGACGGGAAGGTGGTCGTCCAGGTGCCTTCCGTCGTGATGGTGGTGGTCTGCGTCTGCGTCCCGATGGTGACCACGACCGTATCCCCGGGTTCGCCGGTGCCGGTCACGACGATCTTGGGATCGACAGTGGTTGTCGTCAGCGGTGCCGGCGTCTGCGGATCGACGGTCGGCACGGCGCGGTCATCATCGCCATCAACGTCTCCATCTCCGTCCCCATCGCCGCCGGTGTCCCCATCTCCGTCCCCATCGCCGCCGGTGTCCCCGTCGCCGTCTCCATCGCCGCCGGTGTCCCCGTCGCCATCGCCGTCACCGCCGGTATCTCCGTCACCGTCGCCGTCGCCATCACCGCCGGTATCCCCGTCGCCACCGGTGTCGCCACCGCTGTCGCCATCGTCACCGCCGCCGCTGCCGACCAGAACCGCACCGCCGGCCAGCGCCGCCGCGGCACCAAGGCCGCCCATGCCGCCCAGCAGACCCGGCACCATGGCGGCCATGCCTGCCGGCTCTTCGGCGGCCGTCGCATAGGCACCCACGGGATCGGCCGTGGTAAAGCGCAGATCGTCCAGCGGGCTCCATTTGTCCCAGCCTTCGACGGCACCGTAATTCGCGAACAGCATGCCGTCTCCGCTTTCGGCCACCGTAACCTCGACGATCTCGCCGTTGCTGCTGAGGTAGAGGTGGTTGCCGACCCCGTCGAAGTAGCCGTTCAGAAGGATGGTCCGCCCGTCGGTCAGCTTGATCAGCAGGTCGCCGCCTTGCTGTTCATACGACACGATGCTGGCCTGACCCAGGTTCAGCGACACATGATCGCCAGACCCGACCCGGAGGGAGTTGCCCTGACCGTCGCCGGCCACCAGACCCGTTTGTGTGCGGCCCGCAGAATCGCGGACTGCGAACCCAATCGCATTCGTCATTTTTTGCTCCGCCTCGTACCCGGAATTGAGACGCCCGGGATGTTATTGGGCCACTTGTGTGACCCGATTGCGGCGGAACATAGATAGCTTTCGACACAATTTCTAGGCGCTCCAGCCGGTCCTTAATGCTGTGGCCAAGATTTGGGCGCTTTTTCGACAAATTTGCATCCCTCGTCCGCCGCGGCCTGAAACCGGTGATGCGCGTGCGCGCGGCAGACACAACCACCCGTTGCGCGGCATGGCAGCGTCGCCCCGGAAGGCAGGGACGGGCAAACAATAGCATTTCTACAGCGGTGGCCGGGTCAGTTCGGGATCGGTGCCGGCTGGGTCTGCGCCTGCGCCCGGCGCGCCAGTTCCTGACGGTAAAGCGCAAGGAAATCGACCGTATCGACGTTCAGTGCCGGGAAGCCGCCATCGCGCGTCACGTCCGAAATGATCCGGCGCACGAACGGAAACAGCAGGCGCGGACATTCGATCAGCAAGAACGGGTGCAACTGGTCAGGCGCCACGCCTTCGACCAGAAACACGCCGCCGTAGTCAAGCTCCAGCAAGAACAGGGTGTCTCCGGTGGCCTTGTTCTTGGAGGTCACCTTGAATTTGGTGATCACGTCATACTGGCCTTCGGCCGCACGCTTGCGGGCATCGAGGCTGACGGCAACCTGGATGTCGGGCTGCACCTCGCCCCCCGAAATGCCTTTTTGCGCGACAAGATTTTCGAACGACAGATCGCGCACGAACTGCGCCAGAACCTGCATCTTGATCTGCGGCGCGGCTTGCGGCGCGCTTCCGTTTTCTTCGGCCATGCGATGATCTCCTCACTCTGCGCCGCAGCGTCTATCAGGTCGGGTGGCGCGCCTCAATGCCGCCAATCCGAGGGAAACCTGCCTTCAGGATAGCGGCGGTCGTCGCGCTGGACCTCGGGTTGATCCTGCTCGATCTCAAAGTATTCGCCGTCGATCACATCGGGCCCGCTGCGGCGCGGACCGTCGAACGACGCCGCCCCATAGACCTGCGCGCGCGCAGCAAAGCTGCGGATCACCAATTGCCGGACCGGGGGGATCAGCAGCAGCAGACCCAGGCTGTCAGTCAGAAATCCGGGCAGGATCAGCAATACCCCGGCCATGCCGACCAGTGCGTTTTCGGCGATCTGGCCCAGCGGATTGCGGCGCATCTGGCCAGCCTGCCGCAAACCCTCCAGTGCTTGCGCACCTTGCCGCCGGATCACCGCGACCCCCAGGATCGCGGTACCGACCACGATGCCCAGCGTCGGCCACAGGCCGATCCACCCGCCCACGGTCACGAACAGGGCAATCTCGATCAAGGGAACAGCTAGAAACCCGGCAAACAGCCACATCGGCGCAGTCCTTCTGTGTGTCGGGCCATGTCTTTGGTCTCAGGCGGTAGACTTGGCCCACCCCAGCCCCTACATAAGGCGAAGTCGAGGCAAATACCAACGTCCCCGGGGACTGTTCGAGGTCGCAATGAATTCTTCTATCCTTCAACTGCTGGTGCTGGCCGGCGTTGCGGTGTTTCTGATCCTGAAATTGCGGTCCGTTCTGGGCACCCGCGACGGCTTCGAAAAACCGCCCGTCCCGCTGGAGGATGTGCGCCCGAAGGGCCGGCGCGATTTCGAGGTGATCGAAGGCGGTCCTGACCGCGACATCACCGATCACGTTTCGGACGATTCGTCGGCGGCCAAGGCGCTGGCGGCCATGAAGACGGCGGAACCCGGCTTTTCGGTCGGCACGTTCCTGTCGGGTGCGCGCGGCGCCTACGAGATGATCCTGATGGGGTTCGAGAAGGGCGACGTCGACAGCGTGCGTCCGTTCCTGTCGGCGGATGTCGCCGCGACCTTCGACGCGGCGGTCGAGGCGCGCGAACGCGAGGGGCTGACGGTCGAGGCGAATTTCGTCGGACTGCGCGAGCTGGTCTTGCAGGATGCCACCTTCGACCGTGACAGTCGCACCGCGGAAATCACCGTGCGGTTCCTGGGCGAGCTGACGTCGGTGGTGCGCAACAAGGCGGGCGTCGTGGTCGAGGGCCGCGACACCGAAGTCAAGCGCCAGCGCGACGTCTGGACCTTTGCCCGCCGGATGGGGGTCGATGACCCGAACTGGCAGCTTGTCGCCACCGGCGACTGAGCCGCGGCGGGGATGCGACATGCGCTCCGCATTCTGGTTCTCGGGGTGGCTGCGGTGATGGCCGCGCCGTCCGTTGCGCAGGTCGCCGAGTTTGCCGCGCTGGACGGATGGGCCGAAGACAACCATGCGGCCGCATTGACCACCTTTCGCGACACCTGCGATCTCTTGACCGATCCCGACTGGGTGTCGCTGTGCAAATTGGCCGAAGACGTCAGATCGGGAGATGCGGCAGCGCGAAGTTTTTTCGAGCTGTTCTTCAAGCCCGTGCTCATCGGCCAGCCCCCGGCGCTGTTCACCGGCTATTACGAGCCGGAACTGCAAGGCTCGCCCGTGCGCACCCCGCGCTTTGCCTGGCCGATCTACCGCCGCCCGCCCGAATTGCGCGACGGAGTGGTCTATTACGACCGGGCAACGATCGAGGCTGGGGCCCTGCGCGGGCGCGGGCTGGAAATCGCGTGGCTGGATGACCCGGTCGAGGCGTTTTTCCTGCAGATCCAGGGATCGGGCCGCATCGTCATGCCGAACGGCGAGGTGATGCGCGTCGGTTATGGCGGGCGCAACGGCCACGCCTACCGGTCCGTGGGCCAAGAGATGGTGCGCCGGGGCACCCATACGCTGGATCAGGTATCCGCGCAGGAAATCCGGGCCTATGTCGCGCGCAATCCGCAGGTCGGTGCGACGCTTCTAAACGTCAATCCGTCCTACATCTTCTTTCGCAAACTGCCCGACCTGCCAGCGCAGAAGGGGCCCATCGGGGCGATGGGGCGGTCCATCACCACGATGCGGTCGATTGCCGTTGATCCGGATTTCACCCCGCTGGGGGCGCCGGTCTGGGTGGAAAAGGATGGCTCAGGGGCGTTTCGCCGCCTGATGATCGCGCAGGACACCGGCGGTGCCATCAAGGGGGCGCAGCGGGCAGACATCTTTTTCGGCACGGGCGATGCGGCGGGGGATGCCGCGGGCACCGTCAAGGACGGCGGGCGGATGCTGGTGCTGCTGCCGATCGACCGGGCCTACGCCCTGCTGCCCGAGGGTTAGGCCGTGGCACGCCGCCGGTCCCTGCACCCCGAGGAGGAGGAGTTGTGGCAGACCGTCGCCCGGTCCGCCCGCCCGATGCACAAGCCGGGGTCGATCTTTCTGCGCAAGACCGCGCCCGAAAGCGACGTGCACGCCAAGCCCGCCGCGTTACCACCGCCCCCCGTACCCAGTTTCCGCGTCGGCGAAAGGGCGCGGGTGACGCGGGCGCATGACCTGCAGCCCAGCCTGTCGGAAAGCCTGCAAACCGCCCCGCTGCAGATGGATGCCAAGGCGTTCGGTCGCATGACACGCGGCAAACTTGCGCCCGAGGCACGGATCGACCTGCACGGCCTGACGCTGGCCGAGGCGCATCCCGAACTGATCCGGTTCATCCTGAACGCGCAGTCGCAGGGGATGCGGCTGGTGCTGGTGATCACCGGCAAGGGCAAGCGCGGGACCGATCACGGCCCGATCCCGCAGCGGATGGGGGCGTTGCGCCATCAGGTGCCGCAATGGCTGCGCCTGCCCCCGCTGGGACAGGCGGTGCTGCAGGTGGCCGAGTCGCATCTGAAACACGGTGGGTCGGGGGCGTACTACGTCTATCTGCGCCGACGCTAGCGCGGCCGACCGGCGTTCGTGATCGGGGGCAGGATGATCTGCGTGGCATTCTGCACCGTCAGCGCCACCCCCGGCAGCAACCCGACCCGCGCATCGGCATCCGCCATCAGCGCCGCATCCACGTCGATTACCCGCCCCATGAGCTGGATCAGCGCTGGTGAAACGCGGCATCGTTGGGGTAACGGGTTTCGTCCGTGGTCAGAAAATCCTGTGTCGCATCCAGCACCGCACCGCGCCGGGGATACGTGATCGACCCCGGTTCCCGGTCCGGCGGGATCGAGATAGTCAGGCGGGCCTTGATGGGCTGCTCGGAGCACTCGCTGGACTAGGTTCCGGTGGCCGGGTCGACGGCGCGGGTCGTTGTCACATAGATCGTTTCGGGCGTTCCGACGGCAGCGGCCTGCGGCACCAGCAGGATTTGCCCGCGAGGCGCGCAGCTCAGCACCAGACTGCACAACACGACGATCGGCAGACGAGGCATCAAGCACACTCTCGGTCTGGGGCAGCACCGTGACGCCCCAGCCCCTAGCACATTAACCGGGGTGCGGAAACCGCCTGCCCGCTAGAGCACATA
>JANNNU010000071.1:0-10734 GCA_031398695.1 Paracoccaceae bacterium | reverse complement strand
ACACCGACGCGTGGATGTCGATGGCCGGCATGGGCGACAAGGGTGAGCCGAACGGCCTGCCGGTCGACGAATGGGGCGTGCGCGTCAACGAAAACTCGCAGCCGGTCGGCTCGTGTGTTGCACGTGGCGGTGCCACCAACGACGCGGCAGCCGTCTATGCCGTGACAAAGGCAATCGAGTGGCTGCAAAAGTACTCGCCGCCCGAAGCCGCAGGCATGACCTTCGGCGAAGCCGGCCCGGTTCCTGCCCAAGGCGCGATTGCCCAGCAGATGTTCTGGTACACCGCCTTCACCGCCGCGTCTGTCGTCGAAGGCACCCCGGTGATGAACGAGGATGGCACGCCGAAATGGCGCATGGCCCCCTCGCCGCACGGCGCGTACTGGTCCGAAGGCACCAAGATCGGCTATCAGGACGCCGGTTCGTGGACTCTGATGGAATCCACCCCGGTGGACCGTGCCCAGGCGGCCTGGCTCTATGCCCAGTTCGTCACCTCGAAGACCGTGGACGTGAAGAAAAGCCATGTCGGCCTGACCTTCATCCGCGAATCCACGATCCAGCACCAGTCGTTCACCGACCGCGCCCCGAAACTTGGCGGTCTGGTCGAATTCTATCGCTCGCCCGCCCGCGTCCAGTGGTCGCCGACGGGGACGAACATCCCGGACTATCCCAAACTGGCACAGCTGTGGTGGCAGAACATCGGCGACGCGATGTCGGGGTCGAAAACCCCGCAAGAGGCGCTCGACAGCCTCTGCGCCGAACAGGAAGCCGTGCTCATCCGTCTGGAGAAATCCGGCGTGCAGGGCGACCTCGGTCCGAAGATGAACGAAGAGCAGGACCCGCAGGTCTGGCTGGACGAACCCGGTGCACCGGTCGCCAAGCTGGAGAACGAAAAGCCCATGGGCGAAACCATCGCCTATGACGAACTGATCAAGTCGTGGCAGAACTGAAACCAGTCGGGCGGGGTGCAAACCCCGCCCGATCCTACGCGCTTACAGTTTCTTCCAGATCAAGCCACAGCCCGTCGTCGCGGTACGCCCCCCGAACCAGAAACCCTGGTTTCTGCACCTCGGGATGCGACCCGGCCCAGTCGCGATAGCGGTCGTTCGTCACAATCCGCGCGCCCATTTCGCGGGCCGCAGCCAACAGGATGGGGTCGGCCGGTTGACCTTTCTGCACCACCATCACCCGATCCTCCGGCAAGCCCAGAAGATCGCCCAAGGCCTTGTCATGCTGATACTTTCCCGAAATCAGATAGCCTGCATTGGCATCGAAAACCACCGCCGGGGTATATCCCAGCGCGGTCACCCGCACGATCACCTGACGCAGGGGGTCGATCTGCGGCGTGTTGTCTTTCCAGTGCAGCACATTCGATCCGTCGATCAGGATCATCCGGTCCGCAGCACGGCGACGCAGCCGAAATCCCCTGCCCGGCGGGGTCTTCACACCCGCATCGCCACCCGACAGCCATGCACGCCCCAGCAGGATCAGACAGGCCAGCACGCAAGGTCCGGCCAACAAGGCAAGGTCGGTCATGCCGGGAAGGGTCAGGGCGGCAACCAGCCCCGACAGCGACAGGATCAACAAAAGCAGCGGCACCAGCATGCAGCAAACCTACCCGCGTGTCCCGCTTGCGCCAAGCCCGATCCGCAGGACAGGGTTGGTCAGGCCGTGCAAACGGCGTGCGGGCCACAGAGACATTTTGTCATGTCAGACATTAGACGCGCCACGAACGACGACATCCCCCGCCTGATGGAAATCCGCCACGCGGTGCAGGAAAACCGGCTTGCCGATCCGGGCTCGGTCACCGCGGCGGATTGCGAAGATTTCGTCGGGCGCGGACTGGTCTGGGTGATCGAGGATCACAGCCGCATTCTTGGCTTTTCCGCCAGCGACGACCGTGACGGCACGATCTGGGCGCTGTTTGTCGATCCGCCGTATCAGGGCCGGGGGCTGGGGGGCGGTCTGCTGGCGCTGGCCTGCAACGATCTTGCGACCCGTGGTTACAAGACTGCCCGCCTGTCCACCGACCCCGGCACCCGCGCCGACCGGTTCTACCGCCGCCACGGCTGGGTGGCGCAGGGACTGAACGACGATGGCGAGTTGCAGTTTCAGCGTGCCTTGTGACCCGACAGGAAAGCACCATCCCCCGCCGCCAGACGCCTTGCTCGGCCTGCGGGGGGCAGCGACGAGGGAGTCGGAATACTTAACCAACCCTTGAAACGTCAACATGAAGACGTTGTTTTAAAAAAATAAATTACGTCCCGCGTTGGGACACCTGACGAAAGGCAAAGGCCCATGACCCATATCCTCGCCATCGACCAGGGCACCACCTCGTCACGCGCCATCCTGTTCGATGCCGCCCTGCGGGTGGTCGCGCAGGCCCAGGAAGAGTTCCCCCAAATCTACCCCGCCCCCGGCTGGGTCGAACATGACCCGTCAGACTTGTGGGCGACCGTCGCCGGAACCGCCCGCGCCGCGATCGAAAAAGCCGGGATCGACACCCGCAGCATCGCCGCTATCGGCATCACCAACCAGCGCGAGACGACGCTGATCTGGGACCGCGAAACGGGCCAGCCGATCCACAACGCCATCGTCTGGCAAGACCGCCGCACCGCCCCGACCTGCGACGCGCTGGCGGAAGCAGGCCACGCCGCGATGATCACCGCCCGCACCGGGCTGCTGCTCGATCCCTACTTTTCGGCCACCAAGGTCAAATGGCTGCTTGATCATGTGACGGGGGCGCGGGAACGGGCCAACCGGGGCGATCTGATGTTCGGCACGGTCGACACCTACCTGATCTGGAAACTGACCGGCGGGCGCACCCACGCCACCGACGCCACCAACGCCGCGCGGACCATGCTTTACAACATCAAGGCGGGCCAGTGGGACGCCGAGATTTGCGGGCTGCTCGACATCCCCATGTCCCTGCTGCCCCAAGTCCGCGATTGCGCCGCCGATTATGGCCTGACCCGCGCTGATTTGTTCGGCCGGGAAATTCCGATCCTTGGCGTGGCAGGGGATCAGCAGGCGGCGACGGTGGGGCAGGCGTGTTTCACTCCTGGCATGATGAAGGCGACCTATGGGACGGGGTGCTTTGCCCTGCTGAACACCGGGGCCGACATGGTGCCATCCAGGAACCGACTGCTTACCACCATTGCCTATCAGTTGAAGGGAAAGCCGACCTATGCGCTGGAAGGGTCGATCTTTATCGCGGGGGCGGTGGTGCAATGGCTGCGCGACGGGCTGAAGATCATCCGCGAGGCGAAGGAAACCCAGCCCTTGGCCGAACTGGCGGACGAGGCGCAGGGTGTGGTGCTGGTGCCGGCCTTCACCGGCCTTGGCGCGCCCTACTGGCGGCCCGACTGCCGGGGGGCGATCTATGGGCTGACCCGCAACTCGGGCCCGGCCGAGCTGGCGCGCGCGGCGCTGGAATCGGTCGGCTATCAGACGCGCGACCTGCTCGAGGCGATGCGGGCCGACTGGGGCGCGGCCGCCGACGGCGTGTTGCGCGTGGACGGTGGCATGACGGCCAGCGATTGGGCGATGCAGTTTTTGTCCGACATTCTGGGCGCGCCGGTGGATCGGCCGGTGGTGACGGAAACGACGGCGCTGGGGGTGGCCTATCTCGCGGGGTTGCAGGCCGGGATCTGCCCGGATCCCGCCGAATTCCAGAAATCCTGGGCCTTGCAGCGCCGGTTCGACTCGGCAATGGCCGAAGACGTTCGCGCGTTCAAGTACGCGCGGTGGGGGCGGGCGGTCGCGGCCACGATGTCGGTATGACCCCGTTCGGCATCGCGGCACCGGGCCGCATCCTGTTCGGCCGGGGCGAGGCTGCAAAAGCCCCCGCGCTGATCCTGGGGTATGGCCGGCAGGGCGTGGTCGTGCATGGCGCGCAGGCGGCACGGGCGGCTTGGCTGGTCGACGGGTTGCGCGGCGCGGGGGCAGAGGTGCTCGCGCTGTCGTGCCCGGGCGAGCCGACGCTGGACATGCTCGAGGCGGCGCTGGACGCGGCGCGCGCGCACGGCGCGCAATGGGTGGCCAGCCTCGGCGGCGGTGCGGCGCTGGATCTTGGCAAGGCGGTGGCGGCCCTGACCCCCGGCACCACGCCGCCGCTGGACCATCTGGAGGTGGTCGGTCGCGGTCTGCCGCTGTCCTCGCCGCCGTTGCCGTTCATCGCAATCCCGACCACCAGCGGCACCGGGGCCGAAGCCACCAAGAATGCCGTCATCGGCGTGCCGCACCATGGCCGCAAGGTCAGTCTGCGCGACGACCGGATGCTGGCGCGGCTGGCGATCGTGGACCCGGCCCTGACCGATGGCTGCCCGCGCGGTGTGACGCTTGCCTCGGGCCTCGACGCGATCACGCAGGTGATCGAACCCTACGTCAGCACCCGCGCGACGCCCTACACCGATGCGCTGACCCTGCCTGCGATGCCCTTGGGGATCAACGCTTTGACCCGGCTTATGCAGGGCAACGACGCGCAGGCGCGCGATGACCTCGCTTGGGTCAGCCTGTGCGGCGGGCTGGTGCTGGCCAATGCGGGGCTGGGGGCGGTGCATGGATTGGCGGGCGTGATCGGCGGGTTGATCCCGGCGGCCCATGGCGCGATCTGCGGGGCACTGCTGGGGCCAGTGCTGGCGATCAACCGCACCCGCGCCTCGGGGCAGGCCCGCGACCGGCTGGATCAGGTCTGCGCAATCCTTGGCACCGCGTTCGACGTCAGTCCCGATGACGCACCGCAGGTGCTGGCCCGCTGGGCGACGGGGCAGGGGCTGCCGACGCTGGCCGACCTTGGCCTTGACCCCACGCACCACGCCGACGTGGCGGCGGCAGCGGCGGTGTCATCGTCGATGAAGGCCAACCCGGTCACCTTGACCCCCGCCGATCTGATCGCGACGTTGCGGCGGGCAGATCAGCCCTAGCCCATCCGCTCCGACGCATAGGACCCCGGCGAGGCGGCGAACACCACCGTCTTGTGCCCGTTCACGAACACCCGCCCGTTCACATGCGCATGGATCGCCCGCGCCAGAACCTGGCTTTCCACATCGCGGCCCAGACTGACATAATCCTCGTTCGACTGCGCGTGCGTCACGCGGATGATGTCCTGCTCGATGATCGGACCCTCGTCCAGATCGGATGTGACATAGTGTGAGGTCGCCCCGATCAGCTTGACGCCCTTTTCGTAGGCCTGCTTGTAGGGGTTCGCCCCCTTGAAGCTGGGCAGGAACGAGTGGTGGATGTTGATGATCCGCCCCGAGAACTTGGCGCACATCGCCCCGGACAACACCTGCATGTAGCGCGCGAGCACGATCAGCTCTGCCCCCGATTCCTCGACAATGCGCATCTGCTCGGCCTCGGCCAGGGCCTTGTTCTGCGCCGTCACCTTGATGCAGTGATAGGGGATGTCCTGATTGACCACCACCTTCTGGTAATCCAGGTGGTTCGAGATCACGGCGGCAATCTCGACCGGCAGGGCCCCGATGCGCGAGCGGTACAGAAGATCGTTCAGGCAATGCCCGAACCGGCTGACCATGATGACGACCTTGCGCTTCACCCGTTCGTCGAAGAACAAAAAGTCCATCCCGAACTTTTCGGCGATCGGTGCGAATCCGGCCTGCAACGCCTGCAACCCCTGACCGTCTTCGGAAATGAAGCTGGTGCGCATGAAAAAGCTGCCGGTGGCCAGATCGTCGAACTGGGCGGAATCGGTGATGTTTCCGCCGTTGTCGGCCAGATACGTCGAAATTGCCGCCACGATGCCCCGGGTCGACGGGCATTGCACGCGCAGGGCAAAGCGGGAAGGAGAAGCGGTCATGAGCGGTCCTGTCTCGGTGGCCCTGCCGCATTGGGGCGGCGTCGGGCGGTCAGCATGGCCCGGTACTGGCGGCATCGGTCTTGGCATCGTCAAGGGCTGCCGAACAGACAGTGCAGGCTGTGGGCGTTCTACGGGACGAACCGGCGCAGTGTCGATGCACCAGCGGCCATTTTCGCGCCATTCGCGGCGTGCAGACCGCGCTGGGGCGACCATTCTGGCGAAGGGTCGAAAGGACCGCCCCGCAGCGTCGCGATCAGCCAGCACGACCGGCCTCGGCGCGGTTCGCCAGCCAATGCGGACCCGGCCTGTCGCATGGTCTTCCCTAGGCAGTGCCCCCGCGGTTCCAGCCCCGTCCCGTGCTGCCGAACAGCTCGTATCCGGTGTCGGTGACTGCCAGAGTATCCTCGAGCTTGATGAAGCCGCGCGTCGGGTGCAGCATCGTCGTTTCAACCGACAGCATCATCCCGGCCTGCAACGGATGGTCGGCGTCGATGCCGTCATAGGCGACCGGGTGGTTGGTCATCAGGAACGGTGCCTCGTGCGTGATCACCCCCATGCCATGCGCAAAGAAGTCGGTGCAGGCGTGGTGCGGCTGCGTGGCCAGCGTCGCCGCCCCCGCCGCGATCAGATCACCCCCCGGTGTCCCCGCCCGCACGGTCGCAAACGCCGCCTGCTGCACCGCTTCGACCTCGGCAAGCAGGTCGATCAGCTCGGCATCCGGTTCGCCCAGAACCCCCATCCTGCAGATGTCGCCGATGTAGCCCTTCAGGTTGCCGCCAGAATCGATCGACAGCACCTCGCCCTGGCCCCAGACCTGCGGCGACGCGGCGCGGTTGTGCGAGGCGCCCAGCGTCAGCAGGCAGTATTCGAACTGCAACCCCCGCGCAGTTTCCTCGCGGCGCAGCCGCTCGATGATCTCGACCTTGCTGTGCCCCGCGCCCGAGCCCGCGATGGTCGCCTGCATCGCTTCGGTGATCGCCTCGGACGCCTGTTTCATCAAGGCACGTTCGGCCGGCGTCTTGATCGCCCGCAACCGCTCCAGCGGGCCGGTGGCATCGACCAGCAGGGTGTTCGCAAACGCCGCCTCCAGCACGCGTGCGCTGTTCATCGGCAGGAAAGACGGCTCGACCCCGATGCGGGCGCCGGCGGGGGCGTGCGCATCGATGTGGCGCACGGCATGTTCCATCGCATCGACCGACCCCCACGCCACCGGCAGGAAATGCGGCGTCCAGAACGGGCGTTGGGCGTGTTCGGCCCCCTCCATCTTGTTGGCGACATACGCGGTGCGGTCGGGTGCGCCTTTGACATAGACCACGACGGGCAGATAACGGCTGTGCCCGATCGCATCCATTGCCGAAAAGAAGATGAACCGATAGCCTCCAAGCAGATATTGCACGTTGTGTTTCGAAGTCGCGACCAGAACGTCGATCCCGGCCTGTTCCATCAGATCGTCCAGCCGGGCAAAGCTGTAGGGAAGGGCGTCAGTCGCGTGGGTGTCCATCCGGGTCAGGCCTTGTGCGGGATCAGGCGGAAGTCGGGCAGATCGCGCAGCGCCTCTTCCGGTCCGGCGGGAGCATAGACGACGAAAATCTTCATGTCATGCGCGCCGGTATTCAGAGTGGAGTGAAAACGACTTTCAGGGATGAACACGCACGCCCCAGGACGAACCGCCTCGGTGTAAGGCTGGCCCTGTTCGTCCTCGACCATCTGGGTGCCGGTGCCTTCCAGGATGTAGATGATCTCCTCGGCGCCGGGATGGTTGTGGCGACTGTGGCCCTGACCGGGCGGCACGGTGACGACCGCCGCCGAAAACCGCTGGGCGCCGTTCACCTTTGGCCCCAACACCACCGACAATTGGCCCCAGTCGAACCCATATGCCGCCACATCGCCGGGGTATCTGAAAAGGTCTTTCACATCGGTCATGGCCTAGCCTTTCATCTGCAGCGCCTTGAAGGCGCGGATCTGTTC
This sequence comes from Paracoccaceae bacterium, assembly GCA_031398695.1. Taxonomy (GTDB): domain Bacteria; phylum Pseudomonadota; class Alphaproteobacteria; order Rhodobacterales; family Rhodobacteraceae; genus JAIYDJ01. Next base: position 2,951 of record JANNNU010000071.1, on the reverse strand, counting down.
GGCGATCGCGCGTTCGGCCGGAAGGCGTTCCGCCGACGACGCGCCGTAAAAGCCGTGCAACCCGTCGGCCCGTGCCAGCACATGGGCCGCATCTTCCGGCATCGCGATCGGACCGCCGTGGCACAGCAGCAGGATGTCGCGCCTGACCGACCGCGCCGCCGCCGCGATCGCGTCGATCTCGGTCACGCACTGGTCCAGCGTCTTGGCCGAGGTCGCCCCGATGCTGCCCCCCGTCGTCACCCCCATATGCGCCACGATGATATCGGCCCCCGCCCGCACCATCGCCACGGCCTCGTCGGGGTTGAAGACATAGGGCGTGGTCAGCAGATCCTGCCGGTGCGCCTCGGCGATCATGTCGACCTCCAGCCCGAATCCCATTCCGGTTTCCTCGAAACTTTGCCGCATCACGCCGTCGAACAACCCGATCGTGGGAAAGTTCTGCACTCCCGAAAATCCCATCACCTTCAGTTCGGCCAGAAACTGCGGGATCAGGCAGAACGGGTCGGTGCCATTCACCCCCGCCAGAACCGGCGTATGGCGGACCACCGGCAGCACCTCGACAGCCATTTCCTTGACGATCTGGTTGGCGTTGCCATAGGCCAGCAACCCCGCCGCCGATCCGCGTCCCGCCATCCGGTAGCGGCCCGAGTTGTAGATGATGATCAGGTCGATCCCGCCTGTCTCTTCGGCCTTGGCCGACAACCCGGTGCCCGCCCCGCCGCCGATGATCGGTTGGCCGTCGGCGGCCATGCGGTTCAGGCGGTCGACTATGGTCTGGCGGGGTATCGCGGGCATCAGGCCTCCATCAGGGTCAGGAATGTGTCGACGGCAGCCTGCGCAAAGGCCGGGTCGTTGATGTGGTAGGGCAGGGTCACGATCCGCGCGGGATCGGCAACCGTGTCGCGCAGAGCGGCAAACAACGCCGCGTCCGCCTCGGGCCACCAGAACGGCCCGCCCGCCACGTCCAGCGCCGACAGCCCCGATTCTGGCAGCAGCATCCGCACCGGCCCCAGACACGCGTTCAACTTGCGCCCGATCCACTGTCCCAGCGCCCGGTTTTCGTCGGGGGTGGTGCGCATCAGCGTGACGTTGGGGTTGTGGTGATAGAACAGTCTGCCGCGATAGCGGTCCGGAACGCTGGCCGGGGCCCAGAAATTCACCATGTCCAGCGCCCCCACCGACCCGACCCAAGGGGCTGCCATGCGCGCCACCACGTCCAGCCGGTCGGGCAGCGCCGGCAACACGCCGCCGAACAAGAGATCGGCTATTTCGGTCGTCGTGATGTCGATCAGACCGGACAGGATGCCTTGATCCAGCAGCCGCTCCATCGCGCGCCCGCCTGTCCCGGTCGCGTGGAATACCAGACAATCGAACCGCCCGGATAGCCGGTCGGTGATCGCGGCGATGCAAGGCGTGGTCACGCCGAACATCGTCAACCCCAGCGCAGGCAGATCGTCGGCTTGGGCAGGCTCGGGCGCGCGCACCGCCCCGACCACCGCATGCGCCGCATTCGACAGGATCACCCGGCTCAACCGGTTCAGGCCCGCCATGTCGGTGACCGAAGGCACCATGACTATGTCCGACGTGCCGACATAAGGAGCCGTGTCGCCCGATGCGAGCGTCGAGACCATGAATTTGGGCACCCCGTACGGCAGTTCGCGCATCCCCGCGCAGGCCATCGACGTGCCGCCCCCGCCCCCGATCGCGATCATGCCTGAAACCGTGTCCGCGTGGCGCCGGCACCAGTGCGCAAAGGCGGTGCCCATCGCGGCAACCGACACCCCGCGATCCTCTCCACCCAACACGGCGGCCGGACCGGAGGGGTGACAGGCCGCCACGTCCCCCGCCGAAACCGAGGCTGCAAGCGTGGGCGGGCGGATGCCCAGATCGACGATGCTCACCGGGTGGCCGGCGGCCACGATCAGATCGCGCAGGAACCCGATCTCGGGGCCCTTCGTGTCACAGGTGCCCACGATATGGATCATGCGCGCTGCAGGGTCTGCGGTCATCGGGTCGCTTTCCTGGCACGGGCCTCGCCACTGCCGGTCTCCATCTGGTCCGGCCAGAAAGCCATGAAACCCCGGCAGGCTGCAAGCGAAAATCCGGCCGCGACCGCCGCATCACGCAGCTTTCATTTGGATTTTCTGACGAGATGGCCTTGCAATGCGGCTAGAAATGCTGCCAGCGCAAACTAACTTCGCTGGCGCGGCACGGAAACGGCGATTGACAGAACTGGTGATCTGGTATTACCAATTTTGATGGAAGTGGAGGAAGTCCGGGCAGGGCCAAGATGGGTGGGAGAGCCATCGGCCGCCAAAAATCCCGGGCTGCAAGGCAACGACAAGGGAGGAAAACAGATGCAAAAACCATTCTACCGGCTTCTGGCCGGCGCTGCGGCAATCGCACTTTCCGCGCCCGCGGCACTGTCGCAAGAACTGACGATCTTCTGGGCCGAATGGGATCCGGCCAACTACCTGCAGGAACTGGTGAACGAGTACGAGGCCGAAACCGGCGTCGTGGTCACGGTCGAAACCGTGCCATGGCAGGATTTTCAGACCAAGGCCTTTACCGAATTTAACGCCCGCGGGTCGGCTTATGACATGATCGTGGGCGACAGCCAGTGGCTGGGGGCGGCGTCCGAGGCGGGTCACTATGTCGATCTGACCGAATTCTTCACCGCCAACAACCTGGGCGAGGTCATGGCCCCCGCCACGGTCAAGTACTATGCCGAGTATCCCGGCAACTCCGGCAAATACTGGGCCGTCCCGGCCGAAGGCGATGCCGTGGGCTGGTCCTATCGCAAGGACTGGTTCGAGGACCCGGCCGAGATGGAGGCGTTCAAGGCCAAGTATGGCTACGATCTCGCCGTGCCGCAGGACTGGAAGCAGCTTATCGACATCGCGGAATTCTTTCACCGCCCTGATCAGAACCGCTATGGCATCGCGATCTAC
>JANNNU010000063.1:0-9130 GCA_031398695.1 Paracoccaceae bacterium | reverse complement strand
GTTGCCCTGCCGGATGATGTGGGTGTGGCTGTCGATCAGCCCGGGGATCACCCGCCGCCTATGCAAGTCCAGCACCGCGACACCCGGGTTGCGCGCCCGCAGATCGGCCTCAAGGCCGACCTCGGCAAAATGGCCGTTGTCGATCAGCACTGCCTCGGCCTCGGGCCGGGCGAGGTCCATCGTGGTGATGCGGCCGTTGACCAGCAGCTGTGAGGCCATGTCAGCCCGCCTCGGAGGCATGCTCACCCATTACGGCGCGGGCATAGGCGAGGCCTAGGCCATAGCCGCCGCCCAACCGCCGCGCGATGCCGGTTGTCAGATTATATGTCTCACTCCGCGCCCAGTCGCGCTGGAGTTCCAGCAGGTATTGCAGGGCGGTCATCGGGCGGGCGCCCAGCTGCACCATACGGTCCATTGCGCGCTGATGCGCCTCGTCCGACACATCGCCGCAGGCATCTGCAATGACGTAAACCTCAAAACCCTGATCCAGTGCCGAAAGCGCCGGGCCGACGATGCAGACCGATGTCCACAACCCGCAAAGCACGATGCGGTTCTTGCTGAGGCGGTTGACCTCGACGGCAATACGCGAGTCTTCCCACGTGTTCATGCTGGTTCGATCAATAGCCGCCTTGCCCGGAAAGGCTGCAAGGATTTCATCAAACAGGGGGCCGGAGAAGGACTTCTCGGCCACCGTCGTCAGGATGGTGGACACCGCGAACCCCGCCGCCCCCTCGGCCACCAGGCCAGCGTTGTTGCGCAACAAAATCGGGTCAATGGACTTGGTCGCAAAGGCCATCTGCGACTGGTGGTCGATCATGATCAACGTGTGGTCGATGGGGGACAGCAGGGTTTTGCCGGGGGTGGCGACAGCGGTGGGCATGGAAGGCTCCTTTCGGTTGGGGTCAGGTCGCGGGGGCATTGCCCCCGGCAAGGGCGCGGTAAACGGCGATCAGGTTGCGGGCCTCCGCCGCGCGCGACACGGCGACGGCATCGGCGCGGTCGAGGCTGGTGCGTTCGGCATCCAGCACCGACAGGAAATCCGCCCCGCCCGCCTCGAACTGCACGCGGGTCAGATCGGCGGCCTGCCGTGACGACGTTTCGGCCTGCCGCAGCAGCGCCAGACGCCGACCCTCATTGGTATAGGAAGACAGTGCGGTGTCGGCCTCTTCCAGCGCGGTCAGCACGACTTTCTGATAGGTCGCGAGGCGGCCTTGCGCCTGTGCCTCGGACTGCGCGATGCGGGCATAGACCTCTCCCCGATTCAAAATGTTCCACGACAGCGCCGGGCCGACGCTGAAGGACTGCGCGGGGCCGAGGTCCAGATCTGCGGGGCGGTTGGCAGACGCGCCAAGGCTGGCACCGAAGCTGACCGTCGGAAACAGATCGGCCGTGCTGACGCCGACGCGGGCGGTCGCGGCACCGAGGTCGCGTTCGGCGGCGCGGATGTCCGGGCGGCGGCGGATCAGGCCGGCCGGATCGCCCACCGCGACAAATCGGGGCATCGCCGGGATGCCGCGTACCTGATCCAGCTGGCCATCCAGCGCGCCGGGAGCCAGCGCCAGAAGCGTTGTCAGCCGGTTCTTTGCGGCCCGCTCGGCGGCGGCAAAGCTGGGCAGGTTGGCCTCGGTCGTCAGTTCCAGTGTGCGGGCGCTGATCACATCGGCCTCGGTTCCCCGGCCTGCCTCGAACAGCGTCGTGACGATCCGGGTGCCTTCGCGCAACTGCTCCAGGTTGCGCGCGGCTACACCGGCCCGCGACTGCGCCTCGCGTAGGTCGACGTAGGCGAGTGCCACATCGGCCGCGATCACCCTCGCGACATCGGCACGCAACGCATCCGCCGCCTCGGCATCAGCGCGGGCGGCGGCGATGCGGCGGTCGATACGGCCAAAAAGGTCGAGCTCCCAGCTCGCCCCAAGCGCCACCGACACGGGCGACAGCACCGGCGCGCGCGTGGCCGTGTTGCCCTGCGCTGCGTTCGACAACCGTCCCCGTTGGACCTGTGCCGAGACGGTGGCATCGGGTAATCTTTCGCCGCTGGTCTCGGTCAACAGCGCGCGGGCGGCGCGGACATTCGCCGCCGCCACAGCCACGTCCTGATTTCGGGCCAGCGCGTCGGCCACCAGCCGGGCGAGCACCGGATCGTCGAGTCCCCTCCACCAGTCGCCCGCAGGCTCTGCCGCCTGAAAGCCGATGGCCGAGGGCAGTCGGGACGGAACATTGGCATCGAGGGTTGGCGGCACATACTCCGGCCCGACAGGCGCGCAGGCGCCCAGCAGCAAGAAAAGAACGGCACGTTTCATGCGTGACCCGCCTGTTCCGCCACTTTGCCACGCCCGAACCGGTCGGAGACGCCTTGCGCCAGCACATAGAACACCGGGGTGAAGATCAGACCAAAGAGGGTGACCCCCAGCATCCCGGCAAACACCGCCGTCCCGAGCGCCTGCCGCAACTCGGCCCCTTCTCCGCTCGCAATCACCAGCGGCACCACGCCCAGAATGAATGCGAGTGAGGTCATGAGAATGGGGCGCAGCCTGAGCCGCGCCGCCTCGATCGCGGCTTCTGCCCGCGTCTTGCCTTCGGCATGGGCCTGGCGGGCGAATTCGACGATCAGGATGGCGTTCTTTGACGCGAGGCCGATCAGCACGATCAGTCCGACCTGCGTCAGGATGTTGTTGTCCAACCCCCGGAACTGCACGCCCAACAACGCCGCCAAAAGGCACATCGGCACGATCAGGATCACCGCGAAAGGCAGGATCCAACTTTCATACAAGGCGGCGAGGACCAAAAACACGAACAGAACCGAAAGTCCGAACACCAAAACCGCCGTGTCGCCCGCCGCGCGCTGCTGATAGCTCAGATCGGTCCATTCGAACGCGAAGCCGTCTGCGAGCGCCGTGGCCGCCACTGCCTCGACAGCATCAAGCGCTGCGGTCGACGACACACCAGGTGCCGCATCGCCCTGGATCTCGGCGCTGGGATAAAGATTATAGCGCGGCACGCGTGACGGGCCGGTGGTGTAGGTCACTGCTGCCACGGCACCCAGCTGCACCATGGCCCCGTTGACAGAGGGCGCGCGGTATCCCTCGACGTCGGCAGGGTCGTCACGGAACGCGGTATCAGCCTGCGCTGTCACCCGGTATGTCCGCCCGAGAATGTTGAAATCATTGACGTAGGCCGACCCGAGGTACACTTCGAGAGTCTGATTGATCGCTTGCGGCGTCACTCCAAGCATCTCGGCCCGGGTCAGATCTATGTCGGCGAACACGCGGGGCGTGTTGGTATTGTAAAGCGAAAAGGAAAAGCTCAGCGCGGGGTTCTGATTCAGCGCGGCAAGGAACTCATTCATCTGTGCCTCCAGAGCGCGCGACCCGCGGCCTTGGCGGTCTTGCAGATACAGCTTCCATCCGGTCGCATTGCCAAGGCCGTCCACCGGAGGCGGTTGCAGAAGGAACACGTTTCCTTCAGACACCTGACCGACCTGCGGCCACATCTCGCCGATGACTTGAGCAACGCTGTGGAACCGATCTTCGAACGGCTTCAGGGTGACAAAGATCGCGCCACCGTTCGGGGCCGTTGTAAAGGTAGCCCCGTCGAACCCGGCAAAGCCGACGGAATTCTGGACTGCGGGATGGGCCAGGAATGTTGCGCTGAGACGTTCCAGCACAGCGCGTGTGCGGGTCACCGATGCGCCGGGTGGCAATTGGACAGCGGCGATGAAATAGCCCTTGTCCTGATCGGGAATGAACCCGGTCGGAGTCCGCTGAAATGTCACGACCGTCGCCGCGATCAGCGCGATGTAGACCAGAACGACCAGTGCCGCACGGCGGATCAGCCAGCCGGTCATCCGGGAATAGCCGTTCGACAGGCGGTCGAAACCCCGGTTGAACCAGCGCCCGAACGCCCCGCCCGACGCCCCATGCCGCATCAATTGGCCGGCGAGCGCCGGCGACAGCGTCAGCGACACAACGACCGAGATCAGCGTAGCCGTGGCAATCGTCATTGCAAACTGACGATAGAAGATACCGGTTACCCCGGTTACGAACGCCGCAGGCACGAACACGGCCGCCAGCACCAGCCCGATGGCAATCAGCGCGCCGCCGACCTCGTCCATCGTGCGCCGGGCGGCCTCCTTCGGACTGAGGCCCTCCTTCAGGAACCGTTCGACATTCTCCACCACCACAATCGCATCGTCGACTACGATACCGATGACTAGCACCAGACCGAACAACGTCAGCGTGTTTAATGAAAACCCCAAGGCTGCCATCACGGCAAAAGTGCCGATCAAGGAAATCGGGATGGCCAGGATCGGGATGAGGGATGCGCGCGCCGACTGCAGGAAGATCAGAACGACCGCAACGACGAGTGCGACAGCCTCTGCGATCGTCACATAAACGGCGTCTACGCTTTTCTCGATAAAGACGGTGGGGTTATAGACGACATCGAACGCCACGCCGGGTGGGAAATCCGCAGAAAGCGCCTCGAATTCGGCGATCACCGCATTGGCGACCGCGAGGGCGTTCGAACCGGGGCGTTGATAGATCGCAATCGGGATTGCCGCCTCGGTCCCTTGGTAACCAAAGACGCTAAAGTCCTGTGCCCCAAGTTCCACCCGCCCGACATCCCGCAGGCGCGTCAGCCGGTCCCCATCGCGGCGAATGACGATATCGGCAAACTCCTCGGGGTCGCTCAGGCGACCGCGGGTTTCAACCACCAACTCCTGTGCCGGTTGCGCGTCTTGCGGCAGTTGCCCGATGGTGCCAGCCGCGACCTGAGTGTTGTTTGCGGCAAGAGCCTGCACCACGTCCGATGCCGACATGCCGCGCGCGGCGACCAGATCGGGGTCCAGCCAGACCCGCATGGAAAACGCCCGCTCGGCGAACAGTTGCGCCTCGCCGACGCCGTCAATTCGGGCCAGACGGTCGACGATCTGAGTGCGGGCATAGTTCGACAGGTAAAGCTGGTCGCGGGAACCATCCGGCGACTGCATGTTGGCGATCATCAGGATCGTGTTGGAGGACTTCAGCGTCGAGACACCCAGCCTGCGGACGGGCTCTGGCAGACCCGGCTCGGCACGGGCCACCCGGTTTTGCACCAGAACGTTTGCCGCGTCGATGTCGGTGCCGGGCGCGAACGTGATCGTCAACGACATCCCGCCGTTGCCGGTGGATTGCGACAGCATGTAGATCATGCCCTCGACACCGTTGATCGCCTGCTCAAGAGGAGTGGCCACGGTTTCCGACACGGTCTCGGCCGAAGCACCGGGGTAGTTTGCGGTCACGGAAATGGTCGGGGGTGCGATATCGGGGTATTCAGATACCGGCAGCGTTCCATAACTGATGCCGCCCACAATCAGGATCAGAATGGAAATGACCATGGCCAGAACTGGCCGGTCGACGAAGGTGCGAAACGGGCTCATGGCAGCACCTCGGGAACGAGACGCGACGTCAGGTCCACCTCTTGTGGGGTCGCCGGCGCACCGGGGCGTACCCGCATCAGGCCACCGACGATCACCACATCCTCGACGGTCAACCCGCTGCGGATCACCCGCAGGCCCTGCTCGATCTGCCCGATCTCAACCGCGCGCGGCTGCACCAGCCCGTCCGCGCCCAGCACATAGACGATCCGCCCCGCCTGATCGGCCAGGATCGCGTCATCCGGCAGCAACAGCGCCGGATAAGGCCCCACGCGCGGCACCCGCACCTGCGCAAACAATCCCGGTGAGAACAGACCCTCGGGGTTGGGCAGCGACGCCCGCACCCGGATCGACCCCGCAGCTGCGTCCAGCCGGTTGTCGATGAAGTTGATCTGCCCCGGATGGGTCCAGCCCGCCTCGTCCCTCAGCCGCACCCGAACCTCGGCAGGCTGATCGCGCGAGGACAGAGCCTGCCCCGCCAGATCAAGCCGCACATAACGCAGGTAATCCGTCTCGGTACCGTCGAACACGATCTCGACCGGATCGGTCGAGGCGATCGTGGTCAATATGGTACTGCGATCCACCAGATCGCCCACATCCAGCCGCGCATCGCCGATCCGCCCCGCGAATGGCGCACGCACTTCAGTGTCGGCCAGTTCGATCCGCGCAAGGTCCAGCGATGCCTGAGCTGAGGCGATGCCAGCCTCGGCCACCGCCGCCGCCGCCGCGCGTTGATCAAGTTCTTCCCGGGCGATGGCATTGCGCTCGGCCAGGGTGCGCGCGCGTTCCAGTTCGGTGCGCGCGAGGTTCAACTGCGCTTCGGCCTGCTGCACCAGCGCCTCGTTCCGGCTGACGTCGGCCTGCGCACGGCGCTTGTCCAGAATGAACAGCACCTGTCCCGCCTCGACCATATCGCCATCGACAAATTCGAGCGTTTCGATGAAACCGGAGACCCGTGCGCGCAGTTCGATATCCTGCACGGCCACGATGCGCCCGGTGAACACATCGAAATCGGTAATGTCGCGCTGCAGGGGCCGGGCAGTTTCGACCATTGGCGGCCCCTGGTCCTGCGCAAAGGCGGTCATATCAAACCAGGGAACGTTCAAAACAAACAATGCCGCAAGGCAGCAAAGGTGCAACTTTCTACGGGAGGCATCCTTGTTGGCGGCCTGGCGGTTGGTGTTCATCGGCCGCTCCACTCCATTGTTTCGAAGAGAGTACCTTCACATCCAAATCCGCAAAGTGCAGAGCTTGCCCAGACGTGACCGATCTTGCTGCGATCAGGACAAGGGCGTCAGAATTCTACCCGCGCGTTCTTTGACGTCGGCGAAATCTGACCGCAAACTCAGGCATAACAAGACGTGCTGGACGTTTACAGCAGCTTGAGCGGGTGTCGAAGTATGATCAGCCTTCGCAACGGCACAACGGAAACACGGGCGGATTTGCCCGGACCGGTCCGTGCGACGGTCAGAACGGCAATCTTCATCGCCGCGCTAGCGATCGGCACCAGTTGCGGATTGCAACAGCGTGGCGGTGGCGTCGCAGGGGGTCAAATCGTGCTCCCATTCACAGGCGATGCTGCGGCCTGTCTGGCTTCGGCCGAAGCGAGCAGCGCACATCCTGCTTACCCCGCGTTGATCTTGCTTTGCGCGCAAACGTCCGATGACACCGAGTTGCCCCAACCGCTGCGGCAGGCTGCGCTGGACCAAATCGTTCGTGCAGCACTTGTCCGGGACAGCGGGACGTTCGTACCCATGACTTTGGCCGCGAATGTGCTTGTGCGCGTGGATCAGCTTCCTGACGGCACCTATTTCGCGGTGCCGGCAGCTGATCGCGGTAGCGTTAGGGGCGATCAGGTCATTCCGGGCCGCGGAGTGCCGATGGTATTTTCGCGGCCTAAAGAGGCGATTGGCCCCAACCAGCCCCCTGAAGGTGTGGTCGAACCGGTGGCGATCACCGCGTCAGTTGAACAGACGAATGACACGATTGTCGTCAGCCTTCGGGCAGTCGAGCGAACCGAACTTCGCAGCGACGGCTGGTCGGACGCGGCGGGGGCGGCCTATCTGCACCTGCTGGGTCGCGCGCGCCTTCGCGAAGAAGCGCGAGATGGGTTCCGCACGCCAGAGCCGAACGAGTTTCGACGGGACGGCATCTACCTGATCGAGCCCTATGATCCCGACCGCATCCCGATCCTGATGATCCACGGCCTGCGGTCCAGCCCGGAAATCTGGCGGGTGCTGACGCTTTCCGTTCTGACCGACCCGGACCTGCACCAGCGGTTTCAGGTCTGGCATGCCTTTTATCCCACTGGCCTGCCGCCCTTCTATTCTGCGTCTCGCGTGCGCGCCCAGTTGCGCGACGTGCTGGCAACCTACGATCCGCAAGGCCGCGACCTGCCCAGTCGCCGCATGGCAGTCATCGGCCACAGCATGGGCGGCATCGTCACGCGCGCGCTGGTGACCGCTGATTACGGGCTGCTGTGGCAGACGTCGTTTCGGGTCCCGCCCGAAGAATTGCAGGTCTCGCCCGAACGGCTGGGCGAGTTCCGGTCAATCCTGACGCTCACACCCGAACCGCAGATCGGCTTTGTCGCCTTTATCAACACCCCGCACCGTGGCAGCCGGACGGCGGCGGGGCCGATCGGACGGATTGGAAGCGCCCTGATCCGGTTGCCCCTGAGCTTCAGCAGCCTGTTTCGGGCGGGCGAACCATTCGTGGCGCAAATGACCGATGCAATGCGGCCATATCTGGTAGACGATTTTGCCGACAGCGTGCGGTCCCTGTCGCCGGATCACCCTCTGCTGGGCGCGCTATCCGGTCTTCCCCCGGCCCCCGGTGTGCGCATCGCCTCGGTCATCGGGGTGCGGCGGGGGACGGTCTGCCTGCGCAATCCAAACTGCGTGGCGACCGACGGGGTGGTGCCGTACGCCAGCGCCCATCTGGATTTTGGTGCCGAACTGGTGGTGGATGGGGGTCACGACGGGCACAGCGACCCAATGGCTATCGCCTTTCTTCGCGCCCAACTGCTTGACTGGGCCACCCGTCCATGATGCGAAAGTCCCCCTGCCAACCTGCAAACCGACAATTGGGAATGACTGGCAGGGCCGTAAAGCCGAAGATCATGTCCGTGCCGTCATACGCACCAAATCGTCACCCGCCATCTTGTCAGCAATCATCTCGGCTGCAAGCGCGCCGACCTCGGCTGCCGTCACCCAGCCAGGATCAACCGAAGTTCGGGCGCGCGTGGCAACGATGCTTTCGATCATGATCTGGCGCACGCGGACCGATGCCGGGTCCGCTTCGGCGCGCAGCACCCGGCCCAGCATGGACACAGCCGCTGCGGTAATGGAAACCAGACTGGACCCCGGAACAGGAAATTCCGCCGCTGCGCCGAGGATCTGCACATAGGTGCCACCCTGTTCCTTCAGCAACGGAAAGAAGGCCTTTGCCGTTGCGAAATGACTGGTCAGGTTGCTGGCCAGCATTTCGTCCCACGCCGGGGCGCCAACATCAACGAGCGGCGGCCCCTGCCACCAGCCGCCCAGGGACGCCACGACACCGTGCACCGGGCCGATATCGCGAACGGCGCGGGCCAGATCGACCGCCCCCTCAACCGAACCCCCTCGCCCGGCAGGATGGTCAAGAGTTCGGTCGACTCCAGACCTGCGTAAAGCCGCCTCGTCTTGTCTTCGCTGCGGGACGGGACGACGACCCTGG
>JANNNU010000202.1:0-3345 GCA_031398695.1 Paracoccaceae bacterium | reverse complement strand
CCGATCTCGCGGGCGTCACCCTGCTGGACGCCGACGTCCGCCCGGCCGATCTGCTGGGCCAGGTCGATCAGGTCTGGTGCGTGACCTCCGCGCTCGGGTTCGAGGCCCTGCTGCGCGGCCTGCCCGTCCGCTGTTTCGGCGCGCCCTTCTATGCCGGATGGGGCCTGACGACGGACCTCGGCCCGGTCCCCGACCGCCGCCGCCACGCGGTTGACGGTCATCCCTTGCCCCGGCCCGATCTGCTGCATCTGGCCCATGCAGCGCTGATTTCCTATCCGCGCTACTTCGACCCCGTGACGCGCCGCCCCTGCCCGGCCGAGGTCGCCGTCGAACGGCTGGCCGCAGGTGCGATCCCGCAACCCTCTCTGGGGAACCGGGTTCTGGCCAAGGCGCAGGGCGCACTAGCCGGGTACGCGCACCTGTGGCGATAGGCACCTTCGATCGGCCACGCGCCCGTCAAGTCAAGGGCCGCTGACCGGACAGGCCTGCGAGCGCCGAGTCACAGGGCAATCCGAAGTCACGCGCGCCGAAAGCAACGCGACCGCACCCGGCGTTGTGCAAGAGGCATACCCCCTGTCCCTTCATTCCTCCCCAAACATCCTTCAGGGGGTGAATGTCGGCCTGCGGCAAGGGGGCAGGAAACGTCCCCCTGCAAGGCCCCCGGTGATTTGCGCCGGTCAGTAGATGTAGCGGATCTGGTCGGTCCAGAACCGCTCCATCCGCTTCAGGCTGGTGTTGATCTCGTCGATGCCCGACGCGCCGATGATCCCGCGCCGTTCCATTCCCGTCGCATGACGGGCGAACAGGTCCGTCAGCATGCCGCGCACGCGGCGCCCCTTCTCGGTCAGCCGCACGCGGACCGAGCGGCGGTCGATCTCGGATCGCTGGTGGTGCATGTAGCCCAGTTCCACCAGCTTCTTAAGGTTATAGCTGACGTTCGATCCCTGATAGTAGCCGCGCGTCTTGAGTTCGCCCGCCGTCACCTCGTTCTCGCCGATGTTGAACAGCAAAAGCGCCTGGACCGAGTTGATCTCCAACACCCCCAAACGCTCGAATTCGTCCTTGATGACATCGAGGAGCAGACGGTGCAGGCGTTCGACAAGCGCCAGACTCTCCAGATAGCCCGCCATCAGGGCGCGTTGAGAGCCGTCCAGAATCTCCTGCTGCATGATCGTTTCTCCCCTTGGGACCGGGGTGCAGATTCGGGACAAAACGCAAACATTCCGTAAACTCGCTGCGTGTTTACCTCAATTCGTGGCAGTTCGCAGCAGGCGGGCGTGGGCGGTGACGCGGTCCAGCAAGGCAACATGCGCCGCCGGAGCGGGCGCCTGCCCGATCACCCAGGCCATCAGGTCTTGGTCATTCTCGGCCAGCAGCGCATCGAAGGCGGCAAGGTCTTCCACCCCCATCCCCGCCAGATGCGCGTCGGCATAGGGGCCGAGCACCAGGTCCATCTCCTTGGTGCCCCGCCGCCAGGCCCGCATCGCCAGACGCTTGCGCGCCGTCGCCAGATCCTCGGCCATCCCGTCATCCTGCTTGAACCCGTCCGGAGCGCACCCTAAGAGGACCGCATCCCCTCGTCCACCCATCGGAGCCGCCATGGCCTTCCTGTCCGACACCCTTGCCCGCGTCAAACCCTCGGCCACCATCGCGGTGACCACCAAGGCCGCCGAACTCAAGGCAGCGGGGCGCGACGTGATCGGCCTCGGCGCCGGCGAGCCGGACTTCGACACGCCGGAGTTCATCAAGGCGGCAGCCAAGGCGGCGATCGATGCAGGCAAGACCAAGTACACCGCCGTCGATGGCATCGCCGAGTTGAAGAAGGCGATCTGCGCCAAGTTCGCAGCCGAGAACGGTCTCACCTACGGCCCCTCGCAGATCACCGTGGGTACGGGCGGCAAGCAGGTCCTCTACAACGCGCTGATGGCCACGTTGAACCCCGGGGACGAGGTCATCATTCCCGCGCCCTACTGGGTATCCTATCCTGACATGGTGCTGCTGGCGGGCGGCACGCCCGTCTTCGTTCCCTGTGGCATTGCATCCGAGTTCAAGCTGACCCCGGCGGGGCTTGAGGCCGCGATCACGCCCAAGACCAAGTGGTTCATCTTCAACTCGCCCTCGAATCCTACGGGAGCGGCCTATGCGCGCGCCGAGTTGAAGGCGCTGACGGACGTGCTGATGCGCCACCCCCATGTCTGGGTGATGTCGGACGACATGTATGAGCATCTGGTGTTCGACGGGTTCGAGTTTGCAACGCCCGCGCAGGTGGAACCGGGCCTCTACGACCGCACGCTGACCTGCAACGGCGTCAGCAAGGCCTATGCGATGACCGGCTGGCGGATCGGCTATGCCGGGGGGCCTGCGCATCTGATCAAGGCCATGGGGACGATCCAGTCGCAATCGACCTCGAACCCGTCCTCGATCAGCCAGTACGCCGCGCTCGCCGCCCTGACCGGCCCGCAGGACTTTCTCGGCCCCTTCCGCGAGGCGTTCCAGCGGCGGCGGAACCTTGTCGTGGACGGGCTGAACGCCTGTCCGGGGATCGTCTGCCCGAAACCCGAGGGCGCCTTCTACGTCTATCCCGACATCTCGGGCTGCATCGGCAAGACCTCGGCGGCCGGCACGAAGATCACCGACGACGAGGCCTTTGCAACGGCATTGCTGGAGGAGACTGGCGTGGCCGTGGTGTTCGGCGCGGCCTTCGGGATCAGCCCGAACTTCCGGGTCAGCTACGCCACCTCAGACGCCGTGCTGACGGACGCCTGCGCCCGGATCAGGGCGTTCTGCGAGGGGTTGCGCTAGCGGGGCCATTGCGCTCGCCCCCGGGTCCCGCCACTCTGGGCGGGACCAATGCGGAGGGGGACGATGGCGGCCGATCTTCCGGACTACTATTTCCGGGTGCGTGAGAATGGCGCGCTGGTGTTCCGCGTGGACGCCGAAAACCGCCAGCGCCGGATCGAGCTGGACCAGATCGCCACGGTCAACGTGAAGACCGGCGAGATAAAGCCGCACGGCGACCGCAAGCTGACCCCGCCCGACATCGCCGCGATCAAGGGCTGGCTGGCGGAGCGGCAAAAATTGCTCGCGATGCGCGAGGTCGATGACATCCTGCGCGCGGTGGATCACCTCAACCTGACCGCGCAGTGGGCGCAGTCGAAGGCAACGGACGCGCAGCTTGATGCGGTGACCGAAACGCTGCTGATGGCGATGCACGATCTGCGGACAGTGCTGGTGCGAAGAAAGGCCGAGCGGCTGTCGGGGGATGGGGGCGAGGGGTAGGCCGCCCCGAGACGACGCCCCCCCGGCGGGAGACCCGTGTCTCCCGCCGCGCGATGCCCTCGCTGC
>JANNNU010000167.1:0-9134 GCA_031398695.1 Paracoccaceae bacterium | reverse complement strand
GGCGGCTGCCTTGAACTTTAAGGATACGATCGCCGTGCGACAACCCGATGCCAGAGCCTGAGCGGGGTTTCAAGGCGAAGCGTTAAAGAGAGCTTGTCCAACTGCGGCGAGGGCGATCCGAGGTCGCCCGGCGATTTCACGGTTGCCATTGTCGCCCCGTGGCAGCCTCTCTATACAAAGGCCGGGCGGTCACGCCGCCCCATTGCCTCGAATTGCCGGAGGGCCGAATGGCCGAAGCAGCCAGCATCTTCATCGGAGCCAGCCGCAAGCCGGACGACAGCTATCAGCGGCCCGAGCAGCTGCTGCTGAAATGCGCCAACCGTCACGGCCTGGTGACCGGTGCGACCGGCACCGGCAAGACGGTGACGCTGCAGATCCTGGCCGAAGGGTTTTCGGCGGCAGGCGTGCCGGTGTTCCTGTCCGACATCAAGGGCGACGTTTCGGGGATGGCCGAGGCCGGTTCGCCCGATCACAAGTTGCACCCCATGTTCCTGGAACGGGCCGCAACGATGGGGCTGGACTTGCAGTACCGCGCCTTTCCGGTGACTTTCTGGGATCTCTTCGGCGCGCAGGGCCACCCGGTGCGCGCGACCGTCGCCGAAATGGGGCCATTGCTCTTGTCGCGGCTGATGGAGTTGACCGAACCGCAGGAAGGCGTGCTGAACGTCGCATTCCGGCTGGCGGACGAGGAAGAATTGCCCCTGCTCGACCTCAAGGACTTGCAGGCGTTGCTGACCTTTGTCGCCGAGAACGACAATGCGATTTCGGCGCGCTACGGGTTGGTGTCGGCGACCTCGATAGGGGCGATCCAGCGGCGGCTTCTGGTGCTCGAAAACCAGGGGGCCGCGTCGATGTTCGGCGAGCCTGCGCTGGATCTGGCCGATCTGACGCGGGTCGATGACAGCGGGGCGGGGCGGATCAACATCCTGGCCTCCGACAAGCTGATGCAGTCGCCGCGGCTTTATGCGACGTTCCTGCTGTGGCTGTTGTCGGAACTGTTCGAGCAACTGCCCGAGGTGGGCGACCCCGATCTGCCGAAGCTCGTGTTCTTTTTCGACGAGGCGCACCTTCTGTTCACCGATGCGCCCCGCGCGCTGGTGTCGAAGGTGGAACAGGTGGCGCGGCTGATCCGGTCCAAGGGGGTGGGTGTCTATTTCATCACGCAGAACCCCGCCGACGTGCCGGACGTGATCCTGGGCCAGTTGGGCAACCGGGTACAGCACGCGCTGCGGGCTTTCACGTCGAAGGACCAGAAGGATCTGGCGAAGGCCGCCGAAACCTATCGCCCGAACCCGGCTTTCGACACGGCGGAAGCGATCCGCGAGGTTGGCACCGGCGAGGCGGTGACCTCGTTCCTGCAGGCCAAGGGCGTGCCGGCGGTGGTCGAGCGCACGCTGATCCGCCCGCCGTCGTCGAAACTGGGCCCGATCGACCCTGCGGTGCGTGCGCAGATCCTTGCGGCGTCGGACATGGGGCGCAAGTACGCAAACGCCGTCGACCGCGACTCGGCCTATGAACGGCTGCGGGTGCGCGCCGACAAGGCCGCGCAGGACGCCGCGGCAGCCGAGGCCGCAGAGTCCCGGCAGAGCGAGGCGGAGCGCGAGTTTACCAAGGCGCGTCGCTACGACGGGGGACGCAGCGCCGGAACCGCGCCTGCGCCCCGCAAGACCAGCACCAGCCGGTCGGATTCGGTCGGCGAGGCCTTTGCCAAGAGTTTCGCGCGCCAGTTGGGGACAAAGACCGGGCAGGCGGTGGTGCGCGGGGTGCTGGGGTCGATCTTCGGGCGGCGGTAGGCCGCAATGGGTTTTCTGGGCGGATGTCCACACGCCATTTTCTGCCCCACGCCCCTTGCCCAACGGCGTTTCGCCTTGTGGGCAACGAAACTGATGAAGCTTCCGCTGGAAGCTCCATCAGGCGGTTTCGAAACTGGACTGCTGTCAGTGGTAACCTACAACCGCCGGATCCGCAGCTTGGCCAGCCGGTTCTGCACGCGGCTGACCACTTCGAACCGAAAGCCGTGAAAGCTGAACGTCTGGCCTTCTTCGGGGATCATCTGCGCCTCGTGGATCACCAGCCCGGCAATCGTGTTGGCCTCGTCGTCCGGCAGACTCCAGTCCGTTGCCCGGTTGAGGTCGCGGATTGTCACCGTGCCATCGACCAGCCAGCTGCCGTCTGGCCCGGGTTTGATCCCGTTGTCGCGGCTGACCACATCGAATTCGTCGGTGATCTCGCCGACGATCTCTTCCAGAATGTCCTCCAGTGTGATCAGCCCGCGCAGCGCGCCGTATTCGTCGACCACCAGCGCAAAATGGGTCCGCCGTTTCAGGAACTGGCGCATCTGGTCGTCGAGCGAGCTGGTGTCCGGAATGAAATAGGGTTTCATCGCGACCTTGACGATGTCGAGATCGGCGATCGCTGTCACGCCGCCCCCCGTCACCCGCACCAGACGGTCGACCTCGCGCAGCACGTCCTTGGCATGGACCACGCC
Source organism: Paracoccaceae bacterium (assembly GCA_031398695.1). Taxonomy (GTDB): domain Bacteria; phylum Pseudomonadota; class Alphaproteobacteria; order Rhodobacterales; family Rhodobacteraceae; genus JAIYDJ01. Next base: position 6,646 of record JANNNU010000167.1, on the reverse strand, counting down.
AAGGATGTTCTCTTCATTGTCGCGGAACACCGGCAGGCGGGAATGGCGCGAGGCGAGGATGCGGGTGATGATCTGGTCGGGCGGCCAATCGGCGTCGACCATCTCGATCTGGCGGCGGTGGCGCATGATTTCCTCGACCGTGCGGTCGCCCAGGTCGAGCGCACCCAGCAGCCGGTCGCGGTCCTCGCGCTGCATCGAGCCGTTGGTGTGGCCCTGCGCGATCACCTCGGCCAGATCGTCGCGCAACGCGCTGCGGCGGCTGTCGGCCGTCGGCCGGTCGGCCAGCTTGCGGAACGGGGTCAAGATCAGGTCGATCAGGCGGTGCATGATGGGGCGCTTATGGGGCCAACCCCGGCGCAGGGCAAGACTTCAGGCCTTGCGGGCCAGCGGATGCCGGGTCAGCACCAGGTCTTTCAGGTTGTCTTCCAGCACATGCGTGTAGATTTCGGTCGTGGCGATGTCGGCATGCCCCAGCAGCGTCTGGATGACGCGCAGATCCGCGCCGCCCGCCAACAAATGCGTCGCGAACGCGTGCCGCAGGGTGTGGGGGGTCACGCGTGACGGATCGACGCCGCCCGCCACGGCGATGTCCTTGATCAGCAGGTAGAAATGCTGCCGCGTCAGGTGTCCCGCCGCACCGGGTCCGGGAAAGAGGTGGCGCTGCACCGGCTTTCCCGCCAGCCGCCGGGCGTTGTCGTCGCTGTCCCGCCACGCCAGCCACGCCGACACAGCCGCCTTGGCCGGGGCAGACAGCGGGACCATGCGTTCCTTCTCGCCCTTGCCGCGCACCAGCAGCATCGCGGGGTTGCCGCGCACCGCCGCGATGGGCAATTCCACCAATTCCGACACGCGCATCCCGGTGGCGTAAAGCAACTCGACCAGTGCGGTGTGGCGCAGCCGGTCGGGTGGCGTGCGGCCATGGCTGCGCGCGGCGACCAAGAGACGGTCCACCTCGTCATGGCTCAGCGTCTTCGGCAGGCTTTGCGCGCGGCCCGGCCCCTTGAGCCGGATCGCGGGATTGTCCGCCCGCCAGCCTTCGTCATGGGCAAAGCGGTAAAGCTGCCGGATCGACGACAGCCGCCGGGCGCGCGTGGCCTTGGACAGACCCTGCGCCTCGCAGAACAACAGATAGCGTTCCACCGTCTCGCGGGTTGCCGTGGCGAACCCGTTGCCGTGCCGCGCCAGCCAATCGGCATAATCTCTGAGGTCGCGGCCGTAGGCGAGACGGGTATTGCGGGCGGCATCCAGTTCGGCGGCGATGGCATCGAGGAAGGTCGAGATCCAGCGGTCATCCTCGCGCATCCGGCTCAGCCTCGCCGTTCCAGCAGCATCAGCTCCAGCGCGGTGCGACGGGCAACATCCTCCATCCCCGCCGCGCGCAGCAGGGCCAGCCCGTCGGTCACGCCGCGCAGATCGCCTTGCACGCCGCGGGCGATCCGGCCCATGCCCCACAAGATCGCCTCGCCCACACGCCCATCGTCCAGCATCAGGCGTGCCTCGTCGGGCACCGGCGCGTCGGTGAAGGCGGGGGCGATCGCGCGGGCCATGCTGTCGGGTGCGACCAGATCGTCTAGCGCGCCCGCCGCCAATCCGGCCAGAAACCGTTCGCGCACGTCGTCGCCGACCGGGGCGCGGGCGATGCGCTGATAATCGGGCGACAGAAGGCCGATCTCGTAGGCCAGTTGCGCCGCCGCATCCGTCAGCGGCAACGCCGCCAGCCGTTCGGCGAACAGGGCGGCGAACGGAACCTCCAGCTCCATCGCGCGCATCTGCGACCACACCAGCGGCAGCTCGCGCGACACCGCCTGAGGATCGCGCCGCGCCAAGGCCTGATCGAACCCCTGAAACGCATCCGCGCGGTCCCAAACGCCCCCCGACGCGGCTGGCATCGCCTGCGTGTAAAGCCCCAGCAGCACGTTGGGTGGAATGGCCCCGGCGCGGGCCAGCCGTTCGGCCGCCTCGATCTGAGCCTTCCAACCCGCAGTTTCGCGCAGTTCGGCGTGCGCGAACGCCAAGGGCAGCGGCCCGGTCGGCAGCGTTTCGCCCACCGCCTCGAACATCCGCCACGACAGCGGGGTGACGGGCTTTGCCGGCGTCGGCATCGGCTCGCCTTCGTAAAGATCGGGGTCGAGATAGCGCGACAGCAGCGCATCCTCTTCGGGGCTGATCTGACCCAACGCCTGCGCGGTGCGCAGCGTCAGGGCGGCGGCATTCCAGTCGCCCGATCGCGCGAGACAAAAGATGCGTGCCGGAAAGGTGGGGGCCAGTCCGGGATGTTCGCGCATGTCGGCGCAGGCGCGGTCTTCCGACCCGGTCAAGAGCGCCACGTCGAAGCTGCGGCGAAACAGGTCGGCGCTGGTGGTGGCATCCGCCGCCTCGAGCAGCGCCTCGGCCTGATCCAGCGCGCCGATGCTAAGAAGCCGATCGAGCCGCGCCACCAGCAGACGGCCGCCGGACCCTGCATCGGCGGGGGGCTCGGCTTCGGCCAGCAGCAGCGTGATCAGCAGGCCTTGCAGGGCGGGCAGATCGACCAGATCCTCGGCAAAGAGGGCGGTGATGATGGCATCGATGCGCCCCAGCCCCCAGAGGTTGCGCGGCAGGCCGGTGACCTGCGCAGGCAACAGACCCACACCGTCTGCCGAGGGCCCGCCCAGAACGCTGACCGACACGTTCGCCGGCAGGGCCGATCCGTTTGTGACAGCGGGTTCTTCGGGCAGGGTCGACGGCGCAGGGGTGGCGATCACCGATTGCGACAGCCAGTCGATCGCCGACAGCGGCTCTTGCGCGCGCGCCGCGCCGCCGCTGGCTGCGACGAAAGCGGCGATAAGGGCGGCCAGGGTCGTACTAGCCTGCATTCAGCGTCACCGGGACCGTGATCTGCTGCGGCTCGGGCGTGAAATCCATCAGATAGGCATAGCCGGTCAGCCCGACGAACCCCAGAATCACCAGAACCAGCCCCAGTTTGATAAGCCGAACCATGCCCGTAATGCCCTTGTTTTTCCGCCGGTTGTCCCGGTCGCTTTGTCCGCGTCGCGCGCAACGCTCGACCCGTCCTCGTTGACGAATATATATGGCATTGGCGGCAAGTTCACGCCATTCAAGTAACAAAGCTGCGGGTCGGCAGGGGACCGCCACCGCATGGGACGGCGGGCGGGGCGGCCAGGTTGCAGGATCGGGGAAAAAGCGGGGCGAGCGGTGCGGGCAAAGTGATGCAGCGGCTGAAAAAGACCGTCGTGATGGTCGGCATGATGGGGGCCGGCAAGACCGCCGTGGGCACCGTGCTCGCGCGGCAGCTGGGCGTGCCGTTCCTCGATTCGGATGAAGAGATTGTCCGGGCGGCCGACCGCAGCATTGCCGAAATCTTTGAACGCGACGGCGAGGCGTTCTTTCGCGCCCGCGAGACCGAGGTGCTGGGCCGTCTGCTGCGCGCGACCCCGGCGGTCTTGTCGACGGGGGGCGGTGCGTTTCTGTCCCACCGCAACCGGGACCTGATCCGCGCGTCGGGCGTGTCGGTCTGGCTGCGAGTCGACCTCGACCTGCTGTGGAACCGGGTGCGCCACAAGACCACGCGGCCGCTGCTTCGCACCGCCAATCCGCGCGAAACCCTGCGCGCGCTTTACGAAGCGCGCGTGCCCTTCTACAGCCTTGCCGATCTGGCCGTCGATTCGGCGGTGGATCTGCCGGTGGATGCGATGGCGCAGCGGGTTGCGGAAGCCCTGGCCACGCGGGCCGACGTGTTGGAAATGGTCTAGGGGTCTGGGATGGATGTTGGCACGGCGAAGGTGGCGCAGGTCAATCTGGTCCCGGTGGATCTGGGGTCGCGCAGCTATGCGGTTCATGTGGGGCCAGGCCTGATCGAGCGGGCGGGCGCGCTGGTGGCCCCGTTGCTGACCCGGCCCAAGGTGGCGATTGTCACCGACGAGTCGGTGGCAGGGCTGCACCTGATGCGGCTTGCGGCCAGTTTCGAGGCAGAGGGCATCACGTTGACGGCCCTGGCCCTGCCGCCCGGCGAGTCGACAAAGGGCTGGCAGCAGTTCGCCCGGTGCAGCGAGTGGCTGCTGGAACAGAAGATCGAGCGGCGCGACGTGGTCGTGGCCTTTGGCGGCGGGGTGGTCGGCGATCTGGTGGGCTTTGCCGCGTCGGTGCTGCGCCGCGGCGTGCGGTTCGTGCAGCTTCCGACGACTCTGCTGGCGCAGGTCGACAGTTCGGTGGGCGGCAAGACCGGGATCAACACCGCGCAGGGCAAGAACCTGATCGGGGCGTTTCACCAGCCCAGCCTCGTTCTGGCCGACATCGACGTGCTGGGCACCCTGACACCGCGCGATTTTCTGGCGGGATACGGTGAGGTCGTGAAGTACGGGCTGCTGGGGGATTCGGATTTCTTTGACTGGCTCGAAGGGCAGGGCCCGGCCCTGGCAGCCGGCGACACTGCCGCGCGGATGCACGCCGTGACCCGGTCGGTCGAGATGAAGGCCGCAATCGTCAGCCGCGACGAGACGGAAGAGGGCGAACGCGCCTTGCTGAACCTGGGCCACACCTTTTGTCATGCGCTGGAAAAGGCCACCGGTTACGGCGATCGGCTGCTGCATGGCGAAGGCGTGGCGATCGGCTGCGCGTTGGCGTTCGAGCTAAGCCAGCGGTTGGGCCTGTGCGCGCAGGAGGCCCCCAGCCGGGTGCGTGCGCATCTGAAAGCGATGGGGATGAAGACCGACCTTGCCGACATTCCGGGCGATCTGCCGGGGGCCGACGCCCTGCTTGCCCTGATGGGGCAGGACAAGAAGGTTATCGACGGTCGCCTGCGCTTCATCCTCGCGCGCGGGATCGGGCAGGCTTTCGTTGCCGAAGATGTTCCGCCCGATCTGGTGCACGGTCTGTTGTCGGACGCGCTGGCGCGGCGCTAGGCGGTCAACGCCAGACCGACACCCCCGGCCGCCCCGATCAGCACCACCAGCCACGGCGGCGCGCTCCATGCCGTCAGCAGCACGAAACAGGCCAGCGCCAGCGCAAGGTCGCGCAGATCGCCGATGCTGCCGGTGAACACCGGATCGTAGAGCGCCGCCCCCAGAACGCCGACCACAGCCGCATTGGCTCCCTGCATCAGCGACCGGGCCGAGGTCAGCGTGCGAAACTTCTCCCAGAACGGCAGCACGCCGATCAGGATCAGAAAGCCGGGAAGAAACACCGCCAGCAAAGCCAGTGCCGCGCCCGCAAGACCGTTTGGTTCGGGTCCCAGTACGGCGCCCAGATAGGCGGCAAAGGTGAACAGCGGCCCCGGCACCGCCTGCGCCGCACCATAGCCGGTCAGAAACTGATCGGCGGTGATCCATCCCGGGGTCACAACCTCGGCCTGCAACAGCGGCAGCACCACATGCCCGCCCCCGAACACCAAGGCCCCTGCGCGGTAGAAGCTGTCGGTCACCGCCAGCGTCTGCGACCATCCTGACACCAGCGGTAGCACGATCAGCAGGCCAAAGAAGGCCGCCAGCGCCGCCATCCCGACCGGCACGGACACCGGCACCGCCATGCGCCCGCCGTCCGATCCCACACCCCGTCCCAGAGCAAGCCCCGCCAGCGCGCCGACCGCGATCGCCACCGTCATGCCCCAGATGCCCGGCACGACGGCCAGTACCGCGACCGCCAGAACCGCGATCGCGCCACGCTCGCGGTCCGGGCACAGCGACTTTGCCATCCCCCAGACCGCCTGCGCCACGATTGCGACCGCCACGATCTTGAGGCCATCGATGATCCCGGTTCCCACCGGCCCGGTCATCCGCGCCGCCGTCAATGCGACCACGACCAGCGCCACCGCCGACGGCAGGGTAAAGCCGATGAATGCCGCCAGTGCCCCGCCCCATCCGGCCCGCATCAGGCCCAGGGCAAAGCCGGTCTGGCTGGAGGCAGGCCCCGGCAGAAACTGGCACAGCGCGACCAGATCGCCATACGACGCGTCCGACAGCCAGCGCCGCCGTACCACCAATTCGTCGCGGAAATAGCCAAGATGCGCGATGGGGCCGCCGAAACTGGTCAGCCCTAGCTTGAAAAACGCCCCGAACACCTCGGTCACGCTTCCCGCGTGCGCGTTGGTTGCCGCCTCTTTCGCCTGTTCGTCCATGCCTGCGTCTCCGATTTGCGCTGCGGCAGCGTTACCGAAGCGGGTATCAGAAATGCGACACCCTGCGTTCATATTGCAGCCTGCGCCGGATCGGTCTCGGCACGACCGTCGTCGCATCAGGCGCGGCTGGGGTGCTTCAGATCGCTGCGCGCTACCAGAACGGTTTCGGGTCACGTCGCAGCCAGGGCCAAGGTCCGTCAAGATGGGGTGGAGATTGTCTGCCGTTTCGCGATCACGATTCTGTAGGCGGCAGGCGCGGCTGATTGACATGTTAAGAATATACTATACGGTATAGTATATGCACACCGGGCGAAACCGTGCGGAAAGACCGCGCCGTTCGCTGCACCCAAACCAAGCTTAACGCCACGTCGCGCGGCGGGCCACTCTTCAACGGAGCCGAACCATCATGCAATTAACCGTAAACGGACAGACGCACCGTGTGACCGACGATCCGGAAACCCCGCTGCTGTGGGTCTTGCGCGACACGCTGGGATTGACCGGAACGAAGTTCGGTTGTGGCGCGGCGCAGTGCGG
>JANNNU010000149.1:0-3479 GCA_031398695.1 Paracoccaceae bacterium | reverse complement strand
GCTGCGCCGGGGGCGCGGGCGGCGGCGTGGATCGGGCTGGCGGGCGGGACGGGGCACTTCGCCCTGAGCCTGAACTGGATCGTCGAGCCCTTCTTCATCGACATCGCGCGGCACGGCTGGATGGCACCCTTTGCGCTGGTGCTGATGGCGGGGGGGATGGCGCTGTTCTGGGCGGCGGCGGCGGCCCTGGCCCATTTGGGGCGGCCGGTGGCGCTGGCCTTTGCCGTGGCGCTGACTTTGGCCGAGGTGGCGCGGGGGACGCTGTTCACGGGGTTCCCCTGGGCGATGCCGGGACACATCTGGATCGCGACGCCGGTAGGGCAGGGGGCGGCGGTCGTCGGGGCCTATGGGCTGACGTTGCTGACGATGGTTGCGGTGGCGATGCCGGTGGTGATCGGGTTGCGCGGGTTGGCGGTATCGGCGGTGATCGTTGGCGGGGCGTGGACCTATGGCGCGGTCCAACTCGCCGCGCCGCCGCCACCCGACCGCACCGCCACCCTGCGCCTTGTCCAGCCGAATGCTGAACAGGGGGCGAAGTGGGATCCCGACCGCGCCCGCGAATTCTTCCTACGGCAACTGGCCCTGACAGCCGAAGTCGCGGACCCCGTGCCCGCGCTGGTGATCTGGCCCGAAACCTCGGTGCCGTATCTGCTCGACAACGCGAGCGATGCGCTGCGGGTGATCGGGCAGGCGGGGACGGGGGCGCAGGTGGCGGTGGGGATCCAGCGGACGGATGGCGGATCGCGCGGGTGGAACAGCCTTGCCGTGGTCGCGCCAGACGGGGCGGTGGCACAGGTCTATGACAAGTATCACCTTGTTCCCTTTGGCGAATACATCCCCTTCGGCGACCTGATGTTCCGCTGGTTCGGCCTACGCGCCTTTGCCGCTGCTGAGGGGTTCGGCTATTCGGCGGGCGAGGGGCCGGTGCTGCTGGACCTTGGCCCCGCGCTTGGCCGCGTCGTGCCGCTGATCTGCTATGAGGCGGTGTTTCCCTACATTCCCCGCGCCGCGCAAGAAGAGGGCCGCGCGGACTGGCTGTTGCAGATCACCAATGATGCCTGGTTCGGGCAGGTCTCGGGTCCCTACCAGCACCTTGCCCTTGCCCGCCTGCGCGCCATCGAGCAGGGGCTGCCGCTGATCCGGGTGGCCAATACCGGGGTTTCCGCCGTGATCGACGCGCGGGGGCGGGTGCTGGCCTCGATGCCGCTTGGGGCGCAGGGGCGGCTGGATGCGGCGCTGCCGGGGGCGCTGGCGGCGACGCCCTACTCCCGGTGGGGCGACTGGCCGGCGCTGGTGTTGCTAACACTCTGCGTTGCGGGTCTTGTCGCAAGGGCGAGACGCGCGCGCCCTTGACGCCCCCTTCGCCACCGCATACCCCCGCGTGAACGACCTGTCACAACGGCTTCCTGGCGTGACGGGGTATCCCAACGGAGCACGTCCCCATGACCCGCAATTCCTATGTCTTCACCTCCGAATCCGTCTCGGAGGGGCATCCCGACAAGCTGTGTGACCGCATCTCGGATGCCGTCCTCGACTACATGCTGGGGATCGAGCCGAACGCCCGCGTCGCCTGCGAGACCTTTGCCACCTCGTCGCTGGTCGTCATCGGCGGTGAGATCGGGCTGTCTGACCCGGAACGCCTGAAGGACGTGATGGGCCGCATCCCTCAGATCGCGCGCGATTGCATCAAGGACATTGGGTACGAGCAGGAGAAGTTCCACTGGAACACCTGCCATGTCCTCAACTTCCTGCACGAACAGTCGGCCCATATCGCGCAAGGGGTGGACCGCGACGGGGCGGGCGATCAGGGGATCATGTTCGGCTATGCGGTGGACGAGACGCCGGAACTGATGCCCGCACCGATCCAGTATGCCCACGCGATCCTGCGTCGTCTGGCTGAGGCGCGGAAGGCCGGGAAGGAACCCCTGTTGCGCCCCGACGCCAAGTCGCAGCTTTCGGTGCGCTATGAGAACGGCAAGCCGGTCGAGGTCACCTCGGTCGTGCTGTCCACCCAGCATGAAAGCCTTTCGCAGTCGTCGGACGACATCCGCGCGATTGTCGAGCCCTACATTGCGGATGTGCTGCCCGCGGGGTGGCTGACGGCCAAGACGGAATGGCATGTGAACCCGACCGGTGCTTTTGTGATCGGCGGGCCGGATGGCGATGCGGGGCTGACGGGGCGTAAGATCATCGTGGATACCTATGGCGGGGCGGCGCCGCATGGCGGGGGCGCGTTCTCGGGCAAGGACCCGACGAAGGTGGACCGCTCGGCCGCTTACGCCGCGCGGTATCTGGCGAAGAACGTGGTCGCAGCGGGGCTGGCCACGCGCTGCACGCTGCAGGTCAGCTATGCGATCGGCGTGGCCAAGCCGCAGTCGATCTATGTGGACACCCATGGCACGGGTGTGGTGCCCGACGCGGTGATCGAGGCGGCCATTGGCAAGGTGATGGACCTGACCCCGCGCGGCATCCGCGAGCATCTGGGGTTGAACCGCCCGATCTATGCCCGCACCAGCGCCTATGGCCATTTCGGGCGTGCGCCAGAGGCGGACGGCGGGTTCTCGTGGGAGCGGACAGATCTGGCCGAGGCGCTGAAGGCGGCGGTCTGACGCGATGCTGCGCGACGCCACAATCATGGTGGCGGCGGGGGTCGGCATTCCGGTGCTGGCCGCGCTGAATGCACAGCTTGGGGCGCGGCTTGGCGCGCCCTTTGCAGCGGGGCTGGTGGCCTTTGTGGTGGCGGCGCTGGTGGCCATGGCGGCGGTCGTGGCCTCCGGATCGGTCCGGGCGCTGGCCGCCCTGCCCGCGCAGCCCCTGCACCTGTTCCTCGCAGGGTTCCTGATGGCCTTCTATCTGATCTCGATCACCTGGATCGCGCCGCGCTTTGGTCTGGGCAATGCGGTGTTCTGCGTGCTCTTCGGGCAGATGGTGGCCGCAGCGGTGATCGACCACTTCGGCCTGTTCGGTGCGCCGGTGATGCCCATCTCGGCCACGCGGGCGGCGGGGCTGGCGGCGATGGCGGCGGGGTTGGTGCTGATCCAGCGCGGTTGAGCGGTTGACGGGCGCGCGCGGGGGGCTTACCCGCACCTGTCCCGCGCGAGGCCCCGATGACCAACCCTGTTCCCGAACGGCGCAACTTCTATGGGCGCGTGCATGGCAAGACGCTGCGCACGAGCCAGAAGAGCTATCTTGCCGAAGATATGGATCGCTGGCGCCTGCGCGGCGTGACGGTCGAAGAGAATCCGGGGCGCGAAGGTCTGGAGGTTGGGGCGCAGGGGCGGCAGGTCTGGCTGGAGGTCGGTTTTGGCGGCGGCGAGCATCTGGTGCAGGTGGCGGCGGCCAATCCGGATGCGCTTCTGATCGGGTGCGAGCCTTTCGTGAACGGCATCGCCATGGCGCTTGGCAAGCTGCGGGGGGCCGAGGTTGGGAACCTGGCAATCCACCCGGGCGATGTGCGCGACCTGCTGGACGTGCTGCCT
>JANNNU010000048.1:0-9121 GCA_031398695.1 Paracoccaceae bacterium | reverse complement strand
CCCAGCCCGATCATCCGCCGCAACCGTCTGAACCTGCTGCACCGCATCCGCGCCATCTGCTCGGGCGTGGCCGACCTGACGAAGATCGAAGGCTAGCCCCTTTCATCTTGGCACAAATATCCCACGGGGGTGCGGGGGTGTGAAACCCCCGCCTCTGCGCTTGGCACGCCCTCTGCGATAGGCGTATGCTGCGGCCATTCCGAAAGGTGTCGCAGTGCAGAACCCGATCCCGAACCCGCTCGCCGACTATACCGAGATCTCGCCCACCGCGGCGATCCGGCCCGAGGCGCATGGCTGGCGGGCGAAATGCCTGCAACGCCTGTTGCGGCTCGATCTGCCGGTCCCGCAGACCGTGGCATTGCCCACCCACACGGTCCGCGCCATCGCGGCGGGGCACCGGGTGGATGCGGCCACGATCCTCGGTCATTTCGGCCCGGGGGCGCTGATTTCCGTGCGCCCCTCGCCGGCCAATCCGGATTGGGGTGGTCCTGGGTCGGTGCTGAACGTCGGGATGAACGCGGCCCGGCACAAGGATCTGGTCAAGCGTCACGGTCAGGCGGCGGCGGATGCGCTCTATCTTCGGTTTGTGCAGGCCTACGCCACGCATGTGGCGCGTCTGGACCCCGACATGTTCGATCCCGACAAACCCGCGGCCGAGGTTCTGCGCGATGCGCTGCAGCAGTATCACCGCGAGATGGATGAACCCTTTCCCGAGGATCCGGCGCGGCAGTTGACCGAAGTGCTGCGTTCGATGGCGCGGGCGTGGGAAGGCACATCGGCCCGGCTGTTGCGCCAGTCCAAGGGCGCGCCCGCCGAGGCGCCGCTGGGGCTGGTGGTGCAAGCGATGGCGCAAGGCATCGGGCAGGGGATTTCGGGGTCGGGCGTCATCCAGTTCGTCAACCCGGTGACGGGGCTGCCGCAGGTGACCGGCCGGTACCTGGGGCAAAGCCAGGGTCGCGATGCGCTGAAGAAGACCGATGCGCTTTACCTGACCCGTGACACGCGCGGGGCGTCGCTGGAGGACATCGCGCCTGCCATTTTCGCCGACCTTTTGCGGTTTGGAGCGGCCTGCCGCACCCGCCTGCGCGAAGAAATGCAGATCGAATTCACCATCGAGGATGGCCATCTTTCGGTGCTCGACGCGGTCAAGGTTGCGCGTTCGGCGCGGGCCGGGCTCAAGATAGCCGTCGCGCTGGCCGATGACGGGGTGATCGGTCGCGACGAGGCGATCTTGCGCGTAGAGCCCCGCGCGCTGACCGAGCTTTTGCATCCGCAGGTCGACCCTCGCGGCCCGCGCGACGTGTTCGCCAAGGGGATCGCCGCGAGTCCGGGTGCCGCGACCGGGCGGATCGTGTTTTCGTCGGCTGCGGCGCAGGCGAGTGCGTCGCGTGGCGAGCCGTGCATCCTGGTGCGACGCGAAACCGCGCCCGAGGACATTCGCGGCATGCACTCGGCGGTCGGCGTGCTGACCGAACGCGGCGGCGTCACCAGCCACGCGGCGGTGATTGCCAGGGGGCTCGGGGTGCCCTGCGTCGTCAGCGCGCAGGGTCTACGGCTGGATGCCAAGGACCGAAAGCTTGGCGCAGCGGACGGGCGGGTCTTTACCGAAGGCGACGTGATCACGGTGGACGGCACGACCGGCGAGGTGCTGGCGGGTGCTGCCGAAATGCTGGCCGCTGCGCTGGACGATTCGTTTCGCAAGCTGCTGGGCTGGGCCGACGACGTGCGCGACATCGGCATCCGCGCCAATGCCGACACTCCCGCCGACGCCGCCACCGCCCGCCAGTTCGAGGCGCAGGGCATCGGGCTGTGCCGCACCGAACACATGTTCTTTGACGAGGCGCGTCTGGTGGTGATGCGCGAGATGATCTTTGCGGACACCTCGAAAGACCGGGCGGCGGCGTTGGCCCGGCTGCTGCCGATGCAGCGCGAGGACTTCATCCAGCTGTTCGAGATCATGGCGGGCCTGCCGGTCTGCATCCGCCTGTTCGATCCGCCGCTGCACGAGTTTTTGCCCCACACCCGCGAGGGTTTGCGCGAACTGGCCGAGGCGTTGGACAAACCGTTGTCCGACGTCGTGCGCCGAGCCGAGGCGCTGGCCGAGTTCAACCCGATGCTGGGGATGCGGGGCGTGCGGCTGGGCGTGGTGCTGCCGGAAATCTACGACATGCAGGCCCGCGCGATTTTCGAGGCCGCGGTCGAGGTGATCCGGCGGGGCGCGCCGGTGGTGCCCGAAATCATGATCCCGCTGGTTTCAGCGCGGCGCGAGGTGGAGCTGGTCAAGGCAAACATCGACGCGGTGGCGGCGACGGTGCGGATCAAGACGGGGGTGGCCTTCGTCTACAAGCTGGGCGTGATGGTCGAAACGCCCCGCGCCGCCCTGCGTGCCGGCGAGATCGCCCAGCACACCGATTTCCTGTCATTTGGCACCAACGACCTGACCCAGATGACCTATGGATTGTCGCGCGACGATGCGGGACGGTTCATGAACACCTATGTCCAGCAGGGGGTTTTTCCCGAGGATCCGTTTCACACGCTGGATGTCGATGGCGTGGGCGAGCTGCTTCTTATCGGGGCTGAACGGGGTCGGCGGACCCGGCCCGACCTGACGCTGAGCATCTGCGGCGAACACGGCGGCAACCCCGAATCGATCGAGTTTTGCCGAAAAGCCGGATTCGATTACGTGTCGTGTTCACCGTATCGTGTTCCCCTTGCGCGGCTGGCAGCAGCCCATCTTGCACTTAAAGATCGTTGATAGATTTCCGAATAGGTCATTAAGATCAGGTGCTTGCACGGTGAACCTAAGAAGCTACATTTACGCTATAGGCGAAAATTCGCGCATAAAAGTGAGAAAATCGTGGTAATTTTGCCACGAAGCTGGACGCCCCGCGGCCCCTTCGCGTAGCCCTCGCCGCTGTTGCCCGACCGCGCCGGTTTCTGTGCCGGGCTGGGCACTGCAATGCAAACAAGACCGGGAACACGAGAATATGTGCATGCGACAAGGTTGGGCGATGGCGCTGGTGGCGCTGATCTCCCTCAATGGAGCGGCCGACGCCGATGTTACGGTGAGCCAATCGAATGATCCGACCGCCCTTCTGGGGACCAACTTCGCGTCGCTGATGAACGCGGAACACAAGACCATCGTGGCGATGCCGCAAGCGCGGCTCGCGGCACTCGCGCTTGGACCGAAAGACGAACCGCGCCGCAAGCGCGACAAGGCACCCGAGCCTGCGGTCGTGCAATATGACGACGCGTGGCTCGCGGCGCGGCCGGCACCCAGTGGGGACGCGCAGTGGCAGTGCCTCAAGACCGCGCTCTATTTCGAGTCGCGCGGCGAAAGCCTGAAGGGCCAGTTCGCCGTGGCCGAAGTGATCCTGAACCGGGTGGACAATCCGGCCTATCCGAAATCGGTGTGTGCGGTGGTCAAGCAGGGCTGCCAGTTCAGCTTTACCTGTGACGGCCACAGCGACGTGATGCGGGACGGCGCATCGGCAGACCGCGCCGGACGGATCGCCCGGGTTATGCTGGACGGCGCACCGCGGGCCCTGACGCAAGGTGCGACGCATTTCCACACCGCCAGCGTCAATCCCAGCTGGTCCCGCCGGTTTCCGCGTACGGCGGCAATCGGTGCGCATCTGTTCTACCGCCAACCCTGAGAGCGGGCAGACCGCGGGGGATCGTCGGGTCGCGCAGCGCGGGCACCGCGTCGCGTTCGGGCAACGCCTCGCGCGTCCTTGCGCTATACTGACGGGGCCCTTTGCAGTCGGATGCGATTTATGACCAGCGATATCCGCCTTGCGTTCGCCCACCCCGAAGAGCGCAGCGCCGCGTCGGCCACCGCCGACCCGCGGGATCGCATCAGTCTGCGCGATCATGTCGTCGACGTGGACATCGGCGCGTTCCAACAGGAACGCGGCCATCCGCAGCGCGTGATGTTCAACATCGTGGTCGAGGTGCGGCCCGCGCCGCAACCCTTGAACGACGATGTCGATCGCATCCTGTCCTATGACCGGATCACCGAAGCCATCGCCCAGGAGCTGGCCGCCGAACGGCTGAACCTGCTGGAGACGCTGGCCGAACGGATCGCCGACCGTATTCTGGCGGAACCGCAGGCGATGCGGGCGTTCGTGCGGATCGAAAAGCTGGACATCGGCCCCTACAAGTTGGGGGTCGAGATCGTCCGCAGCCGGGCCGAGACGGCGTTGCAGGTGGTGGGTCAGGACGGGACTGCGGCCGCCCTGCACCCGTTGGTGATCTATCTGGATACGGCGGGCATTCTGGACCCCGGCCTTGGGTCGCGTCTGGACGGCTGGCAGGCGGCTGGCCATCCAGTGATCCTGGCCGTCGGTCTGCCCGAACAGGCCCGCCCCATGACCGGCCACAATCCGACGCAGCGCCGCGTCGACCTGCTTGCGCTGGAACAGAATGCCTGGGTTCTGGCGGCGCGCGATCCCCGCTGTGTGGTGGTGTCAAGCCGCACCGAGATCGACTGGGCGATCAAGCGGGGCAAGATGGTCGTGTGGGCTCCGTCGAAGATGGTGCTGGACGCGGTCGATGGGCCGCAAACCCGCGATCCCGTCGCGCTTGCCCTGTGGTTGGCCGAACTCGTGGTGGCAGACCGTTTGATCGTGCCCGAGGGTGTGGCTTTGCCGGCAGGAAGCCGCGTGACCATCCAGCGGGCGTGACCGCAGGCTTGCCGAAAGTGTCTGCGCGCAGTAACGACACACTATGTTGTATCATCGGCCCATTGCCATGTCTGATCCCGCGCGTCCTCCTGCGGCGTTGACGCTGGCGGGGGGGTGGTGCTGGTTCGACCGGGTCGAGATTCTGGAGCGCGGCCGTGCGCCGGTCGTCGTGCCGGTGGGGGAGTTGCCTGTCACGGTGACGGCGCGTTTGACCGCACCGCGCGCCTTTGCCGGCCTTGACCTGGGTCAGCCGCGGATCATGGGCATCCTCAACGTGACCCCGGACAGTTTCTCGGACGGGGGGTTGTTCCTGCGCCCCGAGGCGGCCCTGATGCAAGCGCGTCAGATGGCAGCCGGCGCCGACATTCTGGACATCGGCGGCGAAAGCACCCGCCCCGGCGCCGTCGAGGTGCCGCTGGACGAAGAGATGGGGCGCACCGCACCGGTGATCCGGGCGTTGCGCGATGGCGGACTGGAACGGGCGATCTCGATCGACACGCGCAAGGCGCGGGTGGCGCAGGCGGCGCTGGACGCGGGGGCGGGGATCGTCAACGATGTGTCGGCCCTTCGCTTCGATACCGGAATGGCGAGCGTGGTCGCCGCCGCGGGCGCGCCGGTCATCCTGATGCACGCGCAGGGCGATCCGGCAACGATGCAGGCCGACCCGCAGTACGACGACGTGCTGATGGACATTTTCGACTTTCTGCGCGCGCGCGTGCAGGCCGCCGAGGCGGCGGGCATCGCGCGCGACCGCATCGCCATTGATCCTGGTATCGGGTTCGGCAAGACGCTGGACCACAACCTGACCCTGTTGCGCCGGTTGTCGGTGTTTCACGATCTCGGGCTGCCGGTCTTGCTGGGAGCCAGTCGCAAGCGGTTCATCGGCACGATCGGCGCCGAGGCCGAGGCAGCACGGCGGATGCCGGGGTCTTTGGCGGTGGCGCTGGCCGGGGTGGCGCACGGAATGCAGATGATCAGGGTGCATGATGTGGCGGAAACGCGCCAAGCCTTGTCGCTATGGCAGGCGGTAACGGGGGGACACGCGAAATGAAAGGCAAGCTGTTCGGCACGGACGGGGTCCGCGGGCGGGCCAACATCTATCCGATGACGGCCGACATGGCGTTGCGGCTCGGGGCCGCGGCGGGACGGTTCTTTCGCCGCGACGGGTCGATCGCGCACCGTGTGGTGATCGGCAAGGACACGCGGCTGTCGGGCTACATGCTGGAGAACGCGCTGACGGCGGGTCTGACCAGCACCGGCATGAACGTGCTGCTGCTGGGCCCGGTGCCCACTCCGGCGGTGGGGTTTCTTACGCGCAGCATGCGGGCGGATCTGGGGGTGATGATCAGCGCCTCGCACAATCCGCATCAGGACAACGGCATCAAGTTCTTTGGTCCCGACGGGTTCAAGCTGTCGGACGAGGCGCAGGACGAAATCGAGGCGATCCTGGCCGGTAACATCGAACTGGCCGAAGCGGGCGCGATCGGGCGTGCGCGGCGGATCGAGGACGGCCGCGGCCGCTATCAGGAATTCGTCAAGACCACTTTCCCGCCAGGCTTGCGGCTGGACGGATTGAAGGTGGTGATCGATTGCGCCAACGGCGCGGCGTATCGGGCCGCCCCCGAGGTGCTTTGGGAACTGGGCGCCGACGTCATTCCGGTCGGCGTGTCGCCGAACGGCACCAACATCAACGATCGGGTGGGCTCCACCTTTACCCAGACGGCCGCCGAGGCGGTGGTGGCGCATGGTGCGGATGTAGGGATCTGCCTGGACGGCGATGCAGACCGGGTGATGATCCTCGATGCGCAGGGCAACGTTGCGGACGGTGACCAGATCATGGCGCTGCTCGCGGGACGCTGGGCCGAAGAGGGGCGGCTGCGTGGCGGCACGCTGGTGGCGACGGTCATGTCCAATCTAGGGCTGGAGCGATTCTTGCAGGGGCGCGGCCTGCGGCTGGAACGCACGGCCGTCGGCGACCGATATGTGGTCGAGGCGATGCGGCGGGGCGGCTGGAACCTGGGTGGCGAGCAGTCGGGACACATCGTGATGACCGACTATGCGACCACCGGCGACGGGTTGATCGCCGGATTGCAGGTGCTGGCCGAAATGGCGCGCACCGGCCAACCGGCGTCGGCGCTGGTCGAGCAGTTCGACATGGTGCCGCAGATGCTCAAGAACGTCCGCTATAGCGCCGGGTCGGCCCCGCTCGACTCGGTGTCGGTCAAGGCGATGATCGCCGGTGCCGAGCGGCGGCTGGCCGGCAAGGGACGTCTGTTGATCCGCAAATCGGGGACCGAGCCCTTGGTCCGGGTGATGGCCGAATGCGAAGACGAAGCGTTGCTGTCGGCCGTGGTCAACGACATCGTCGGCGCGGTAGAGGCGGCAGTCTAAAATCGTCCGGATCCGTCGCATACATTTCGCAGTCACGGCCGGCGGCCACAGCATCCCGGGCTGACGACATGCTTGTTTTCCTCGAGAGGTATCAGCGATGCCGGACCCGTCCATGGCGGGGCTGCACCCGTCCGGCCGGCAGTTTGTCGCAGGGGTGGCGGATGGGCCGGTTCCGCTGGCGTCCTAATTGCCTAAAATCATCTTGCGCGAGGATAAACCATGCCACCCACCCAGATCATGCCGATCATCTTCATGGTGCTTTTGTTGGCCGTGCTGGCCTATCTCCTCTACCGCGGCCCGAGCGAGCCGCGCGAGGGCGTGCGAAAATCGTCGTTGGCCCGCGACGGCGGACAGGGCGGCAACTGGTATCTACTGCCCGCTGACCAGCGTGCCGCGGTGGTCGAAGAGCGTAAGCGCGCTGGCAAGAGGTAGGTCAGGGCGCTTTTTCGCCCTGACCGGGACGTGTGGCGCGGTTGCGGAACCAGTCGGCAGGCACGCGGTTACTCCTTGCGTTCTGTAACCGAAAGGAAAACCTATGATGTCCTATGGATGGATCGTGCCGTTCCTCTTCATGTTCACCCTGCTGGCCGTGTGCATCTTTGCGCTGGTCAGCAAGAAGAACATCGAGGACCGCATGGAAGACCCCACCGTTCCGAAGTCGACGCTGGCCAAGGATGGCCCGCAAGGCGGCGTGGCGTTTCTGCTGCCGCTGGATGAACAGCGGCACCGCCGCGTTCGCGATGTCGAGCCGGTTCTCGAGTAAGCTGTCAAAATGAAAACGGGGGGCGTCGTGCCCCCCGTTTCTATGGCCGTCCGGTCCGGTCAGTTCCGGGCGCGGTCGACCATCTTGCCCTTCGAGATCCACGGCATCATCGCACGCAGTTTCTCGCCGACCTTCTCGATCTCGTGCTCATCGTTCATCCGGCGCGTGGCCTTGAAGAACGGCTGGCCCACGGCATTTTCCTGCATGAAATCACGCACGAATTTCCCGGTCTGGATGTCGGTCAGAACCTCTTTCATCCGGGCTTTTGTCTCGGCATAGGGCAGGATGCGCGGGCCGCTGACGTATTCGCCATACTCGGCCGTGTTGCTGATCGAGTAGTTCATGTTGGCGATGCCGCCTTCATAGATCAGGTCGACGATCAGCTTGACCTCGTGCAGACACTCGAAATAGGCCATTTCGGGCTCGTAGCCGGCTTCGACCAGCGTTTCGAACCCCATGCGGATCAGCTCGACCAGACCGCCACAGAGCACTGCCTGTTCGCCGAACAGGTCGGTTTCGCATTCCTGACGGAAGTTCGTCTCGATAATCCCCGATCGCCCGCCGCCGATCGCCGAGCAGTAGGACAGCCCCAGTTCCATCGCACGGCCCGTGGCGTCGTTGTGGACGGCCACGAGGCAGGGCACGCCGCCGCCCTTGACGTATTCGCCACGCACGGTGTGGCCGGGGCCCTTGGGGGCCATCATGATGATGTCAACGCCCTTTTTCGGCTCGATCAGGCCGAAGTGGATGTTCAGACCGTGGGCAAACGCAATGGCGGCCCCTTCGCGGATGTTGTCGTGGACATACTGCTTGTAGGTCGCGGCCTGCAATTCGTCGGGCATGGTGAACATGATCAGGTCGGCCCAGGCGGCGGCTTCGGCGATGCCCATGACCTTCAGCCCTTCGCCTTCGGCCTTCTTGGCGGACGGCGAGCCTTCGCGCAGGGCGACGACCAGGTTCTTTGCGCCGGAGTCGCGCAGGTTCAGCGCATGTGCATGGCCCTGGGACCCATAGCCGAGGATGGCCACCTTCTTGTCCTTGATCAGGTTTATATCGCAGTCCCGGTCATAATAGACGCGCATGTGCCGTCCCTCCCTTTTTCAGTGTCCCAGTGTCGTGTCGCGGCGCCATCCGGCATCGCGCGGGTTCTAACGATTTTGGGGGGCGATGCAACGGCATCCCGATCACCCACACCGCGGGTTTGTAGGAATCAGAGGTTTTCCGGGGCTGGAAATGCGCTAGTTTGTCGCCAAATCGCAAAGGAACCCGCCATGCCCGGACT
>JANNNU010000034.1:0-3029 GCA_031398695.1 Paracoccaceae bacterium | reverse complement strand
GAACGAAATCGCCATGGCCGCGATGCCCTGCTGTGACGATGATTGCCCCAATGACCCATCTTGCGAATTGGCCTGCATAGCGGTGCTGCGCTGTGCCGTCAGCACAACTGTCATGCCGACACCCTTGGGAGACACCGGTGTCTTTGCGGCACTGATTTCCGGGATCGGATATCCGGACCCACCCTGGTCAGGCGACGGTCTGCGACCAGAAGGATTGAAACGACCTCCGCGCATCTGACGCTTGCGTGTTTCGACACGCGGCCGATGCAAGTGATGTCCGAGCCTCTGGCTCGGGCACCCGTCGTTCCATTCATTCCTCATGAGGTCCCCAAGATGCGTCATTCCCGCATTCGTTGCGCCGTGCTGGCGCTTGCCCTGTCTTCCACGACTGCCTATGGCGGCGCTGAAGACTTCCGTTTTGAGCTAGTTTCCACCGATCATCGCGTCGGGTCAGGCGCGATTGTCGAGGTCAGCCTGACCGACCTGCGCACTGGCACGCCCGTCGAGGGTGCCGTGATCTTTGCCACCCGCATGGACATGGCCCCAGATGGCATGGAGACGATGACCTCTCCCGTCACCGCTATGCCTGCAGAGACGCCTGGCAACTACCGCTTTGCGACAGATATCACCATGGCCGGCGGCTGGCAGTTTTCGATTGCCGCCAAGGTGCAGGGCGAAGAGGAGACGGTTGAAGCCCAGATCGAGCTGAAAGCAACGCCATGAGCGCCCTTGGCAAACTGGTGGCGATCACGCTTGTCGCCGCAGGTGCCGGATGGGCTGGCCTCAAGGCCGGAGAGGGTGGCATCACCCTCTCCGGCTTGCGGGATTTCGCGGAAATGCAGATCGCCATGCTTGCGGGCCAAGAGGCAGTCGCCAAGCAGGGCACGGATGCAACCGGACCCGTCATCTACTGGCGCCACCCGGACGGACTGCCCGAGTGGTCGGCGGTCGAAGCATCGTCCTCGGATGGTCGACCCTTCCTGCCTGTCTTCGCCAGCGAGGATGTGACGTTCGATCCGGTAGCCGTGCCCGAACCTGAGACCGCGGGCGACCGGCGCGTTCTCTACTACCGAAATCCGATGGGACTGCCCGACACCTCGCCGGTGCCGAAGCAGGATGCGATGGGGATGGATTACATCCCGGTTTACGATGGCGAGGGCAGTGACGACGGGTCGGTCACGGTCTCTCCTGGCAAGTTGCAGCGCACGGGAGTACGGACCACGGAGGCCGTTCTGGCACCACTGGTCGCCATATTGCGGGCGCCCGGAATCGTGACGCTGGACGAGCGGCGGGTCAGTGTCATTTCGTTGCGCGCTGACGCGTTCATCGAATCTGTGGCAGACGTGACGACTGGCAGCGTGATTGCCGAAGGCGCACCACTGGTAACACTCTACTCGCCAGAGATTGCGCAGGCCATCGCGCAGTTCGTCTCAGATGTGCGCAGCGAAGGGCAGCAGCGACCAGGTGCACGCCAGCGGCTGGACAACCTCGGGATACCCGCCGAAGTGATCGACCGGATCGCCGCAGAAGGCCAGGCAACCGTCAGCATCCCGATCACGGCGCCGCGCAGCGGTGTGGTGCTGGAGCGGATGGCGGTCGAAGGCATGATGTCCGAGGCGGGCGAGACGTTGTTCCGCATTGCCGACATCTCCACGATCTGGGTGATTGCGGAGGTGCCGGAAGCCACGTTGATGGAGATCGCCGAAGGAGACGAGGTTTGGGTCAGCTTTCGTGGTCTGGCGGATGGTTCGATGACGGGCCGGATCGACGCGATCTATCCTGAGGTGGACATGATGACCCGCACCGGCAAGCTGCGGATCGAACTGCCGAACCCCGACGGCCGACTGCGCGTCAACATGTTTGCCGAGGTGGAGATCAGCTTGGGCGGCGCAACCGTGGTGCAGGTGCCCGAAGGCGCGGTGATCGACACCGGTGACCGGCAGGTCGTGATCCTCGATTTGGGCGAGGGGAGGTTCCGGCCCGAACCGGTAACCGTGGGTCGACGAGGCGAGGGCATGATCGAGATCGTCAACGGCGTGGCGGCGGGCGACGTGGTGGTCAGCACCGCGACGTTCCTGATCGACGCGGAAAGCAACTTGAACGCCGCCCTTGCCGCGCTGGCCACACCGGAGGTGCAGCAATGATCGCCCAAGTCATCGCTTGGTCGGCCCGCAACATACTTTTGGTCCTGTTCGCGACCGCCTTCACCGTGGCGGCGGGCATCTGGTCTTTGCGCACCCTGCCCATCGACGCGATCCCTGACCTGTCGGATGTGCAGGTGATCGTGCTGACCGAGTATCCCGGACAGGCACCGCAGGTGGTCGAGGATCAGGTCACCTATCCCCTGACATCCGCCATGCTGACGGTGCCGCGCTCCCGCGTGGTCCGCGGATTCTCGTTTTTCGGCATCTCCTTCGTCTATGTGATCTTCGAGGACGGCGTCGATCCCTACTGGGCGCGCTCGCGCGTGCTGGAATACCTCAACGCCGCTGCGGCGCGGCTGCCTGACGGGGTGACGCCCGCACTTGGCCCGGATGCCACCGGTGTGGGCTGGGTCTATCAATACGCGTTGAAGGGCGAAAACCTGAGCTTGGCCGAACTGCGGTCCCTGCAGGACTGGGTGATGCGCTTTGCCATCAGCCGCGCCGATGGCGTGTCCGAGGTGGCCAGCGTCGGCGGTTTCGTCAAGCAATATTCGATCACCGTCGATCCGGTACGGATGCGTGCCCAGGGGATTTCCCTGACCGAGATCGGCGCGGCGGTGGCCGCCAGCAACATGGACACCGGCGGTCGCACGGTTGAGCTGTCGGAGTTCGAGTTCATGGTGCGCGGGCGCGGCTATCTGCGCGGCATCGAAGATATCGAGATGATTGCCCTGCGCAGCGTGGCTGGCGTGCCGGTGCTGCTGCGCGACGTAGCGCGGGTCGAGATTCTGCCAGATGAACGTCGGGGAATTGCTGAGTTGAACGGCGACGGCGAGGTGGCAAGCGGCATCGTCTTGCAGCGCGTCGGGGCCAACGCGCTGGATG
>JANNNU010000018.1:0-2237 GCA_031398695.1 Paracoccaceae bacterium | reverse complement strand
CGCACGTGCTGGCGTGCTGACCACCCTAAGGCCGAGTTGGGTCTCGGCGCGCTACGGTGACAAGCAGCCCGCGCCGGCGCTGCAAAGCACGCTGATCGCGCGCGACGCTGACTTCGACAGAACAAGACCTGCTATACCTGTATTGCATGAAGACAGCAAAATCGGTGCGGTCATGGTCACCTACCAGGACGTCTACCCTTCCGCAGCACTCCTGCGCAGTTTCGATGTGGTCCGCCCCCGGGCCGCCGACCTGCTGAACCTCGAATACTTCGAAGCCGAGCCCGCCCGCATGCCGCACGAGGTGTTCGCCCAGCATCACGTGCTGCTGAACCTGCGCGTCACGCCGATGCGGGTGGAAAACTGGCGCGACGCCTTGCACCGCGACTTCATATACCTGCCGGACGAGATCGTGCTGACACCAGCGGGCATCCGCAGCGGCTGGCACTGGCACGAGACCTCGCGCGTCATCGTCATCACGCTCGATCCCGCCAAACTGCGCCGCTTTGCAACCAGTGAGCTGGGGCTGATCCTGACGGACCGGCAGTTGCGCGAGACGGCCCAGGCGTTCGATGCCGACCTGTGCCAGACCGGCGCGATGCTGCTGCAGGCCCTGCGCGACCGGAGCACCGGGTCGGAGGTGATGTATGAATCGCTCGCGCGGATCTTCCTCGTCAAACTGCTGCAACGCTACGGCGAGACGCGGGGCGAGGCGCTGAAGTTCAGCCGGGGCTTCACCGCCAGCCACTACAAGCGCGTTCTGGATTTCGTGGCCGACCATTTCGCCGAACCCGTCGCGATCGAGGACCTGGCGCGCGTCGCAGGTCTGAGTGCTGCGCACTTCGCACGGCTGTTCAAGGAAGTGCTGGGCGACAGTCCCTACCAATTCGTGATGGACTACCGGGTGGATCAGGCCAAGCGGATGCTGCGCGATCCCGCGCGCCCGATGGCCGATGTCGCGCTGGCTTGCGGCTTTGCCGACCAGCCGCATTTCAGCCGGGTGTTCAAGCAGCTGACGGGGATGACGCCGAAGGCGTTCCGCGCGCAGATCAGATAGCAGGAATCTTCAAAACTCTCATCGGCTCGCTTCAAGGATTCGGCGGCCGGATCGGCGATACCTTTCCCATCGAACGCGAAAGGAGATCGCCATGACCATCCAGACCACCTTCACCAAAGTGACATTCGACAGCGCCGAAGCCGGGGTGTCCCTTGTGGGCGACCTCTATGTGCCCGCCGTGCCCGCCGCGAACAGCGCGGCCTTCGTGCTGATCGGCCCGATGACCTTCCAGAAGGAACAGGCGCCGACCGAATACGCCCGCCGTTTGGCCGCCGCCGGCCACACCGCGCTGGCCTTCGACACCCGCTATCGCGGCGAAAGTGGCGGCATGCCCCGCGCCTATGAAAACCCGTTCCACAAGGTGGCCGACATCCTCAGCGCCGTCTCCTTCATGCGGGCCCAGCCCGGAGTGAACCCTGCACGGATCATCGGTCTGGGCATCTGCCAGGGCAGCTCCGAAATGCTGCGTGCCGTGGCCGAAGACGACCGGTTTGCTGCCGGCATCACGCTGGCTGGCCATTACCGCGATCGTGAGGGCGACATCGCCTGGCTGACCGAGGAGGGTTACGCCGCCCGTCGGGCGCAGGGCGAGGCGGCGAAGGCCAAATACGAGGCGACGGGCGAGATTGACTACGTTGCAGGCGTCGACGATGTGGACATGAATGTCGGCATGCCGGGCAAGTTCGTCTGGGACTGGTATCACCACTGGGCCGACAAGGGGTTGTGGGACAACCGCTACGCGGTGATGAGCGACGCCGACCTTCTGGCCTACGAGTCGATCTCAGCGGCACGCGTCCAGACGAAACCCTACCTGATGATCCACAGCGACTACAGCTTCCTGCCTGACGCGGCGCGGCGCCATTTCGACGCCATGCCCTCGACCGCCAAGACACTGCTGTGGGAAGGCGAGACCCCGCACCTGAGCTACTACGACCAGCCCGACATCCTCGACCGCACAGTGAGTTCGATCACGAAGTGGATCGCCGATCTGCGCTGACAGCGACGTGACACACGACCCGGCCGTTCAAGACCGGGTCGAATTCCGAATGGAGATTGCTATGAAGACGCGTAACGCTGCCCTGCTTGCCGCTGCAATCTAAGCAGCAATCACACTGGAAAAGGGATGCAATGTTGTGTATATGCAAACAACATATGCATCGGAGGCTCCGAACTTGCCCCAACC
>JANNNU010000010.1:0-11923 GCA_031398695.1 Paracoccaceae bacterium | reverse complement strand
CGGCAGGATCACATGCTCGGATGCATCGGCAAAGGTAGCGCGCGTGGCCGCCAGACCCGAGGCATCGGTGGTGTAGACGTCACACGAGCCGGCCGAATACTGCTGTTCGGCTTCGGCGTTGTCCTTCAGCGGCACGGGCTCGTAGGTCATCCCGTTGGCCTTGAAGAAGTCGGCGAGGTTCAGTTCGGTCGTGGTGCCGGTCTGGATGCAGACGGTCGCGCCGTCCAGTTCCTTGGCGGACGAGACGCCGAGCGACTTCTTCACCATGAAACCCTGGCCGTCGTAGTAGGACGTGCCCACGAAATCGAGCTTGAGGTCGGTATCGCGCGAGAAGGTCGCGGTGGTGGTGCGCGACAGCAGATCAACTTCACCGGCCGACAGCGCGGTGAACCGGGTTTCCGACGACAGCGGGATGACCTTGACCTTCATCGGGTCGCCCAGGACGGCGGCGGCGATCGCGCGGCACATCGCCACGTCGAAGCCCTGATACACGCCATTTGCGTCCGGGGCCGAGAAGCCCGCGAGACCCGCGTTCGAACCGCACAGCACTTCGTCACGCGCCTTTACGTCTTCCAGCGTGGTCGCCGAGGCGATCCCGCCAAGCAGCGCAGCTGCCGACAGGGTGCCAAGGAATACGGATTTTTTCATAACTACCTCTTCCTGAGTTTCCGCCCGTTCTGGGTCGGTTTCTTGTTGGTCTGCCCGGTTGCCCGATCAGGGTTCCCGTGCAGGGTGCATTGGCAGACGGTCCGCCAGTGTGCGTTACTTTCGGCCAAAGCGGTTTGTCAGGTCAAGAGAAACCGCCTGCCGAATGGGCATTGCCACTTATTTCAACGGATGCCGGGCGGCGGCAGGCCCCTTCGCGGCAAAGGTCTGAAATGCCGCAAAAAGTGTCAATCGCACAGCGCATGAAAGCGGGCGGCCAGGCCGAATGCTTGTTTCTTCATCGCTTCCAGCACGGCGGCGTCCTCGTCCACCCCCCAAAGCTCGGACTGCCAGTGTTCGTCGATTCGGCTCAGATCGAAGGCCGCGCCCGGATCGAGGCGGCCACGGGTGACGGCCAGGCCTAGCACCAGCGATCCGGAAATCGCGACCAGATCATGGAAGGCCGCGATCTGGAACGCGGTCTGCGCCGCCACCGCCGCATGCAGCCGGGCCAGCGCGCCCGTATCCTGTTCGATGAACATGACCCCCGGTACCGACCGCAGCGGCGCATCGAACGTGGCGCGCGCCCAATCCAGCAGCGGGTTCCAGGCGGCGTCCTGCCGCGCGACCAGGGCCGGCGGATCGGTGGCGCGGTAGCACAGCAGGTCTGTCTCGCCATAAGCCGCGAGCATGTCCACCACCGCATCCGTTTGCGGCGCAACCTTGTCGAGCGCGGAATTCGCCATGCGCGTGAACGGCATGGTGTCGGGCTTCACCAGCCCGGTCTGCGCGTCCCATTCGGCGGCGATCTCCTGCGCCAGACCGGGGGTTGGCACCACCAGCGGCGTCTTGGCCGGCGTTTTCACCGGCCGTCCGTCCAGCGTCACGGCAAATCCGCCGTCGACCTGCTGCACCACCGCCTTTGTCCAGAACCGCTTGGCCTTCCAGCCGCTCATGCGCTAGTCCCCACCTGCGAACGGATCGGCCGGCACATCGTTTTCGCCCCAGTCCAGCGTCTTCCACGTCCGTGCCATGTGTTCGGGCAGGGGCGCGGTCCAGGTCATCATCGCCTTGGTGATCGGGTGTTCCACCGTCAGGCTGCGCGCATGCAGATGCAGCTTGCGGCTGATGTCGCCGCCCACCGTCGCTCCCCAGCCATCGCCGAGGTTCTCTTGCCCGCCGCCACCATACTTGCCGTCCCCGACGATGGGATGCCCCATCTCGGCCATGTGCGCGCGCAACTGGTGGGTGCGCCCCGTCACCGGCTCCAGCGCCATCCAGCTAATTCGGTTGCCCAGAAACCACAGGGTGAAATAGTCGGTATGCGCCCGTTTGGCGTCGGGATAATCGGCCATCTTGGCGGGATGGACGCAGACCATCTTTTCGTCCCCGCGCCCGCCACCCGGCTGTTTCATCAAGCCATACTTGATCGATCCCTTGCGCGGATGGGGCACACCCGCCACCGCCGCCCAATAGATCTTGCGCGTGTTGCGGTGCCGCAGCGCTTCCGACAGCGCCCGCGCCACCCGGTCGGTCCGCGCCAGCATCAGCAAGCCCGAGGTGTCCTTGTCCAGCCGGTGCACCAGCTTGGGACGTTCCTTGTAGCCGAACTTCAGCGCCTCGGTCAGTCCGTCCACATGCCGGTCGCCCATGCCCGACCCGCCCTGGCTCGCCAACCCCGGCGGCTTGTTCAGGATGATCATATGCTCATCCCTCCACAGGACCGCGTTCTGGATCATCCGTTCATCCGCCGCCGACACGCCGCCATCGCGCGGGCGGCTCGGCGCCTCGCTGTCGGGCAACGGCGGCACGCGCACGGTCTGGCCCGGCGTCACATGGTCCGACGCCTTGACCCGCGCGCTGTCCACGCGGACCTGGCCCGTGCGGCACATCTTTTCGACCGCGCCTTGGGTGATCTGCGGAAAGCGCCGCTTGAACCAGCGGTCCAGCCGCTGTTCGCCCTCGTCCACCGAAACGGTCAGCAGTTTCACGCCGCTCATGCCCAAACTCCCCGGGCGAGTGCCGCCCCCAGCGCCACGGCGCCCAACGACAACACCACCGACCCCGCCACATAAAGCGCGGCCTGCCACACCTGCCCCGCCTCCCACAGTTTCAGCGCATCCAGCGAAAACGCCGAAAACGTGGTGAAACCGCCCAGCACGCCGGTCATCAGCAGCGGCGACAGCCGCGCCGACAGCGCCGCGAACGCCACGCCCATCGCAAGGCAGCCCGCCACATTGACCAGCAGCGTGGCCAGCGGGCCACCCACGGCCGCAAGGGTGACAAAGCGCAGCACAGAGCCGATGGCGCCGCCGAGCGCGACTTGGGTCAGGGTCCAGATCATCAGGTTTCCTTGGGCGCGGATCGCGGCTTTGTCAACCGCAGCGGCACGTCACGGCGCGATCACCGCGACACCAGAACCGCGAACAGCAGGATCGTCAGCCCCAGCAGCAGGCACACCCGACCCGCTCTCATCTTCTTGCGCCCCTCGGGCAGATCAAGCTCTTTCATCCGGTTCCGATAGCCTGCCGCCGGTTAACACGACATGCTGCATGCCCCGTCAATCGGCACAACAGGCTGTTTCCCGCCCGGAAACCTGCCGTGAAAACAGGCCGCCGCCCGCTTCCCCTTTGCCGCGCGATGCGCTAACCCCGACCCCGACCATTCCAAAGGGGCAGCCGATGAAATTCACGCTCAACTGGCTCAAGGATTACCTTGAAACGACCGCGCCCCTGGATGACATCCTTTACGCGCTGACCGACCTGGGGCTCGAGGTGGAAGCCGTCGAAAACCCGGCCGACAGTCTGGGCGCGATCCGTATCTGCCGCGTGATCGAGGCGGTGCCCCACCCCAATGCCGACCGCCTGCGCCTGTGCCGAGTCGCGACCTATCCGGGCGGTCCGGGCACGGCGATGGAAGAGGTGCAGGTGGTCTGCGGCGCACCCAATGCCCGCACCGGGCTGGTCGGCGTGTTCGCCCCGGTCGGCACCCATGTGCCCGGCACCGGGGTCGATCTGAAACCCGGCGTGATCCGCGGCGTCGAATCGAACGGGATGCTGTGTTCGGAACGCGAGCTGATGCTGTCCGAAGATCACGACGGCATCATCGAACTGCCCGAGGATGCCCCGCTCGGCGCGCGGCTGATCGACTACCGGGGCCTGAACGACCCGATGATCCATATCAAGATCACCCCCAACCGCCCCGACGCGCTGGGGGTGCGGGGCATCGCGCGCGACCTTGCCGCGCGGGGACTCGGCACGCTGAAACCGCTGGAGGTTCCGACCATCACCGGCACCTTCCCCTGCCCGATCGCCATCCAGATCGACCCGGCGCTGAAATCGAAGGCCTGCCCGCATTTTGCCGGCCGCGTGATCCGCGGCGTGACCAACGGCCCGTCCCCGGCGTGGCTCGCTGCTCGGCTCAAGGCCATCGGCCTGCGCCCGATCTCGGCGCTGGTCGATATCACCAACTACATGACCTTCGCCTTGAACCGCCCGCTGCACGTGTTCGACGCCGCAAAGGTGCATGGCCCGCTGCGCATCAGGATGGCGACGGACGGCGAAACGCTGCTGGCGCTGGACGGCAAGACCTATGCCCTGCGCCCCGGTCAGATGGTGATCGCCGACGAGAATGGCCCGGAATCGCTCGCGGGCGTGATGGGGGGCGAGGCGTCGGGCTGCCAGCCCGAGACGACCGATGTCTTCGTCGAATCCGCCTTCTGGGACCCGATCACGATCGCCGCTACCGGGCGCGCGCTGCGCATCAACACCGATGCCCGCTATCGGTTCGAACGCGGCGTGGATCCGGCCTTCACCTTGCCGGGGCTGGACATCGCCTGCCAGATGATCGTCGATCTGTGCGGCGGCGCGGTTTCGGATCTGGCGGTGGACGGTGCCGCCCCCGATCCCACGCGAGCCTACCGCCTCGACACCGCCCGCACCTCCAGCCTCGTAGGGCTCGACATTCCCGATGCAGAACAGCGCCGCATCCTGCTCTCGCTCGGTTTCACGCTGGACGGCGACAGCGTGACCCCACCCACCTGGCGGCCCGACATCCTGGGCGAGGCCGACCTGATCGAAGAAATCGCCCGCGTGGCATCCCTGTCCAAACTGCAAGGCAAGCCCCTGCCGCGCCGCTTGCCCGGCGTGCCGAAGCCTATCCTGACGCCCATGCAGGTGCGCGAACGCACGGCGCGCCGCACGCTGGCCGCGCTCGGCTACAACGAATGCGTCACCTACAGCTTCATCGACGCCCCCGCCGCCAGCTTGTTCGGCGGTGGCACCGATGCGGTGCGCGTCGACAACCCGATCAGCAGCGAGATGACGCACCTGCGCCCCGATCTGCTGCCCGGCCTGCTGCGCGCCGCCGCCCGCAATCAGGCGCGCGGATTCGCCGACATGGCCCTGTTCGAGGTCGGCCCGGTGTTTGCCGGCGGCGAACCCGGCGAGCAGTCCCTGCACGCGACCGGCCTGCTGATCGGCCAGTCCGCGCCCCGCGACCCCCATGCCGCCCGCCGCGCGGTAGACCTCTACGACGCCAAGGCGGATGTGGAGGCCGTTCTGGCGGCGCTGGGGGCGCCGGCCCGGGTGCAGATCACCCGCAAGGTGCCGGGCTGGCTACACCCCGGACGGTCGGGTTGCATCGGTCTGGGCCCGAACACCCTCGCCACCTTTGGCGAGGTGCACCCCCGCATCCTGCAGGCGGTGGACGTGAAGGGTCCCGCGATAGCGTTCTCGATCCAGATCGCCAACGTGCCGCTGCCCAAGGTGAAAACCCCGACCCGCCCGGCGCTCGCCCTGTCGGACCTGCAAGTGGTCGAGCGCGACTTCGCCTTCGTGATGGATGTGCAGGTCGAGGCGTTGACGGCGGTGAATGCCGCGCTCGGGGCCGACAAGGCGCTGATCGAAAGCGTCCGCGTGTTCGATCAGTTCACCGGCGACAAGGCCGAGGCGCAGATGGGCGCGGGCAAGAAATCAGTGGCGCTGACGGTGCGGTTGCAACCGCAGTCGCAAACCCTGACCGAGGTCGAGATCGAGGCTGTGTCGGCGAAGATCATCGACAAGGTCGCCAAGGCCACCGGAGGCACCCTGCGCCGCTAGCTCTTTCAGCTTGGCTCAAATATCCCCGCCGGAGGCTCCCACCCGCAGCCCCCGTTACCATCGCAGGTCAGCCGCCGCAGGCCGGGGTTCACCCCGGCCCCCCTCTGACGCCCGGAAATCCCGCATACCACTCCGCATGGCTCCCTGACCAATTCGCGCGCCCCGGTTTGGTCAGACACCCCCGCGGTGTCACATACGAGTCGATCCGCCGTACCGGCACCTCGTGCCAGCCCAGATTGAACGCCGCGTTCTTGGGAAAGAAATACAAGGTGGAATACGGCAGTTGGTCGTGGATCCACCACGCCAGCCCGCGCCAATCCGCCCCCGCCGCATACCGGTCGGCAAACCACGGCACGACCACCGTCACCATCGCGCCCATGCCCCGATCGTCGCGCTGGTCCCAGATGTGCGCCGCGCGGTTCATCTGGTTCGACCCGCAGGGATAGCCGCCCTGCCCGGCGCGCTGCCGCTGCGACCCGAACCCGTTCACCGCAGGCGCGCGGTAGCCCGACCGCAGCGCGATCCGCCCGAATGCCGCCTGCAACGGCTCCAGCAGGTTTTCGCACAACCCTTGCCCTGCCGCGATGCACAGGTCGGGATCGTCTGGAATGTTCGGAATGCCATGCAGGCTGGCGATTTCCGAATAGAGAAAGTCGCGCAGGTAGAAATGCCGCGACAACCGCACCCGGCCAAGATCATCCAGCGCCGCGACCGACGCGGGCTTGCGCATCACCGGCGCGGCGGCTTGGACCAGCTGGCGAACCACGCCCCGATGCGGCCAAAGAACCCGGACGCGCGCGCCCGCGCGGCATCGGCCCGCGCGTCCACCGCATCCCATGCCTCTTCGGCGTTGGCCATCGCCGGATCGACCGTGCGCTCGCGAAACTGCAGCCACATCCGCCGCAACATAAACAGGATCAGCGCGGCAAAGACGAAGAAAAAGATGGTGAACCACGGAATGATCGTGACATCCGGTCCCTCGACGGGGCGGATCGCCACCGCGTTGGGATGGATCGAGATCAGCTCGCTGCGCCAGCCATAATGGGTGATCACCGCCCATTTCGGGGCTTCTGCGGTCGATCGCAGATCATCCGCCTCTGTCCCGAGCGTCGCAGTGTCGAACTTGAAATACGGCGGCCAGCGCCATCCGGTATCTTCGTTGCGATAGACCATCGCCCTGCCGTTCGCCTTCACCGCGCGGATGAACTGCACGTCGCGGTTCGACAAGCTCCCCGACTGGTCATCCGGGGTCGACCAGAATATGCGCGTCCAATCGCCCAGATCGGTGCGTTCCTGATAGGTGCCGACGATACGCACGACGTCGTGCTGGGGCAGCGTGTAGTGCAGAAAGCTTCCGACGGTCACGACCAAAAGGGTCCAGAACGTCCATTTCACGTATCGCATCACAGCCCCACTTTCAGTTCACAAGATAGAATAACAGACCAATGGCCAGAAAGGGCAACACGATCACGCCCCACAGTAGCTTGCGGCGCAGGCTGCCCTCATAGGCGACCATGCCTTGCGCAATGAACGCATCCCGGTCGGTGGCGGTTGCCTCGGCGCGCAAGGTCGCGTCCCACTCTTTCTCCAGCGCCTCGCGACGCACGGACCGGGCGTAGATCAACAAAAGCCAGTAGAACAGTGCGGAAACGACCGCCCAGAACAGCATCAGCCGCACAAAACCGATCATCGACGGCCACCTTTCAGAGCGCCCCATGGCCCGACCACGGCAGCCGGATCGGGCGGCGGTTCCGCCCGCGCGTCCATCCCCGGCTCGGCACCGAACAGCGCGGCCCGCGCGCCCTGCTTGTCCACCACATACTCGCGTTCCAGAAAATCCGCCACATACTGCCGCTTGCGGTCGGACCAGCGGGCGTAGGTTGCGTAGAACAGCTCTTTGTGGGTGATGAACATCTGCCGCACGTCCATCGGTGCAAGCTCGGACAGCAGCATGTTGACCAGATCACGGTGCCGCCCCGCCGCCGCCCGCAGGGTATAGAAATAGGCGGGATGCTGGCTGTCGATCCGCGGCCAGTCACCGGCCTTTTCCACCCAGGCCAGCAGCGCCGCCAATCCCCTGAACTCGTCGGGCAGCGCCTCGCCCAGCCGGTAGGCGATTTTGCGCAACTCGGTCCGCCGCGCGTCGCCGATCTCGAGCCCCAGCGCGTCCGCCGCGTCGACCAGCACGAAATCCATCTTCTGCCGGATCACCGCCGCCGCGTCCATGCCGCGCGCCTGCACGATTGGCTCCACCAGCCCGTTGCGCCCCAACCAGTCGGCGATCTGGTTGCGCTGGCCCAGATCCATCACCGGAACTGGCATCTCGCCCAGACTCGCGCGCGGTTTGGCGGCAATCACCGCCGGCACCTTCAGGTCGCGAAACACATAGACCCCGCCGAAATGGCTGGTCCAGAAGCTCGGCTGCTGAAAGGTCATCGCGGGCAGCGCGATCGGCATCCGCGTCACATCGCCGGTCTTTTTCGCCAACTCGATCATGTCCGCGATCAACACGTCGTCGCGCCAGCCGTCGGGTTCGGTTCGGAACCGCTCGATCAGCGCCGCAAGCTTGCCCGCCTCCGCAACATGCCCGCCGATCGTGTCCGCCTCGACCGTGACCTGCCGCATCTCCAGCAGTTTCGCCGGGGTCGAGGCGTCATAGACCGACCCCTGCAACTCCCCCGCCACCGCATCCCGCGCGGTCAGGGCAAAAAGCTGCGCCTCGTTCGCCTCGATGAACTGCCGCAGAATGCCGCGCGAGGTCGAGAATTTGGCATTCAGCAGCGGCGCGGTTTTCTGGCTGGTGGTCAGCAGAATGAACTGCCGGTTGAGGCCGTTGGGGTTGAGGTAGAGGTCGTCGCCCAGCTCGTCGCCGATCTCGGGCGAATAGCCAGAGATGTCGATGTGGAAATCGGTCTGTGTGGTTGTCTTGCCGGTCAGGTGTTTAAGCGCGCGGTTGTAGCGTTCGATCAGTTGAGGCGAGGACACCTCGACGAGATTGCCAAACATCAGGCCTTTTTCGATGAGGCGTTTCATAGGCACTCCCTTTGCAGGCCAAACTTGTCAAGTGCGCTTTCCCACATTGCACCTATCAACGCGATTGCGTCGGAAAACTCCACGTAACGTCCATCATGAGACACTCCCGGAATTACCTGCCGATCAAGCCCTGAAATCGCCGCACCAATATCAAGGCGATAAAGAATCACAAAATCATTGTCCGTAGGCTTTCGCTGCAAATCGTAGTGACGCACCCTATTTGCTATGTCACGACATAGAAACCATTCAGTTTTCGCGTTCAGAAAAGAGTCGAGTAGTTCTTTTTCTAAGGTGTCAGTCTGAATGAGCCACTCTCTAAACGAGTGCGCCCAAAGAAAGTAAGCCAGCGCAAAATCAAGCGTTTCCGGAGTTTGAGTAGATATCTTGCGAACGGCGACGTTCTGGGCGCGTTTTTCCCACCGCTTCATTCTCTGATAGTGATCTATCCAGCCCAAATGAGAGTCTGCGCTTCTTTTCCGACCCGGCCCACTCACCCCTTCCCCTCCAGATACCTTCGCTTCGCCTCTTCCGTCCGCCCGAAATCCCGCACCATCCCCGCAATCGCCACTTCGTCCGATTTGTCGGCATAGCGGAACTCGCTGTCGGCATAGCGGTTGATCTCCTGCACCACCATCTCGACCGTCATCGGCTGCATCAGCTCCCGGATCATCGCCAGTTTCTCATCATATCCCTTGAACAGGAACAGGTCCGGCTCCTCCATCCACTCGTCCGGCAACTCGAAATCCATCGCGCGCACCTTGACCGCGTCGGTGATGTTCTTGATCGCTCGCCCGGTAAACCGTTCGTCCGCCTGTTGAATGGCCTTCAGATACGTCCCCAGCTTGGCAATCGTGTCCAGCGTCCCGATCTCGCCCTGCACCCGGTCCCAAACCTCCAACAAGCCCTCTTCCTGCGGCTTCCCGTGCCCCTCGAAACTCGCCGCCACGGCGCGGCGGATTTCCTGTGCTGCGAACAAGTCATGGTCCCCCAGCGGTATCGCATGGTTCTTGCCCAACAGCAGCGCCAGAATGTCGACGTAATCCTCGCGGCTTATCGGGCCGTCCACAAGAAACCGCGCCCCGGCCCGCTGGCGCAGGGCGTCGTCCACGTTCTCGGGGTAATTCGAGAACATGCCGAAAGTGCAATTGCCGCGCACCACGGTATTCGCCCCGGCAAACGCCCCCATGAACACCGCCGTCACCTCTTGCTGCCCCGCTGACGACTGCCGGTCGCCACGCTTCCCCGCCACCTGATCAATGTCGTCGATGGTGCCAAACCCGATCACCCCCGGGTCCAGCACGTTATCAATGAATGCCTTGGCATTCTGTCCGGATTTGCCCTGATAGCTGTCGATCTGGTCGATGGAAAAATTCTGATAGCGGAACGGATAGCCCGCGTTCCTGCAATACCCGTCCAGCAATCCCGCCATCATCTGGATCAGCGTAGTCTTGCCCGTCCCCGGCTTGCCGTCGCCCATGAAGGTGAAGATAAACCCGCCCAATTCTGCAAACGGATTCAGCCGGCGTTCAAAATCATAGGCCATCAGCATCTTGGCCAACCGCAGGGATTGATACTTGGCGATGTGGTTCCCGACCACCTCGGAGGGTTTCTTGAACTGCATCGTCAGGACAGAACCCTTGGCTGCCCGCGCAGGCGTAAAGCCTGCGATCACCAGCCCGTCCGCCTCGACCTTCCACGACCCGCCGGTGAACGCGGCCACGCGCGCAGCGACCGCGCCGCGCAGCGCCACCTTTTCCATCAGCGCCTCGCAGAACGCGGCGATCACCGCGACCATGCGGGGCTCGTCCTCGGCCAGTGCAGCCAGATCCTGATCCAGCTCCCACAGCGCGCCCTGCACGGCCAAGGGTGCGTTGTCGGTCAGCACCTCGTCCACCGCGCCGATTTCGACCGTGACCGTCCCCAGATGCGGCGCGAGCAGAAAGGCCGTGACATTGGCAAAGGTGTAAAGCACCGCCAGCGATTCGGCCGCCAGCAGCTCGGTGAACTCGGTGCGGCGCGCGTCGGGCAGGCGGCCTTCAAGATTGGCCTTCTTCAACTCGACCAGACCCGAGGCTTCGGCAAACCCCTCGCCCATCGCCAGTGCAATCGCCAGCCCGCGCCGCAGCGCCTGCAAGGCACTCGCCTGCACCGGCGACACCAGCCCGTCACCCAGCGCCTCGATCCGCTCGACCAGCCGCACGCCGCCCGGACGCACGGTGGACCGCGTCACCAACCCCGGTGTGGTCGAACGAAACCGGGGCCGCGTGGCGATGCCAGGTGACCGCTCCGGCGTCGCCACCTCGACCGCCTTGCCCAGCCGCGGCGCGTGGTCGAACCCGGTCAGCAGCGCCAGCGCCGCCCCGTATTGCGCGCGGATCGCGTCTTCCTTCAGTTCCATCGTATCGCGCGTGACCATCGGGCCCCCCTATCGCACCGGCAAGATCCGCCCGCCCGCGCCTACCACGAACTTGCGCACGTCGCGCAGGCCCGGCGGGTTCAATTCGGCCAGCGTCTGGTAGGGCGCCTCGGGCAGGATCACCATCCGGTCGGTGCGAGTCGCACCTGAATCGGGGCGAAACGCATCGAGTTTGAACACCTGTTGCGGGCTTTCGGAAAACCAGCCTGTGCTGACCACTTCCTCGCGGTCCGACTCCAGATCCTCGACGGTCCACACCAGGGCCCAATCCGCCCCCCCCGGCGCCCGCGCCCCCGCCAGCACGTCCGAGATCGGGCCCGATTGCAGCGTGAACGCATGGCTGTACATCGGCCCCAGCGTGATCCGCCGCAGCCGCTTGGGGTGCAGGTCGGCGAAGTCCTTGTCGAACCCGGTGGCGATGGTCAAAAGCTTCAGGTTCCCGATCGCCTGCGCCATCAGCGCCGCCTGCGCCTGCGGCCAGCGATAGGCGTCGTTGGGCAGCGGCTTGCCGCCCGAATCCTCCAGATCCATCAGGTAGACCACCGGCAGGTTTGCTCCGGTGTCCCAGACCGCCCAATGCACCAGATAGTGCCGCCGGTCGGCGACATTCTCCAGCCACTGCGCATCCGGGTCGTTGCGCGCCCAGAACATTCCCCCCGCCGCCAGCGCCTCATAGTAATACCGCTGCGACAGCGCGAACTGCAGCGCGGTCGGGATCGTGAGGTCCCCC
>JANNNU010000037.1:0-2575 GCA_031398695.1 Paracoccaceae bacterium | reverse complement strand
TCTTTGACCGTCTGGGCCGCGCAGACATGGAGGGGATCGTGACCATCCAGTTGAAACAGCTGGAGAAGCGCCTCTCTGGCCGGAAGATCACGCTGGAGATCGACGCGGGCGCCCGGGCCTGGCTGGCGGAAGAGGGCTATGACCCGGTCTATGGCGCGCGTCCCCTGAAGCGGGTGTTGCAGCGGGCGCTGCAGGATCCGCTGGCGGAGATGATCCTGGCGGGCGATGTGATGGACGGATCGACCGTCACGATCTCGGCGGGTGTCGATGGCCTGATCATCGGAGACCGCGTGGCGGCGAGCCGTCGCGCGGCGCCTGCGCAGGCGGTCATCCACTGAGCGCCTAGACCTGATGCGCCAACAACAAAGGGGCGGGCCAACGGCCCGCCCCTTTCCCGATCAGTCTTGTCAGATCACTTCGGCAGGATGACCGAGTCGATGACATGGATCACGCCGTTCGAGGCGGCCACGTCCGCGGCCGAGATCACCGCGCCGTCAACCTTCGGCCCGCCGTCGAGGGTGATCGTCACTTCGCCGCCCTGCACGGTCGCGGCCTTGAGGCCTTCGGACAGGTCGGTGGACATCACCTTGCCCGGGATGACGTGATAGGTCAGGACCGCGATCAGTTGGTCCTTGTTCTCGGGCTTGAGCAGGTTCTCGACGGTGCCGGCGGGCAGCGCGGCAAAAGCCGCGTCGGTCGGCGCGAAGACGGTGAAGGGGCCGGGGCCTTTCAGCGTCTCGACCAGACCGGCAGCCTGAACGGCTGCGACCAGCGTGGTGAACGAGCCCGCGGCGACGGCGGTATCGACGATGTCGGCGTCCTGTGCGAAGGCAGGTGTGATGGCAAAGGCCGACACGGTGGCAAGGGCGAGGAAAGTTCTGCGGATCATTGGTGTCACTCCCGTTTGATCTGCCAAATTGTCTTGGCACAAAGGAAACGTCCGAGGTTACATGCCGGATGCCGGTCAAGTTTGCGCAAGGCACCGTTGTCGCGGCGCGCGGGCGCACTAAGCCCGCGCCGTTCCGCGCTTCCACTGAAATCGTTGTGACCGACTGTGATCGCGCGCGAGCAGCCGGAAGGCCCGGTCACCCGTATAAACGGCCCAACGTTTCGGACGTTTCCCGCAATCGTGAGGCAACGTATTGTCGCTTTCGTGCGTATGTCAGGCCAGAGAAACAGGAGAGCGCGATGCGCAAGGGCTGGAAAAACGATCTGGGCTGGTCCGATGTGACGCCCCGGGCGACGTGGATGAACCGCCGGTCATTGATGGTCGGGGCCGGGGCCATGGCGCTTGCCGCGCCGGCACTGGCGCAGACGGCCGCCGAGGCGCCGCTGCCGGGCAGCCTGACCTATGTCCGCAGCCCCTTGTCCACCGACGAGATGCCGAACACGCTGGAGGACATCACCAGCTACAATAACTTCTACGAGTTCGGGACCGACAAGACGGATCCTTCCCGTTATGCCGGGGCGCTGACGGTGGACCCTTGGTCGATCACCATCGACGGGATGGTGGACCGTCCGGGCACCTATGCGCTGGAAGACATCCTCAAGGACGTGACGCTGGAAGAGCGGATCTACCGGTTCCGCTGTGTCGAGGCCTGGTCGATGGTGGTGCCCTGGATCGGGTTCGAGCTGTCGCATTGCTTGAACAAGGTGGGCGTGCAGGCGGGGGCCAAATATGTCGCCTTCGAGACGCTGGTGCGCCCCGAGGAAATGCCGGGCCAGCAGCGCGCCATCCTTGACTGGCCGTACCGCGAGGGGCTGCGGCTGGACGAGGCGATGCACCCGCTGACCATCCTTGCCACCGGCCTTTACGGCGAGCCGATGCCCTAGCAGAACGGCGCACCGATCCGCCTGGTGGTGCCGTGGAAGTACGGCTTCAAGTCGATCAAGAGCATCGTGAAGCTCAGCCTTGTCGCGGAACGGCCCCTGACCACGTGGAACATGCTGCAGCCGACCGAGTACGGGTTCTATTCCAACGTGAACCCGCAGGTCGACCACCCCCGCTGGAGCCAGGCGAGCGAGCGTCAGATCGGTGGTGGCTTCTTCGCCCCCCGCGTCGATACGCAGATGTTCAACGGCTATGCCGATCAGGTGGCCGGGCTCTATGCCGGGCAGGATCTGGCGAAAGACTACTGAATGCTGGCCGAACGGGTGAACCCGGCGCTGCGGCGCGTGCCGCCCTGGGCGGTCTATGCGGTCGGGGTCGTGCCCCTGCTGGTGCTGGTGGCGCAGACCGTGACCGGCGACCTCGGTCCCGATCCGGTCAAGGTGATCGAGCGGTCGCTGGGCCTTTACGGGCTGCAGTTGTTCATCGCCACGCTCGCCGTGTCGCCGCTGCGGTGGGCGACGGGGATCAGCCTGATCCGGTTTCGCCGTGCCCTGGGGGTGCTGACCTTCGTCTATGTGGCGCTGCATCTGACGGTCTGGGTGGTGCTGGACCTGCAGTTCCGCTGGGCCGAGATCGGGGCCGACTTGGTCAAGCGTCCCTACATCATCATCGGCTTCGCGGCGTTCCTGCTGCTGGTGCCGCTGGCGGTCACCTCGAACAACCTGTCGCTCCGCAGGCTTGGGG
>JANNNU010000232.1:0-34359 GCA_031398695.1 Paracoccaceae bacterium | reverse complement strand
GGTACCCCGCCGTCGTTCGCGCACCATTCGCTGCTGACCGGAGCCAAGGGCGAGGAATTGTCGAAACGTCTGGGTGTGCTGGCCTTGCGCGATCTGCGCGAGGCCGGGGTCGAGCCGATGGCGCTGCTGAGCCTGATGGCGCGGCTGGGATCGTCGAAACCGGTCGAGCTTGCGGGGTCGATGGACGAGCTGATCGCCGGGTTCGACGTGGGCTCGTTCGGCGCTGCACCGACCAAGTTCGATGCCGAAGACCTGTGGCCGCTGACCCGGCATCACGTGCAGGGCCTGCCCTTCGCCGACGTGGCAGACCGGATCGCGGGGCTGGGAGTGCCCGCAGACCGCGCGCAATCGTTCTGGGATGTGGCCAAGGGCAACATCACGACGCGCGCCGATCTGGCCGAATGGTGGACGCTGTTTCGCGACGGAGCCGAGCCGCTGGTCGACGACGAGGACCGCGCTTTCGTCGCGCAGGCGCTGACGCTGCTGCCGCCGAAGCCCTGGACGCAGACGACGTGGGGCGAGTGGACCGAAACCGTCAAGCAGGCGACGGGACGCAAGGGCAAGGGCTTGTTCCGCCCGTTGCGACGCGCGCTGACCGGGCGGGATGCCGGCCCGGAAATGGCCGATGTGATGCCGCTGCTGCAGGTGGTGCGCGGGGTCTGAGGCGGCACGATTGCGGCGAGGCCGGGGGGGCGTCTGCGCCCCGGACCCCGCCAGGATATTTGGGAACGGATGATGGCAAGCGACGTCGTGATCGAGCCGGTGGAGATTGCGGCACCGCCAGCGAAGTTCGTCGAAGGCAGCCTCTTTCGCCACATCACTGTGATGTCCCTGACCGCATCGGTCGGATTGATGGCGGTGTTCAGCGTCGATCTGATTAACATGGTTTTCATCGCCATGCTCGGGCGCGAAGAGGTGACGGCGGCGGTCGGCTATGCCGGGGCCATCCTGTTTTTCAGCACCTCGTTCGGCATCGGGCTGTCGATCGCGGTGTCGGCCCTGGTGGCGCGGGCCCTTGGCGCGCGCGATCCGGTTCTGGCGCGGACCAAGGCGACGAACGGGCTGGTGCTGGGCATCGGGTTCGGGGTGGTGTTTTCGGGGGCGGTGTGGCTGGCGCTGCCGTGGCTGGTCCGTCTGTTGGGCGCGGTGGGCGCGACGGCGGATCTGGCCGTGCATTTCCTGCAGATCGTGGTGCCGGCACAGCCGTTCCTGATGGTGGGCATGATCGGCGGAGCCATTC
The DNA here is from genome assembly GCA_031398695.1 of Paracoccaceae bacterium. Taxonomy (GTDB): domain Bacteria; phylum Pseudomonadota; class Alphaproteobacteria; order Rhodobacterales; family Rhodobacteraceae; genus JAIYDJ01. The sequence continues at coordinate 33,119 of JANNNU010000232.1, read as the reverse complement.
TGCGCAGCCACGGCGACGCGCGCCGTGCGATGATGGCGACGATCTGGGGCGCGGTGGTCAACGCCGTTCTGGACCCGCTGCTGATCTTCGGTCTGGATCTGGATCTGACTGGGGCGGCGCTGGCCTCGGTTGCCTCGCGGGTGGTGATCGCGGCGGTGGCACTGCTGCCGATCCTGCGGCACTACGGCGGGTTCGATCGCCCTTCGGCGGCCAGCCTGGCGGCGGATTTTCCGCCGCTTATGGCCATTTCGGGCCCCGCGATCCTGACCCAGCTGGCGACGCCCGTGGGGCAGGCCATCGTCACGCGGATCGTGGCCGGTTATGGCGAGGCGGCGGTGGCCGGCATGGCGATCACCGGGCGAATGACTCCGGTGGCGCTGGGGGTGATCTTTGCGCTGTCGGGGGCCATCGGCCCAATCATTGGCCAGAACTTCGGCGCGGGCCGGATGGACCGGGTCCGCCGGGCGTTTCTGGACGGGCTTCTCTTTACCGCCATCGTGATCGGGGTGGTGACGGTCGTGCTGTTCGCGCTGCGCGCGCCGATCGCCGATCTTTTCGGTGCGCAGGGTGTCACCCGCGACCTCGTCTATCTGTTCTGCGGGCCGCTGTGCCTGCTGTTCTACTTCAACGGGGCGATCTTCGTCGCCAACGCCGCGTGCAACAACCTTGGGGCCGCCTTTCAATCGACGCTGATCAATTGGGGACGCAACACCATCGGCACGGTTCCCCTGGCGCTGTGGCTTGGCCTGCATTGGGGCGCGAGCGGGGTTCTGATCGGACAGGCGCTGGGAGGCGTCGGCTTTGGTCTGCTTGCGATCTGGCTGGCTTTGCGGCGCATCGACCGCACCACACCCCCGGTGCAGCACCGCTTTTGACTTGCCAGCCTCGCGTCACGCGGGCAAATTGGCGGCGTCAGGATCGGGAGAATCCGGTGGGCGACCATCGGTGCCGAAGGAGAAACCGCCCCGGTAAGCTCTCAGGCGCAAAGGACCGTTCTGGCTACAGACTCTGGAGAGTGGTGCGCGCGCACCCGCCGAAGGGATAACGATCTCAGGCGCCCCACGACGCGGGGCATGGACAGAGGGGGCATCGAGGCGGGGCGTTTTCCCCGAGCGGTGCCGGTCTATCGTCCGGTGATCAAAAGGGGCGGCCTATGCACCTGAAACAACTGGGTCTTCACGATCTGCACGCAGCTCTGGGCGGCAAGATGGTGCCGTTCGCCGGGTACGACATGCCGGTTCAATACACCGCCGGCGTGATGAAGGAGCATCTGCACACGCGCCGCGCGGCCGGGCTGTTCGATGTCAGTCACATGGGGCAGATCATCCTGCGCCCGCGCCATTCGCTGCAGGCGCTGCACGAGGCGCTGGAGGCGATGATGCCGGTCGATGTGCTGGGCTTGGCGGAAGGGCGGCAGCGCTATGGCCTGCTGACCAACGACACGGGCGGCATTCTGGACGATCTGATGTTCGCCAAACGGGGCGATCACCTGTTCGTGGTGGTCAACGCCGCCCGCAAGGCGGCCGATATCGCCCACATGACCGCGCATCTGTCGGAGGTCGCCGAGGTTCAGCCCCTGGACCGGGCCTTGCTGGCCTTGCAGGGACCGATGGCCGAGGCGACGCTCGCGCGCCTCGTGCCCGGGGTCGCCGCGATGCGGTTCATGGATGTGGCGATGTTCGGCGATCTGTGGGTGTCGCGGTCGGGATATGCGGGCGAGGACGGCTATGAGATCTCTGTGCCGGAGGCGGGCGCGCTGGCTCTTGCGCAGGCGCTGCTCGCGATGCCCGAGGTCATGCCGGTCGGCCTTGGCGCCCGTGACAGTCTGCGTCTGGAGGCGGGACTGTGCCTGCATGGCCATGATATCACGGAAAGAACCAGCCCGGTCGAGGCGGGCCTGACGTGGGTCATCCAGAAGGTGCGGCAGGCCAGGGGCGCGCGGGCGGGCGGCTTTCCCGGTGCCGCGCGCATCCTGCGCGAACTGGCAGATGGCCCCGAACGCCGGCGCGTCGGACTGCGCCCCGACGGGCGCGCGGCGATGCGCGAAGGCACAGCCCTGTTCGATCCGGACGGCACGCCCTTGGGCGAAGTCACCTCGGGCGGCTTTGGCCCGTCGGTCGGCGGACCCATCGCGATGGGCTATGTCGCGACAAGCCACGCCGCCCCCGGCACCGTTCTGGAAGGCGAGGTGCGCGGGCGTCGCCTGCCGGTCACCGTCTGCCCGCTTCCTTTTCACCCCACCTCCTACAAACGCTGAGGCACCTCATGAAGTACACCAAGGACCACGAATGGCTGCGCGTCGAGGGCGATCTGGTCGTCGTCGGCATCACCGAACACGCAGCGACCCAGTTGGGCGACGTGGTGTTCGTCGAGCTGCCCGAGATCGAGACGATGGTCACCAGCGGCGACGAGGTGGTGGTGATCGAAAGCGTCAAGGCGGCGTCCGACATCCTCGCCCCCGTCGATGGCGAGATCGTGGCGGTCAATGACGTGCTGTCGGACAATCCGGGTCTGGTGAACGAGGATCCGACGGGCGCTGCGTGGTTCTTCAAGGTCCGGGTCGACGATCTGTCAGTGCTCGACGATTTCATGGACGAGGACGAATACGCCGAGCTGATCGAGTAATCCTGCCTGAAAAGGGACGTGCGATGACCTTTACCCCGACCGACTACAACCCCTACGACTTTGCCAACCGCCGTCACATCGGCCCGTCTCCGGACGAGATGGCGCAGATGATGCGGGCGGTCGGGGTGGCGTCTCTGGATGCGCTGATCGACGAGACGGTGCCTGCGTCGATCCGTCAAGTCACTCCGCTCACCTGGGCTCCGCTGTCGGAACAGGATCTGCTGGCGCGGATGCGGGCTGTCGCGGACCGGAACCGGGTGATGGTCAGCCTGATCGGGCAGGGGTATTACGGCACGGTCACGCCGCCGGCCATCCAGCGCAACATCCTGGAAAATCCGGCCTGGTACACCGCTTACACCCCCTATCAGCCCGAGATCGCGCAAGGCCGGCTCGAGGCGTTGCTGAACTACCAGACCATGGTGGCCGATCTGACCGGCCTGCCTGTCGCGAATGCGTCTTTGCTGGACGAAGCCACCGCAGCGGCCGAGGCGATGACGATGGCAGAACGCAGTGCCCGGTCCAAGGCGCGCGGGTTCTTTGTCGACCAGAACTGCCATCCGCAGACCATCGCCGTGATTCGGACCCGTGCCGAACCGTTGGGGATCGAGGTGATCATGGGCGCACCCGAGGCTTTGGAGCCGGCGCGGGTGTTCGGCGCGATTTTTCAGTATCCGGGCACCTATGGCCACGTTCGTGACTTTACCGCCGAGATCGGCGCCTTGCATGACGCCAAGGCGCTCGCCGTGGTGGCGACCGACCTGCTGGCGCTGACCCTGCTGAAGGAACCCGGTGCGATGGGGGCCGACATTGCGGTCGGCTCCAGCCAGCGGTTCGGGGTGCCGATGGGGTATGGCGGGCCGCATGCCGCGTTCATGGCCTGCCGCGACGATCTGAAACGCGCCATGCCGGGACGGATCGTGGGCGTGTCCGTCGATGCGCGGGGCAACAAGGCATACCGGCTGTCGCTGCAAACCCGCGAGCAGCATATCCGGCGGGAAAAGGCGACCTCCAACGTGTGCACGGCGCAGGCCCTGCTGGCGGTGATGGCGTCGTTGTACGCGGTGTTTCATGGGCCAAAGGGCCTGCGCGCGATTGCCGAGAGGGTTCATTTCGCCACCACGCGCCTTTCGCGCGCGCTGAAGGCGGCGGGGGCCAAGGTCAGCCCCAAGGCGTTCTTCGATACCATCACCGTCGAGGTGGGTGTGGGCCAGACCGGCATTCTGGCCGCAGCCCGGCACGAGGGGTTGAACTTCCGCAAGATCGGCACGGACCGGGTCGGGATCAGCCTGGACGAGACGACCGACGAGCGGGTCTTGATGCGGATTCTCAAGGCCTTCGGCATCGACGGGGTGCCGCCGCACCGCGCGACGCTGGGCTTTCCCGAGGCGCTGGTGCGTACCAGCCCGTTCCTGACCCATCCGGTGTTCCACATGAACCGGGCCGAGTCCGAAATGATGCGCTACATGCGCCGCCTGTCCGACCGGGATCTAGCGCTGGACCGGGCGATGATCCCGCTGGGGTCTTGTACTATGAAGCTGAACGCGGCGGTCGAGATGATGCCGATCACCTGGCCGGAATTCGGATCGCTGCACCCTTTTGCCCCTAAGGATCAGGCCCTTGGCTATGCTGAGGCGATCACCGATCTGTCGGCCAAGCTGTGCGAGGTGACCGGATACGACGCGATGTCGATGCAGCCGAACTCGGGCGCGCAGGGGGAGTATGCGGGGCTGTTGACCATTCAGGCCTATCACCGCGCGCAGGGGCAAGGGCAGCGCGACATTTGCCTCATTCCGGTGTCGGCCCATGGCACCAATCCGGCCTCTGCCCAGATGGCGGGGATGCAGGTCGTGGTCGTCGGGTCTGCGCCGAACGGCGATGTGGATCTTGACGACTTCGCGACAAAGGCTGCTGGGGCGGGCGACCGGCTCGCGGCTTGCATGATCACGTACCCGTCTACCCATGGTGTGTTCGAGGAAACCGTTCGCAAGATCTGCGACATGACGCATCAACACGGCGGGCAGGTCTATCTTGACGGGGCCAACATGAACGCGCTGGTCGGCCTCGTGAAACCGGGCGAGATCGGGTCGGACGTCAGCCACCTGAACCTGCACAAGACGTTTGCCATTCCGCATGGCGGGGGCGGGCCGGGGATGGGACCGATCGGGGTCAAGGCGCATCTGGCGCCCTATCTGCCCGGTCACCCCGAAACCGGCGGCGCGGAAGGACCGGTCAGTGCGGCGCCCTATGGCAGCGCCTCTATCTTGTTGATCTCTTGGGCGTATTGCCTACTGATGGGCGGGGCGGGGCTGACACAGGCGACGCGGGTGGCGATACTGAACGCCAACTACATCGCCGCGCGGCTGGCCGGGGCGTATCCGATCCTGTTCATGGGCAACAAGGGGCGGGTCGCGCATGAATGCATCCTCGATACCCGCCCGTTCGCCGAGGTGGGCCTCACGGTGGACGATATCGCCAAGCGCCTGATCGACAACGGTTTTCACGCGCCCACGATGTCGTGGCCGGTGGCGGGCACGCTGATGGTGGAGCCCACGGAATCGGAGACCAAGGCCGAGATCGACCGGTTCATCACGGCACTTCTGTCGATCCGCGACGAAATCCGCGCTGTCGAGCGTGGTGAAATCACCAGCGAAAACAGCCCCTTGCGCCATGCCCCCCACACCGTCGAAGATTTGGTGGCCGACTGGACCCGCGCCTACCCGCGCGAACAGGGATGCTTTCCGCCCGGGGCGTTCCGGGTCGACAAGTACTGGCCTCCGGTCGGGCGGGTGGACAACGTTTTTGGCGACCGGAATCTGGTCTGCACCTGCCCCCCGCTGGAGAGCTATCTCGCGGCGGCGGCGGAGTGAATCGGCGGGTAGGCGTTGGGTATGGTTCGCGTCTGGCAAACGTATGGCTTACGTTGCGATGTGACCTGCGGCGCGTTTGGCGGGGCGCAACGGCTTGACAAAGGGGCGGCGGTTGCGCAACACCCCCGTGTGTGGGGCAGTAGCTCAGTTGGGAGAGCGCGTCGTTCGCAATGACGAGGTCGTCGGTTCGATCCCGATCTGCTCCACCAGTCCTTTGTCAAACGCGCCGGCCTAGCGCCGTGCGGCACGGCGTCCGTTGACCAAGACCATCGCGGTCGCGGCCACGACGGCGGCGCAGAGAACACCCTTCGAAATGGGCTCCATCGTGCCGAAGACCAGCCACGCATGGGCGACGCTGCCCGTCACGACGACACTGGCCAGACCGACGTGCAGGGCCCGCCACAGCCCCGGCCAACGGCGCAGCGCGCGGCGTGCCGCAGCGGCAATCGCTGCCGCGAACACCGCCCACATCGCGATGACGCCCCAGACCGAAAACGGCGTGGGCGAGGCGAAAAGCAGCGCGTCGATCACATCCGGCGGGCTGGTCAGCCACAGCGCCGCGACATGAACGACGACGGCCAGCACCAATCCGGTCCCGACGGCGCGGTGCAGGCGGCGGCTGCGCAGCGCCGACAAACCCGGCGCATACCCCCCGGCCAGCACTGGTTGCGCCAGCAGCATCCCCAGCGCCGCGACACCGGCAAACCCGGCCACGACATAGACCGGGTCGCGGTAGGCCAGCAGCGGGCTGCCCGCCGCCAGCGTCACAGGCACCGCGATACACGCACCGAGCAAGGCCCAGACGACAATACGGCGCGGCAGGCTCGCGTCCGGGACGGGCATGTGGGTCAGACCGGTTGCAGGACGAAATCGACGTTCAGGCTGGTGTCGCTGGGGCTGCGCATCACCGGGCGCAGGAACACCGTTTCGAAGTCGCCGCTGTCATAGGCAAGGTGGCCGTGCGGTTGGCCGAAGGCAGGAACGATCTGCGGCATCTCCAGTCGAAACACGCCGTCGGCGTCGGTCAGGGTCGCGCCGTGGCTTTGCGGGTCGCGTTCGTGGCCTTCGGTCGTATGCGCCCAGACCTGGATGCGCTGGCCCGCCAGCGGCATCCCGTCGCCTGCCCGGCGCACGGTGCCGGTCATCCAGAAGCCGCCGCCGCCGATCCGGCCGACGATCGGTGCGCCGGGACGATAGTTGTTGGCCCCGCCCCGCATGGTCGGGGTCGGATCGAAGGTCTGGCCTTGCGCCGCGGCCGGAAGGCGCAGCCCCGACAGGGCCGTCGCCGCGACGGCGCCTGCGCCGAGGATGACGGCGCGGCGGGTGATCAGGGGGTGGGTCATCTGCATTCTCCTATCCGGTGGCCTTCGGTGCCGTGGCGATGCGCCAAGCATGCCAGCATCGCAAAGATAGCGCGTCTTGCTGCGTTTCGGACCCGCCGACCATCGCGCGGGCGATAAACAGTGCTCACGCCTGCGTGAGAGCGTCGGGCACCGCCACTGAATCGGGCGAAAAATCGAACCGCATCTGGTGGCGATAGGTCTGGCCGGGGCGCAGGGTGGCGGGCGGATATTCGGCGCGGTTCGGGCTGTCGGGCCAGGTCTGCGTTTCCAGCGTAAACCCGTGATCGGGGCCGAGACGGGCCCCCGTCTTGCCGACCAGACCCGCAGGCACATGCGCCCCGGTGTAGAACTGCACGCCCGGCTGATCCGTCCAAAGCCGCAGCGCGCGGCCCGACGCCGGATCGACCGCGACGACCGAAGGCCCGTCGGACGCACGCAGGCAGAAGTTGTGATCAAAGCCGCCGCGCGGCACGTCTGCCCCGATCGGCCGCAGTGTGCGAAAATCAAAGTGCGTTCCCGCCACCGACGCCTGGGGGCCCTGCGGCAGCAGGGCCGCGTCCACCGGCAGGTAGGTATTGGCGTCGATCTGCAACAACTGGCTGGCGACGGTGCCGCCGTCCTGGCCGGCAAGGTTGAAATAGGCGTGGTTCACCATGTTCACCACGGACGGGCGACCGGACACCGACGCGGTCATCGTGATCTGCAACTCACCAGGCGCGGTGAAGGCGTAGGTCACGCTGGCCTGCAGCGCACCGGGATAGCCCATCGCGCCATCCGGGCTGTGCAGGTGCAGGGTGGCGGCGCGGTCGTCTGCCTGCGTGACCGTCCAGATCTGGCGATCGAAGCCGTCCGTGCCGCCGTGCAGGTGGTTCTGGCCTTCGTTGCGGTCCAGATGCACGGTGTGACCGTCCAGATCGAACCGTCCCCCCGCGATCCGGTTGGCATAGCGTCCGCAGGTTGCACCGAAATAGGTGCTTGCGGGGGTTTCATAAGCGGCAGGCAGATCGTGGCCGAGTACGATGTCGGCGGGCGTCCCGTGACGGTCCGGCACCCACAGCTGCACCAGGCGCGCGCCTTGCGTGCCGATGCGCGCCGTGCAGGACATGCCGTCGCCGATCGTCAGCAGATCCACCGCACCACGTTGACACTCACCCCAATAGGCCATCTCGCTGTTCCTTTCCCCGGGTTTTCCGACGCCTTGCACTGCACCCAACGGCGGATGGCGGGCCGACCGGACTCACACTCGGTCCGGGTATCGCAGACCGGCCACGCGTTTGCGATAGCCTTGTCCGGGGGCGGTGCGGCGGGTCACTGGCTGGGCGCACAGCATTGCGGCAGAAACCACGGGCCGGCCGCGGGCGCGGTGTTCATCGCCACCGTGCACCCATAGGCCCGCCCCAGAAGGTCGGCGGTGATCACCTCGGACGGCGGGCCTGCGGCAGCGACGCGCCCGTCGATCAGGAACGCGACCGCATCGGCCACATGGGCGGTCAGGTTCAGGTCGTGCATGACCATCACCACGCCGCCCCCCGCCTCGGCATAGCGGCGCACCAGCGCCATCATCTGCAATTGCTGGCCAAGATCGAGACTGGCAGCCGGTTCGTCAAGAAACAGCCAGCGCGGGCCGTCGGGGCCGCGCGGCGCCCACACCTGCGCCAGCGCCCGCGCGAGATGGACGCGCTGCCGCTCGCCACCCGAAAGGCTTTGCAGCGGGCGGTTCTGGTGACCGGACAGACCGACCGCCTGCAGGCTGTGCGCAACCACGTCGGGGTCGTGCGCGCTGGCACCGGCCTCGTGCCCCATCGTCACGACCTCGGCCACCGAAAACGCAAAGGCCGACTGCGTGTCCTGCGCCAGAACGGCGCGCTGGCGGGCCAGCGCCGCCGCCGTCTGGCCACGCAGGTCGCGCCCGTTCAGCGTCAGCGTCCCGGTCGACGGTATTTCACCCAGCGCGGCGCGCAGGAGGGTGCTTTTGCCGGCCCCGTTCGCGCCGCAGATGGCCGTGACCGCGCCCGCCCTGGCGGTCAGGGCAATGCCCTGCAACACGGCGCGTCCCGCCAGCCGGACGTGCAGATCCGCGATGTCCAGCATGGGTCAGCCTTGCCACGCACGCGCCTGCCGCAGCAGGATCCACAAGAACACCGGTGCGCCCAGCAAGGCCGTCACGATGCCGATCGGCAGTTCGGCGGGGGCCACGATCTGGCGCGACACAAGGTCGGCGCAGACCAGCAGCGCCGCCCCAAGCAGGGCCGCATGCGGCAGCAGCCGGGTGTGATCGGGACCTTGCGCCAGCCGCAACAGATGCGGCACCACGATGCCGACAAAGCCGATGCCCCCCGACACCGCCACCGCCGCACCCGTGGCCACGGCAACGGCGAGCACGGTCAACCGTTTCAGCCGCTGCACCTCGATCCCCAGATGGTGTGCCTGCGCCTCGCCCAGGGCCAGCGCGTTCAGCCCGCGGCCTAGGCGCGGGGCCAGCACGACGACCGCGCCCATCAGCGGCAGCACCGTCAGCAGCTTGGTCCAGGTCGCCCCGGCAAGCGACCCCATCCCCCAGAAGGTCAGATCGCGCAACTGGCGGTCGTCGGCCATATAGACCAGCACCCCCATCATCGCGCCGGCCAGCGCCCCCAGCGCGATGCCCGCCAGCAGCATCGTCGCCACGAGGGTGCGCCCGCCCGCAGAGGCGATGCGATAAAGCCCGACCGTGAAAAGCCAGCCGCCAAGGCCCGCCGCCAGCGCCACCAGATGGCCGCCGGTCAAAGCCCTTACCGCAGGTGGCATCAAACCGCCAACCACGATGGCCAGCACCGCGCCCAGACTTGCGCCGGCGCCCACCCCGATGATCCCGGGATCCGCCAGCGGGTTGCGAAAGAGGCCCTGCAGCAGCGTGCCCGACACCGCAAGTGCCGCACCCACCAGCAACCCCAACCCCAGACGCGGCAGGCGGATGTCGAACAGCACCACCCGTTCGGCCAGCGACAGCGGATCGCCGCCCGAAAGCGCCGCCGCCAGCCGAAACGGCCCGACTCCCGCGGCCCCCATCGTCACCGACAACAGGCTGGCCAGGCCGACGCCCGCCAGCAGCCACACCGCAAGGCCGGGTTTGCGACCGCCACGCAAGGGGTCAAGGGTTGCAACGGTCATCGCCTAGCCTTTCGGATCATAAAGTGCCGCGTGCAGCGCCAGCGCCGCCTGCGGGGTGCGCGGGCCAAAGCCCAACAGCAACATGCCGTCCATCCGCACGATTGCGACCGACGCTGCCGCCGGGCTGGCGGCCAGCGCGGGCTGCGCCCGGATGTCGGCGTCGCCGATGGCTTGATCGCCCTCGCGGTCCATCATCAGGATCACATCGGGGGCGGCTGCCAGAACCGCCTCGTCCGTCATCGGTTTGTAGCCGTCGAACCCGGTCGCGGCATTGACCCCGCCCGCCAGTGTGATGATGCCTTCGGCAGCCGTGCCCGCGCCGCCCGCCATCACCCGGCCGCCTTGCAGCGACAGGATGAACAGCACGCGCCGGGGCGTCTTGACGGTTGCGGCCGCGGCGCGGGCCGCGGCAAAACCGCGGGTCACCTCAGCCCCGAGCCGCGCGCCTTCTTGCGGCAGATCCAGCGCGTCGGCCACGGCGGCGATCTTGGCCAAAACCCCGTCCGGCGTCCGCGCGTCGGGCATCGACACCAGCGAGATGCTGGCGGCCTGCAGGACCTGCATCGTTTCGGGCGGGCCCGCGCCGTCTTCGGCAAGGATCAGCGTGGGCTGCATCGACAGCACACCTTCGGCGGACAGCGCGCGCACATAGCCCACGTCGGGCAAGGCGAGGATGCCTTGCGGGAAGGTCGACGTGCTGTCGCGGGCGACCAGCCGGTCTGCAGCCCCCAGCGCCGCCACGATTTCGGTGACCGATCCACCCAGCGACACGACGCGGTCCTGTGCCGCTGCGGGAACCGCGAACGTCAGCAGGGCGGTGATGGCGAGGCGCATCATGCCGGCACCGGCATCAACGGCGGCAAGGATGCGGTCAGCGCGTTCCATGCGGTGGCAGGGGCGTCCTTGCGATAGCCGAAGATCTGCAGGATCAGCGCACCCCGGTCGTCGAACGCCTCGACGCTGTGCACCGCGCCGGTGCGGGTGGGCTTCCAGACGCGGTAGACTTCCGCGATCCGGTCGGCGCGCAGGTGGAGGTTGAAGCGCGGGTCCATGACGTTGATCCATGGCCCCATCGCCACGACCCGGGCGATCGGGCCGCCGTGGATCTGCAGGCATCCGGCGTTGCCGACGAAGATCATGACCGGGATCGCCGCGTCCGCCGCCGCGTGCAGGCTCGCGGTGACCGCCGACGGCTCCAGCCTTTGCACATAGGGCGCGCCCGCGATGCGGTAGCTGCCAAGCCGGTTCATCTGGTGATCCTTCACCATGCCGGGAAACTGGTGCGTATCGGTCAGCTGGTCCCAGCCGGTCCGCAAAGCCGCCGCCGATCCGGCATTGCCCCGTGCCGGCTCGACCGGCCTGCGCGGGGAAAGGTCAAGCACATCCACCTGCGCCGGATGGCGCAGCGCACGAATCAGCGGGGCGAAGTGGTCGTGCGCCGACCCGTGGCCGAGGTGGATTTTGTGCACCGCATCGCCGGCCGCATCGAACACCTGCAAGCTGCGCCTGGGGCCGTCTTCACCCAGTTCGTCCAGCGCAAACGCATGTACCCAGTGGGCGGGAAAGATCCGCAGGTCGATCTCGGGGTCGAGCACCATCGCGGCTAAGGCGCCGGTGCGATAGTCGCTGTAGTGCCCGCGGCGTTCATGCGCGCAGGCCTCGTTGCGCGTCAGCGCCAGCACATCGCCCAGCCGTTTCACCCACGGCACCAGCCGGTCAGGGTCGGCGACCAGCGCCGTGGCGCCGTGCCCCACATGGGCGGCCACCAGATCGGCCTCGGTGAAGCCGTGACTGTCGGCAAAGTCGCGGGCGCGCGGCCCGGGGGTTTCGGCACGCAGCGCGCGGATGGCGGCGGCGTCGGGTTTGGGCGAGGCGACGGGTTTAAGCAGGGCGGGATTGGCGCCGGTTTTGGCCATGGGGCATCCTTCCAAAGATCGGGGACGCGCGTCTCTGGCAGAAGGCTGGGGCGCGGTGGGTGGTCGCGTCGCAACGGGCGGCGCATTGATAGTTGACAACAACTGTCAGCATTTCTAAAAGCCAATTCCTGACAGTTCAAGTCAGAATTTTTTCTGCCAGCTTGCGCGCCTATCGCTCGGCCAGCCCTTCCCTCCACCGCACCTCGAAGGGACGACCATGCCGATACCATTCCGGCCTGCCGCGCGCAGGCACCTGATGCTGACCGTTGCCGCCTTGACCCTCGCCATCCCTCCGGCTGCCGCGCAGGATCTGCCCGCGGACACCACCGTGCCGCAGGAGTCGGTCTTCCAGATGCTGGGCCGGATCGTGCTGGGGGCCGGGGCCCCGAAGGTGGCCATAGACACGCCGCAAGCCGTCACGGCGCTGGATCAGGACGATCTGGATCGCGCCCAGGCCGACAGCATCGGCGACGTGCTGCAGACGGTGCCGGGCGTGCAGGCCACCGGGGCCTCCACCCGGCCGCTGGGGCAGGCGATCAACATCCGCGGTATCGGCAACGCAGAACAGACCGCGTCCGAACAGCGGATCGTGGTCACGGTCGATGGCGCGCAGAAGTTCTACGAGTCCTATCGCATGGGATCGTTCTTTGGCGACATCGACCTTTACAAGCGGGTCGAGGTTCTGCGCGGGGCGGCATCCTCGACGCTGTACGGCGCAGGTGCCATCGGCGGGGCGGTCGCCTTTACCACGCGCGACCCGGCCGACTTTCTGTCCGACGCGGGCGACGCGACCGCCCTGCGGTTCAGTGCCGGGTATTCCAGAAACGGCGACGGACGCCGTGCCGGGATGATCTGGGCCGCGCGCCGGGGCGATACCGAGTTTCTGGCAGCCCTGAACCGCGCCGAGGGTGGCGACGTGCATGACGGATCGGGCGACGTCATTCCGGGCACCGCGCACCGGTCTGTGTCGGGGTTGGCGAAGGTGGTGTGGTACATCGACGGCGACCAGAGCCTGACCTTCGCCGCGTCGCGCACCGACACCGACCTGGACGACGCCTCGGTCGCGCAGACGGGCGACCTTGCGTTCTTCGGCCCGACGCCGGGGTCCGCCACCGATATCTTCGGCACGAACGATGTGCAGGCGATCGACGACACGGTCAGCCTGACATGGCGCCGGGGCGGGTTGTCGGCGCAACTGTCCCACACCCGGACCGAGGTCGAAAAATCCGACTTCTCGATGGACATGGCCTGTGCGCCGGGTGACAGCCAGGTTCTGTGCGATACGGACCTCAGTTATGCGACCACCGCGCTGAAGATCGAACACCGGTCCGACCTGTCGTTTGGCGCGTGGACCGGCGATCTGGTCGTCGGCGCGCAGGTGTCGTCGCAGGACCGCAGCGCATCGTCCAGTCTCGGCGCGATGGCCTTTCACCCCGAAGGCACGGACCGTCGGCTGGGGCTTTATGCGCAGGGCGAGTTCACGCTGAACGACCGCCTGACGCTGATCCCCGGTGTGCGCATCGACTTTGGCCGATATGCGCCGTCGGCAGATGCCGCGGCAAACGGTGGCGAGGACGCCGACTACACCGCCCTGTCGCCAAAATTGGCGGCGCTTTACAAACTGTCCGACAGTGTTTCGGTGTTCGGGTCGGTGGCCCATACCGAACGGATGCCGTCGTTGGACGAGTTGTACCAATACAACCCGACGCCGGGCCGCGTTCCGGTTCGCACGACGTCAACCGATCTTGACCCCGAACAGGCCGATACGGTGGAGTTGGGGTTTGCCGTGCAGCGCGACGGCCTGCTGCAGGCCAACGACAGTCTGCGGGTCAAGGTCACCGGGTTCTACAACGATCTGACAGACAAGATCGTGGTGCGCCCGTCATCCGACACGACGCCGGATGCGTCCTATTACCAGAACCTTGCCGCGTCCGAGATCTGGGGGGTCGAGCTTGAGGCGGGCTATGATGCCGACGCCTGGTTCGCGCAGGTCGGCTATGCCGCGATCCGGTCCGAGGACAGCGCGACGGGTCTGACCCTGCCCGACACGCCGGCCGAAACCGTCATGCTGACGCTGGGGGCAAAACTGCCTGCGCAGGGTCTGGTGCTGGGCTTGCGCAGCCAGTGGCACGACGGCATCACGACCGCATCGGCCACCACCTCGGCCGTCGCGTATGACACGCAGGATGTCTTCATGACATGGACGCCCGAGACGGGCGCGTTGGCCGGCCTGAAGGTGGATTTCACCGTCGAGAACGTCTTCGACGTCACCTATCGCAACAATCTGACGCTGGACAACGGGGCAGGGCGCAACGCCAAGCTTACGATCGGAAAGTCGTTGACATGGTAGGCCCCGGCGGACGCGCGTGCGCGATCCTGTCGATCGTGATCGGCGTCGTGGCCCAGCGGGCGGCGGCGCAGACGGCTGCCGCTGCACCGCTCGCCGAGGCCGATCTCATGGGCTTGGTCACCCGGGCGCATCCGGTGGTGCAGGGGGTGATGGCCCTGTTGGCGGGGGCGGTGTTCGCGGTGATGACGGTGCTGATCTACAAGCTGATCCAGGTGCCGCAAGCCTTCGTGCGGTTGCGGCGGGCCCGTCGCGCGTTGGCGGGCGGGCTGACCGGCCCGGCCGGTGCCTGTCCGTTGGCGCAGGCTGCACAGGCGGCGGCGGCGGAACTCGCTGACCTGCCGGCCACCCTGACGCCGGCGTTGCGCGCATCGGTGCGCGAGCGTCTGGACCTGACGCTGGCGCGGATCGACGCCGGGGCGACCGAACGTTTGCGGGCGGGGACCGGTATTCTGGCGTCGATCGGGGCGGTGGGGCCGTTCGTGGGGCTGTTCGGCACGGTGTTCGGGATCATGAACAGCTTTCTGGCGATCGCAGCCACCCGCACGACGAACCTGGCCGTGGTCGCTCCTGGTATCGCCGAGGCGCTGCTGGCCACCGGGCTGGGACTCGTCGCGGCGATTCCGGCCGTTCTGCTTTATAACCATTTGATGCGGCGCATCCGGGCCTATCGCCACCTGTTGGCCGACGGTCTTGCCGAGGTGCTGCACCAGACGAGCCGGGCGATGGACGCCCGGATGGGGGTTTGAATGGCCGGACCGCTGGCTGACGAAGGCGATGAGCAAAGCGAGATCAATGTCACACCGTTCATCGACGTGATGCTGGTGCTGCTGATCGTGTTCATGGTGGCGGCGCCGCTGTCGACTGTCGACGTTGCGGTCAACCTGCCGTCCGTGACAGCCCCGCCGGCCGGCCGACCGGAGGATACTGTCTGGCTGACGGTGACGGCGTCGGAAACCGTGATGCTGGACGAGGGTCCGGTGGACCCCGCACGCCTTGCCGCCGCGCTGGACTCGCGCACGGCGGGCCGACGCGACACGCCGGTATTCCTGCGCGCCGATCGGACGGTGGAGTATGGCGCGGTGATGCGC
The DNA here is from genome assembly GCA_031398695.1 of Paracoccaceae bacterium. Taxonomy (GTDB): domain Bacteria; phylum Pseudomonadota; class Alphaproteobacteria; order Rhodobacterales; family Rhodobacteraceae; genus JAIYDJ01. Next base: position 17,780 of record JANNNU010000232.1, on the reverse strand, counting down.
GTCCTTGATGCGCTGCGCGTCGGGGGGTATCTGAAGGTCGCGCTGGTCGGGCTGGAGACGCCGCCGTGAGCCGTCAGGCTGCACCTGGTGCCGGTCTTGCCGGTTGGTTCGGGGCGGGGCTTGCGGCGGCGGCGCTGCTGGGTGCGCTTGGCGCCGCGCTGCTGCGCACAGAGACGTCTGACGTGCCCTTGATGCTCGATCTCGGGCAGGTGCCCCCTGCGGCACCGGCCATTGCCGCCTTGGCCGAGGCTGCGCCGGACGCGCAGGACGACGCGTCCGATCCGGCTGCACCACCGCAGCCATCCGCCGATCCGCCACCCCTTTCGCCTTCACCCGAGGCGGCGGTGTCCCAGTCCAGCGCCCCGGACGTCACGTTGCCCGCACCGGACGTGCCCGCCCTGTCGGATCTGTCGGTTCCCGCCGCCATGCCCGCCGAGCAAGCGGTGTCAGACGCGTCCCCGCCACAGATCGCGCCACCGCGCCCCGACGCCCCGCCAAGGCGACCGGCCCGCGAGGCCGTTGCAAAGCCGCAAGCGCCCGCCGCACCGGTCGCGTCCGCCGCGCCGTCGGCACCATCGCCCGGGGTGATCGCCAAGGGCGGGGGCAAGCCCGTTTCGACCGCCGCCTATGCCCGGTCGGTTCTGAAAAAGGTGCGCGCGACGCGACGGCAGCCCGGCGTCGGCAAGGGGGTTGTCGTCGTGGGCTTTTCGGTGGCCGGGGACGGCGGGGTGGCGCGCGTCGGCATCCTGCAGTCTTCGGGCAACCCGGCGCTGGACCGGCTGGCGGTCGGCCACATCGAACGATCGGCCCCGTTCCCACCGCCCCCCGCAGGCGTCGGCCGCAGCTTTTCGTTCGAGTTCGTCGGAAGGTAGCAGGATTTTGGAGCGGGCGACGGGAATCGAACCCGTGTCTTCAGCTTGGAAGGCTGAGGTCTTACCATTACACAACGCCCGCGCTGCGAGACCTGATACCCGTCTGTGCTCGGCCATGCAAGTCCCCGACCACCGCCGCGCGCTGGTTTGACGTCGTTGCCGCAAAGAAAGGTCATGATTCCCCTGTTGCCGAAACTTGTCCGACAAGGGGCGAATGGGGCGAAAAACCTTCTTGTGTTTCTGCAACGCGGCGCGGAATATCTGCATCGCGGCGTGGCTGCTGCCAAAAATAATGGATTTAAATCAGTAATTTAACGATCCAAGTTCGGCCAAACTTGGTATTTTACATATAGTATTACTTTTGCTAGCCTTGACGCAGGTTGGCGAGTGGAGACGCCTGCCTCAAAATCCTAGGGAGGGATTCATGACCATCATCAAGACGCTCGCACGCGCTGCGAGCCTCGTGGCCCTTTTGTCTTCGGCGTCCTATGCGCAGGGCCTGGAAGGCAAAGTCATCGGCTTTTCTCAGATCGGATCGGAATCCGGTTGGCGGGCGGCGGAAACGTCGGTCACCAAGGCCGAGGCCGAAAAGCTGGGCATCGACCTGAAGTTTGCCGACGCGCAGCAAAAGCAGGAAAACCAGATCAAGGCGCTTCGCGGCTTCATCGCGCAGGGTGTGGATGCGATCCTGATCGCCCCCGTGGTTGCGACCGGCTGGGAAGAGGTGCTGACCGAGGCGAAGGAAGCCAACATTCCGGTCGTGCTGCTGGACCGCGGCATCGATGCGCCCGAAGACCTGTACCTGACCTCGGTCGCGTCGGATCAGGTCAAGGAAGGCCGCGTCGCCGGTGAATGGCTGGTTGGCCAGGTCGGCGACAAGCCGTGCAACGTGGTCGAACTGCAGGGCACCGTGGGTTCGTCTCCCGCGATCAACCGCAAGCAGGGCTTCGAGGAAGGCATCGCCGCGGCCACCAACGTCACGATCCTGCGCAGCCAGACCGGCGATTTCACCCGGTCCAAGGGCAAGGAAGTCATGGAAGGCTTCCTCAAGGCCGAAGGCGGCGGCGCAAACATCTGTGCGGTCTATGCGCACAACGACGACATGGCCGTGGGTGCCATTCAGGCGATCAAGGATGCGGGCCTGAAGCCGGGCAGCGACATTCTGGTCGTGTCGATCGACGCCGTGCCAGACATCTTTGCCGCCATGGCCGCGGGCGAAGCGAACGCGACGGTCGAGCTGACGCCGAACATGGCGGGCCCCGCCTTTGCCGCGCTCGACGCCTATCTGAACGGCGGCACGGCACCGGAGAAGTTCATCATCACCGAGTCGAAGCTGTACACCCCGGCGGACGATCCGCAGGGCGAGTACGACCGTCGCAAGGGCCTGGGTTACTGAGGACCGCTCCCGCCTCAGCTGCCGTCGGCCGGGGAAACCCGGCCGGCGGAATTGCTTTGTTCGGGCAAACGCACAACAGTAGCCAGACGGAACAAGGGGGGATTGCCATGTCCGGGGTCACCGGGTCCATCACAGCGGGGCCCAGGGTCGAGGCACGCGGGATCGTCAAGATTTTTGGCCAGCACCGTGCGCTGGACGGCGTCGATTTCGCGGTTCAGCCCGGCGAGGTGCATGCCCTGCTGGGCGAGAATGGCGCAGGAAAATCCACACTGATCAAGATATTGACCGGGGCCTATCAGCCCGACGAGGGCGAGGTGCTGCTGGACGGTGCGCCGGTGCGGTTCAGCGATCCGTTGCAGGCGCAGACCTATGGCATCGGCACGGTTTATCAGGAAGTCAACCTGCTGCCGAACCGGTCGGTCGCGGAAAACCTGTTTCTCGGCCACCAGCCCACGCGGTTCGGCATCGTGCAGCGGCGCGTGATCGATGCGCGGGCACGCGATCTTTTGGCGAGCTATGGGCTCGACATCGACGTGCGGGCGGAGCTGGGCAGCTTTTCGGTCGCCGTGCAACAGATCGTCGCGATCGCCCGCGCGGTGGAGTTGTCGGGCAAGGTTCTGGTGCTGGACGAACCGACCGCCAGCCTCGACGCCAAGGAGGTTCAGAAGATCTTCGAGGTGATCGCGGCGCTCAAGGCGCGCGGGCTGGCCATCATCTTCATCACCCATTTTCTGGATCAGGTTTTTGCCATCGCCGACCGGGTGACCATCCTGCGCAACGGCAAGCTGATCGGCACCCGCGCGCTGTCGCTACTGACTGCGACCGAAGTTGTGCGGATGATGCTGGGCAAGGATCTGGCCTACGACCAGCGCCCGACTGGCGTGGCCGACGGCGTACAAGGCCAGACGCAGGTCGAGTTTCGCAAACTGGGGCGCGCGGGCCATGTCGCCCCGTTTACCCTGGCGCTGCACGAAGGCGAGGTGGTCGGCGTGGCCGGTCTCTTGGGGTCGGGGCGCACCGAAATGGCGCGGCTGATGTTCGGCGTCGATCCGTCCGACAGCGGCGAGGTCAGCGTGGGCGGCAAGACGGTGTCCATCCGCAACCCCGCACAGGCCATCGCCGCCGGCTTCGGCTTCTGCCCCGAGGATCGCAAGCTGGACGGCATTTTCGGCGATCTATCGGTGCGCGAGAACATCATCATCGCGCTGCAGGCCAAGCTCGGCTGGTTCCGGGCGCTGAACCGCGACGAGCAGGACGAGGTGGCGGGGCGCTACGCCGAAGATCTGGACATCCGCGCGGCCAACCACGACATGCCGGTCAAGCTGCTGTCGGGCGGCAATCAGCAGAAGGTGATCCTGGCGCGCTGGCTGGCCATCGATCCGCGCTTTCTGATCCTCGACGAGCCGACGCGCGGCATCGACGTCGGCGCCCATGCCGAGATTGTCCGCACCATCGCACGTCTGCGCGAAGAAGGGCTGGCCCTGCTGGTGATTTCGTCCGAACTGGACGAGGTGGTGGCCTATTCGAACCGAGTCGTCGTCATGCGCGACCGCGAGATGGTGGCCGAACTGCGCGGCGAGGATATCGCGCCGTCGGTCATCGTGGCGGCGATCGCCGCCGAGAATCGCAATACCGAGGTTTCCCCATGAAGCGCCTTTCCTGGAAGGGCCTGATGCGCCCGCAGTTTGCGGCACTGGCCGCGGTCATGTTCATCAACTGGCTGTTGTTTCCGGGCTTTTTCAGCATCACCTGGCAGGATGGGCGTCTGTTCGGCAGTCTGATCGACGTGCTGAACCGGGGCGCGCCGGTGGCGATCTTGGCGATCGGCATGACGGCCGTGATCGCGACGAAGGGGGTCGATCTGTCGGTCGGGGCGGTAATGGCGATTGCGGGCGCGGTGGCGGCGGTGCTGGTCACCAGCGGCAGCCCGGCCATCGTCGCCGTCGCGGCGGCCCTGGCGGTCGGGCTGCTGTGCGGTTTGTGGAACGGGGTGCTGGTCACCTATCTCGACATTCAGCCGATCATTGCGACGCTGGTCCTGATGGTGGCTGGGCGGGGGCTGGCGCAGCTGGTCACCGAAGGGTCGATCGTCACCTTCGCGGACCCGGTGCTGATCTTTATCGGCACCGGATCGCTGTTCGGGCTGCCGATGCCGACGGTGATCGCGCTATGCCTGATGATCGCGGCCACCCTTGCCGTGCGGCGCACCGCGTTGGGCCTGCTGATCGAGGCGGTCGGCGTGAACCGGTCCGCCGCGCGCTTTGCCGGCATTTCCAGCCGGTTGCTGCTGATGGTCGTCTACACATTTGCCGGGTTCTGCGCTGCCGTCGCGGGATTGGTCGTCTCGGGGGACATCCGTGGTGCGGATGCCAACAACGCCGGGCTGTGGCTCGAGCTGGACGCCATTCTGGCCGTGGTGATCGGCGGCACGTCGCTGCTGGGTGGGCGGTTTTCCATCCCGATGGCGGTGGTCGGCGCGCTGATCATCCAGGCGATGAACACCGGCATCCTGATCTCGGGCTTTTCGCCGCAATTTAACCTGGTCGTCAAATCGGGGGTGATCATCCTGATCCTGATGCTGCAATCGCCGCTGGCCAGCCAATGGCTGAGCCGCCGCATGGCGCCCGCAGCGGCAGCACCGGCAAAAGGAAAAACCGCATGAACCGCGCGTTGCGTCCGCTGATCGCCACGACGGTGATCTTTGCGCTGGCCTATCTGGCGGCGGTGCTGCAGTTCCCGGCGATGGCGTCGACTCGCGTGCTGGGCAACTTTCTGACCGACAACGCCTTTCTGGGCATCGCGGCGGTGGGGATGACCTTTGTCATCATCTCGGGCGGGATCGACCTGTCGGTGGGGGCGGTGATCGGGTTCACCACCGTGCTGATCGCCACGCTGATCATGTGGGCGGGGTTGCATCCGTTCGTTGCGTTCGCCATCGCGCTGACCGTTTCGGCGGCATTCGGCGCGGTGATGGGGGCGGCGATCCATTACCTCAAGGTGCCGTCGTTCATCGTCACCTTGGCGGGGATGTTTCTGGCGCGGGGCGGGGCGTCGGTGCTGTCACCCGACAGCATCGGCATCAAGCATGAGGTCTATACCGCCATCTCGAGGGGCTACATCCTGCTGCCGGGCGGCGGGCGTCTGACGGTGATCGCGATGGTGATGCTGGCGGTCTTTGGCGTGTGCATCATGCTGGCCCATCGCACCCGGTTCGGGTCGCACGTCTACGCGCTGGGTGGCAACGAAACCTCGGCGGCGCTGATGGGGGTGCCGGTCGCGCGCACCACCATCCTGATCTACACCCTCTCCTCGACGCTGGCCGGCCTCGCCGGGATTGTGTTTTCGCTTTACACCTCTGCCGGGTATTCGCTGTCGGCGCTGGGGGTCGAGCTGGATGCCATCGCCGCCGTGGTGATCGGCGGGACGCTGTTGACCGGCGGTTACGGATTTGTCGCGGGCACCTTCATCGGCGTGATGCTGCAGGGGCTGGTCCAGACCTACATCGTGTTCGACGGATCGCTGTCCAGCTGGTGGACGAAGATTGTCATCGGCGCGCTGTTGTTTATGTTCATCCTTCTACAACGGTTGGTTTTTTCAGCGCAGGCACGCGCACCGGGTAAGAAAGCGTTTTGGAAGACCTGACATGAGCGAACCCGGGAGCCTGGTGCGCCTGCTCTCCGGACGGCAGACCCCGCGCAACTACCACTCCTACGTAATTACTGAAGTCGGCCTTGGCATCGCGCAGGGCCGCTTTGCCGTGGGCAGCATCCTGCCCAACGACGCCGAGATGATGGATGCCTACGGCGTGTCGCGCACCGTGCTGCGCGAGGCGATCAAGACTCTGGAGGCCAAGGGACTGGTCGAGGCGCGCGCCAAGGTCGGCACGCGGGTTCTGCCGCGCAACCGCTGGAATCTGTTCGACCGGCAGGTGCTGGCCTGGATCCTGGAGGCGGGGCCGGATGCCGCCTTTCTGGCCAGCTTTGTCGAGCTGCGCGAAACGGTCGAGTTGCAGACCGCAACACTGGCGACCGCTAGGCGCAGTGCCGAACAGGTGCGGATGCTGACCTACTGGCTCAACCAGCGCAACGCCAACACCCGCATGGGCGAGCCGTTCGCGCTGGCCGAGTTCGAATTCCACCGCATACTGTGCGAGGCGACGCAGAATCCGTTTCTGCGCACTGCCTCGGGGCTCGTCGAGTTCGGCGTGGTGCAGGCCACCGGGCCGCGCATCCGTGCCGGGATCACCGATCTGGCTGAAGAGAAGGCGGCCCTGTACGCCGCCATCGCCCAAGGGATCAGTGCCGGTGCCCCAGAGGCCGTCTGCGCGGCGATGGAGCGGGTTCTGGCGATCGACCGGGCCTGGATCATGACCGGAACTGCCCGGTGACGCTGTTCGGACAATGCACGGCGCTTGGCGGGCAGCCCTGTGGTCACAGGTTTTCGGACTGCGGCATGCCGAGCACGTGATAGCCGCCATCGACTCGCAGGATTTCACCCGTCGTGCAGGCCCCATAGTCCGATGCCAGAAACACCGCCGCACCGCCGACCGTTTCCAGCGTGGCATTGACGCGCAAGGGCGCATTCGCCTCGGTGTGGCGGAAGGTGGCCCGGGCCCCGCCGATCGCAGCCCCGGCCAGCGTCTTCATCGGGCCGGGCGACACTGCGTTGACCCGGATGCCTTGCGGCCCCAGATCGTTGGCCAGATAGCGCACCGCGGATTCAAGAGCGGCCTTCGCCACCCCCATCACGTTGTAGTTCGGCGTGACCCGGTTGGAGCCTTGGAAGGTCAGGGTGATCAGCGATCCGCCGTCGGGCATCAGGGCGGCGGCGCGGCGCGATACGTCGATGAAGGAAAAACACGATATGCAAAGCGAGTTCCTGAAATTGTCGCGGCTTGTGTTGATGAACCGGCCCGTCAATTCATTCTTGTCGGAAAACGCGATGGCATGGACCAGAAAATCAAGCTTGCCCCAGCGATCGGCCAGCTTGGCAAAGCACGCGTCCAGACTGTCGTCGTTCATCACGTCGACATCGACCAGAAAACCGGATCCGACGCTCGCGGCCAGCGGCTCGACCCGTTTGCCAAAGGCTTCGCCCTGATACGAAAACGCCAGTTCCGCGCCTTCGGCGTGCATCGCCTTGGCGATGCCCCAGGCAATCGAGCGGTCATTGGCGACACCCATGATCAGCCCGCGTTTGCCCTTCATCAGATCGGCCATTCTGGCGCTCCTATAGGTGTCGGATCAGTCGAGGTATTTGGACATCAGCAACGTCGCGTTGGTGCCGCCGAAGCCGAAGCTGTTCGAGAGGACCGAGTCGAGTTCGACGTTTTCTCGCAGCGTCGTCACAATCTCGCTTGGGTCCAGATCGGGGTCGAGCGTCTGAACGTTGGCCGAGGCCGCGATGAAATTGCCTTGCATCATCAGCAGGCTGTAGATCGCCTCGTGCACGCCGGTAGCGCCCAGGCTGTGGCCGGTCAGCGATTTCGTCGACGACACCGGCGGGGTGTGTCCCGCGCCGAACACGCGGCGGATCGCCTGCATTTCGGTGATGTCGCCCACGGCGGTCGAGGTGCCGTGCGTGTTGATGTAGGCCACCTTGCGGTCTTGCGGCAGCGTCGCCAGCGCTAGACGCATCGAGCGTTCGCCGCCTTCGCCCGAGGGTGCCACCATATCGTAGCCGTCGGAGGTGGCACCGTATCCGGTCACCTCGGCATAGATCTTCGCGCCACGCGCGCGGGCGTGTTCCAGTTCTTCCAGCACGACCACGCCGCCGCCGCCCGCGATCACGAAGCCGTCGCGCGTCGCATCATAGGGGCGCGAGGCGGTTTGGGGTGTGTCGTTATACTTGGACGACATCGCGCCCATTGCGTCGAACAGGCATGACAGCGTCCAGTCCAGCTCCTCGCCGCCGCCGGCGAACACGACGTCCTGCTTGCCCATCTGGATCAGTTCGACCCCGTTGCCGATGCAATGCGCCGAGGTCGAGCAGGCCGAGGTGATCGAATAGTTCACGCCGCGGATCTTGAACGGGGTGGCAAGGCAGGCCGAGTTGGTTGACGACATGCCCTTGGTCACCATGAACGGACCCATCCGTTTGGGCGATCCGGTTTCGCGCACGATGTTGTGGGCGCGGTAGAAGGATTTGGTCGACGGCCCGCCCGACCCCATGATCAGGCCGGTGCGGTCGTTCGACACTTCGGAGGACTCGAGCCCGGAGTCCTTGATCGCCTGGTCCATGGCGATGAAGTTGTAGGCCGCCCCGTCACCCATGAACCGCAGGTCGCGCTTGTCGATGTGCGCGGCAAGGTCGATCTGCGGCTCGCCATGAACGCGGCAGCGAAAGCCGTGTTCGGCGTAATCTGGGGCAAAGACGATGCCGGATTTTCCGGCGCGCAGGGATGCCTCGACTTCGGCAGCGGTGTTGCCGATCGACGACACGATCCCGAGCCCGGTGATGACGACGCGACGCATGGGCGTTCCTCCTGTTGCCAACTCGGCGCAGCGACCGGGGGTCAGCTGGCCGACAGTGCGACTTTCATATCCTTGACGAGGTAAATGGTTTCGCCGTCCGCCTCAACCCGGCCGTCGGCAACCCCCATGGTCAGGCGGCGGTTTTGCACCGTTTTGGTGAAATCGACTTGGTAGGTCAGCAACTTGCGGTCGGGACGGACCATTCCGGTCAGCTTGACCTCGCCCACCCCCAACGCGTAGCCGCGCCCTTGCCAGCCGCGCCAGCCTAGATTGAAGCCGGTCAGCTGCCAAAGCCCGTCCAGGCCAAGGCAGCCGGGCATGATCGGGTTGCCGGGAAAGTGGCAGGAAAAGAACCACAGGTCGGGGGTGATGTCGAATTCGGCGCGGACGTGGCCCATCCCGTGCAGACCGCCGTCTTCGGAAATGTCGGTGATCCGGTCCATCATCAGCATGGGGGGTTCGGGAAGTTGCGCATTGCCCGGACCGAACAACTCTCCGCGCGCGCAAGACAGCAAGGCGGCCTTGTCGAAACTCGTTGGATAGTCACCCATGCGGCCGGGGTCCTTTTGCTGCGCAGCTGTGGATTACCCTGTAGCATCCGGTGGGAAGGGGTGGCAAGGGCAGGGGGTCACGCAGAGTTTGCCGGGTTTTCAATTGAATTCCGCCGCGCGGTTGCCCTATATTGCACAGCAGAAGAAGATCAACGTCGGGGCCGCATGTCGCAGACCACGCAAGACCGAAGCACACGGTGGCTGGCACAGGGCGGGTTGCGCCCGACACGCCAGCGGCTGGCCCTTGCGGCGTTGCTGGTGGGCGACGGCGAAAACCGCCATGTGACGGCCGAAAGCCTGTTCGCGTCGGCCGTGCAGGCCGACGAAAAGGTCAGCCTCGCGACGGTCTACAACACCTTGCGGGCGTTCTGCGCTGCGGGCCTGCTGAACGAGGTCGTGGTCGACGGGTCGCGCAGCTATTTCGACACCCGGGTCGATGATCATCCGCACTTCTACTGGGAAGAGACGCACGCCTTGACCGATGCGCCGGCCGACACGCTGAAGATCCAAGGATTGCCGGATGCGCCCGCGGGCATGCAGGTCAGCCGGGTCGATGTGGTGATCCGCCTGCGCCGCGCCGAGGTTCTGCCCTGAAAACGGGCAGATCGGCGGGGAGGCATCCGTTGGGGCGGACTTGGCCGGGCCAAAGCTTGTAATTCCGGGCGAACAGCGGCAGGACCGGGGAACCGGGCGCCGTTGACGCGGCTTGTCTGGCGAAGGGTCGGGTGCCGCCCGGCCAGATTGGGCATCCTTTGCCTTGATGCGTCGCAGAAAGGCTGAACATGCTGATCCGGTTCGGATATGACATCACGATCTCTTGCGCGCAGGACACCTCGCTGATCTGCCTCTTGTCGATCCGGGACGAACGGCGGTCCGACCTGCGCCGCGTCGAAGAAGTGATCCTGACGCCCGCCGTTCCCAGCACGCTGTACCGCGACCTGTTCGGCAATGTCTGCCGCCGCATGGTGGCGCCGCCCGGACCGTTCCGGCTGTGGGGCGACGGGATCATGGCCGACAGCGGCCTGCACGACCTGGTCGAGCCGCAGGGGCAAGAGACGCCGATCGCCGCGCTGCCGGACGACACGCTGATGTATCTGCTGGGCAGCCGTTACTGCGAAACCGACCGGTTGAGCCAGATCGCCTGGGATCTGTTCGGCAATGTGCCGACCGGCTGGGCGCGCGTGCAGGCGATCTGCGACTATGTGCACGGCCACATCAAGTTCAACTATCAGAATGCCCGCTTTACCCGCACTGCCTATGAGGCGTGGCAGGAACAGACCGGCGTCTGCCGCGACTTCGCGCATCTGGCGATCGCGCTGATCCGCTGCATGAACATTCCGGCCCGATATGTGAACGGCTATTTGGGCGACATCGGCGTGCCGGTGGTGAACCCGATGGATTTCAGCGCCTGGATCGAGGTGTTCGTGGGCGGGCGCTGGATGACGTTCGACCCGCGCAACAACAAGCCGCGCATCGGGCGGATCAAGGTGGCGCAAGGGCGCGACGCGGCGGACGTGCCGCTGATCCATTCGTTCGGGCCGCACCTGCTGCAGGAATTCAAGGTGTGGTGCTACGAGGTTGACGCACTGCCAGAGTAAAGAAAAACGGGGAGCCGAGGCCCCCCGTGTCACTCGTTACAAGCAAAAGGCGTGGGTCACTTGGGGATCATCACCGTGTCGATGACGTGGATCACGCCGTTGGACTGATCGACATCCGCGATGGTGATCGTGCCGATGTTGCGGCTTTCGGAATAAATCATCGCGGTGTCACCGCGAAACTTGACCGACAGCGCGTCGCCCGACAGCGTCATCACGTTGGCATAGCCGTCGCGGCCCACCTGCGCGCGCAGATCGGCCAGCTTGAGGTCGCCCGCGACGACATGGGCCGTCAGCACCTTGGTCAGCATGTCCTTGTTTTCTGGCAGCAACAGCGTGTCGACCGTGCCGGCGGGCAAGGCGGCGAACGCATCGTTGACCGGGGCGAATACGGTGAACGGACCGGGCGACATCAGGGCATCGGCCAGGCCGGCGGCGGTGACTGCGGCGACCAGCGTGGTGTGGACCGGCGAGTTCACGGCGTTCTCGACGATGTTCTTCTGCTCGAACATGTCAGCCCCGCCGACCTGCGGGTTGGCGGCGAACAACGGGCTCGAGAAGAGCGTCACGGCAAGGGCAACGGCAACTGTTTTCATGAAAGCACCATTTAACGGGGGGCCGGACCCATTCCGACCCTGTGCAGCAGGAACGGGGGCAGGTGATCGAAGTTTCAGGCCGCCTCGCCATCACGGGAATGTGACGCGGGCCTAGCCTCAGTCGAACGGCGGCTGGGTCAGCGTCTGCATGTCATGGGCAATCTGCGCTGCGGTGGGGGGCAGGACGGCACCGGCACGGGTGACCAGACCAAAAGGTTCTACTTCAATCCCCAGATCCACGGCCAGGGTGGCATAGGGCCCGTCCGGCTGGCGTGAAAAGCTGTTGGCGACCGTCATGGCCAGCGGCGCGATGGCATTCGATTGCTGGAGCAACGCGAAGGTCAACAGGAACGAGGCGGTGGACAGGCGCTGCGGCGGGGCCTGTAGCCCATGCGCCCGAAGTCGGTCCAGCACAGTCCGCGTCAGCAGCGAATCCGCAGGCGGCATCACCCAGTCGTAGCGCAGCAGATCGGTGCCGGTCGGGGCGGGGTGCTGTGCCAGCGGATGCCCGCGTCGCACGACCAGCGCCACAGGTTCGGTCGCAATCTGCGTGACGTCGAACAGCAGGCGCGTCGGACCCTCGGGTGGGCGGCCGATGGCAAAGTCGATGCGCCCCGACAGCAGATGTTCGCACAGAATGTCGGACGGGGCGACGATCACCTCGAACGTCACCTGCGGGGCGGTCAAGCGCGCGTTGCGCAGCACCGGCAGCACGCGGTCGATGGCAGGGCCGGTGACGGACCCGATCCGCACATGACCGGCCCCGCCCGATGCCGCCTCGGCCATGTCGCGGGCGGCGTCGCGCAACTCCATCTGGATCCGCTGGGCGCGGCGGGCAAAGGCAAGGCCGACCTCGGTCAGCGCCATGCCGCGCCCGGTGCGCTGGTGCACCGGGCGGCCTACGATCTGCTCGATCTCGGACAGCAGGCGGGACGCGGCGGGCTGGGCGATGCCGATCTGCGCGGCCGCCATCGAGATGTGCTCGCTGTCGGCCAGTGCAGAAAGCAGGCGCAGATGACTGAGTTTCAAGCCCCGTTGTATCAGCACGTCGGGATTGCGCAGCTTTTCCATATCAATCCGGTTATGTGTCCATGCCGTTTCAGTGTTTGACGGATATGTCGCACCGCTGCAAGACTGCGCGCACGGCAGGACGGGAAGACTCGACCGCCGCACAGATCAGCCGCCGGTTCGCGCGGTCAGGGAGGATTACACATGCAACTTTCACGACGTGCGCTTTTGGCGCTGGGTGGCGCTGCGGCCGCAGCAACCGCAGCGGGCCTGCCGGTTTTCGCGCAGGACAAGGGCACCATCGGCATCGCCATGCCGACCCAATCGTCGGCCCGCTGGATTTCGGACGGCGCCTCGATGGTCGAGCAGTTTACCGCGGCCGGCTACACCACCGACCTGCAGTATGCCGAGGATGACATCCCCAACCAGCTGGCGCAGATCGAGAACATGATCACCAAGGGCGTCAAGGCTCTGGTCATCGCGGCCATCGACGGCACCACCCTGTCGAACGCGCTGGACAACGCCGCCGCCGCCGGGATCAAGATCATCGCCTATGACCGCCTGATCCGTGATTCCGGCTCGGTCGATTACTATGCCACGTTCGACAACTTCAAGGTCGGCGTGCAGCAGGCCGAAAGCCTGGTGGCTGGGCTGAAGGCGCGCTTTGCCGACGTGAAGCCGTGGAATGTCGAGCTGTTCGGCGGCTCGCCCGACGACAACAACGCCTTCTTCTTCTACAACGGCGCGATGTCGGTTCTGGACCCGCTGATCGCATCCGGCGATATCGTGATCCCGTCGGGCCAGATGGGCATGGACGTGGTCGGCACGCTGCGCTGGGATGGTGCCGTGGCGCAGGCCCGGATGGACAACCTGCTGTCGTCGAACTACGGCGACAAGCCGCTGCACGGTGCGCTGTCGCCTTATGACGGCTTGTCGATCGGCATCCTGTCGTCGGTCAAGGGCGTCGGCTATGGCTCGGGCGATCTGGCCATGCCGATCGTGACCGGTCAGGATTGCGAAGTGCCGTCCGTCAAGTCGATCATCGCGGGCGAGCAATATTCGTCGATCTTCAAGGACACCCGCGAGTTGGCCAAGGTCACTGTCGCGATGGTCGATGCCGTGCTGTCGGGTGGCGAGCCCGAGATCAACGACACCACCACCTACGACAACGGCGTCAAGGTCGTCCCGTCCTACCTGCTGGAAAGCCAGCCGGTGGACGTGTCGAACTATGAGGCGGTTCTGGTGACGTCGGGCTACTACACGGCCGACCAGCTGCAGTAAGCGGATCGCCCGCCCCCGTTGCAGCGGGGGCGGGCCCTTCCGGGGAGATTCCATGACAGCACTGTTGGAAATGCGGGGGATCAGCAAGATCTTCCCCGGTGTGCGGGCGTTGGACAACGTCAGCTTGTCTGTGGAACCCGGCGAGATTCATGCGATATGCGGCGAAAACGGCGCGGGCAAGTCGACGCTGATGAAGGTGCTGTCGGGCGTCTATCCGCACGGAACCTATGACGGCGACATCCTTTATGACGGCAAGCCTCTGGTCTGCCGCAACATCCGCGACAGCGAAGAGCGCGGGATCATCATCATCCATCAGGAACTGGCGCTGGTGCCGCTGTTGTCGATTGCCGAGAACCTGTTTCTTGGCAACGAGGTGGCAACGCGCGGTGTGATCAACTGGGCCAAGGCGTTTCAGAAGACCGAAAGCCTGCTGCGCAAGGTCGGGTTGACCGAGGCGCCGACGACGAAGGTTGAAAAGCTGGGCGTTGGCAAGCAGCAGCTGATCGAGATCGCCAAGGCGCTGGCCAAGGACGTGCGGCTCTTGATCCTCGACGAGCCGACCGCGGCCCTGCAGGAAAACGACAGCCAGAAGCTGCTCGACCTGATGCTGGAGCTGAAGGCGCAGGGGGTGACGCAGATCATCATCAGCCACAAGCTGAACGAGATCGGCCGCGTCGCCGACCGCATCACCGTGATCCGCGACGGGGCCAGCGTTTCGACCCTGGCGAAGGCCGAGATTTCCGAGGACCGCATCATCCGCGACATGGTCGGTCGCGACATGGCCCACCGCTATCCGGAACGCACCCCGCAGATCGGCGAGACGCTGATGGAGGTGAAGGGCTGGAACGTCTGGCATCCGGAACAGAAGGATCGCCAGATGATCCGTGATGCCAATTTCCAAGTCAGAAAAGGCGAGATCGTCGGCATCGCCGGGCTGATGGGCGCCGGGCGCACCGAGCTCGCCATGAGCCTGTTCGGGCGCAGTTACGGGCGAAACATCTCCGGCGAAGTGCGGATGGGCAGCACGGTGGCCGACACCTCGACCGTGGCAAAGGCGATCGACGCGGGGCTCGCGTATGTCACCGAAGACCGCAAGGTGCTGGGGCTGGTGCTGGAAGAGCCGATCGTGCGCAACATCACGCTGGCCAACCTGATGGGGGTGGCGACCAGCGGCGTGCTCAGCCTGCGCCGCGAGACGCAGGTGGCCGAAGAATACCGTCGCGCGATGAACATCCGCACGCCGGGGGTGATGCAGAAGGTCGTCAATTTGTCGGGCGGCAACCAGCAGAAGGTAGTCCTGTCGAAGTGGCTGTTCACCGACCCGCAGGTTCTGATCCTCGACGAGCCGACGCGGGGCATCGACGTGGGCGCGAAATTCGAGATCTACGGCATCATGAACGAGCTGGCCGCGCAGGGGCGCGGCGTCGTGATGATCAGCTCGGAAATGCCCGAGCTTCTGGGCATGTGCGACCGGATTTATGTGATGAACGAAGGCCGTCTGGTGGGCGAGTTGTCCCGGGCCGAGGCCAGTCAGGAGCGCATCATGGCGATGATCCTGCAAAGCGAAGGAAAAGCGGCGTGAGCGAAAAGACCGGTATCGGGGCGCATCTGGGCGGCCATCTGCGCGAAAACGGCATGTTGATAGCGCTGGTCGCGATCGTTCTGTTCTTCGTGGCGATCGTGCGGGTGTTCGAGGGCGTCGATTTCCTGTCGGCGCAGAACATCACCAACCTGTTCTTGCAGAACTCCTACGTCATCATCATGGCGCTGGGGATGTTGCTGGTGATCGTGGCCGGGCACATCGACCTGTCGGTCGGATCGGTCGTCGGGTTTACCGGTGCGGTGGCTGCGGTGCTGACGGTCAATCTGGACTGGCCGGTCTGGGCGGTGGTGCCGGCCTGTCTCGGCGTCGGGCTGCTGATCGGCGCGGCCCAAGGGTATTGGGTGGCCTATTGGCGCATCCCGTCGTTCATCGTGACGCTGGCCGGGATGCTGGTGTTCCGCGGGCTGACGCTGTGGCTTCTGGCCGGGCAGAACATCGGACCATTCCCGAAGTCATTCCAGTCGCTGTCGACCGGGTTCATTCCCGACGTGTTCGGGGTCGACAAGCCCAACATGATGGCGATCGTGCTGGTCTGTGCCGCAGCGCTGGCGATCGTCGTGATGGGGTGGCGGGCGCGCACTCGGGATGCGGAATTTGGTATGGTACCGGAACCGGTGACGATCTTCGTGATCCGCAACCTTGTCGTGTCGGCCGCTCTGATCTTCGTCGGTTACAAGCTGGCGAGTTTCCGGGGCCTGCCGAACGTGGTGGTGATCCTGACGGTGCTGACCGTGCTTTATGCGTTTTTCACCGAGAACATGACCACGGGGCGGCGCATCTATGCGCTGGGCGGTAACGAAAAAGCTGCCAAACTGTCCGGGATCAAGACCGACCGGCTGGTTTTCTTGACCTTCTGCAACATGGGCGTGTTGGCGGCGCTGGCGGGAATGATCGTGGCAGCCCGGTTGAACTCGTCCACGCCCAAGGCGGGGGCCGGGTTCGAGCTGGATGTGATCGCGGCGGTGTTCATCGGCGGTGCGTCGATGTCGGGCGGGGTCGGCAAGATCCTGGGCGCGGTCGTGGGCGCGCTGATCATGGGCGTGATGAACAACGGCATGTCGATCATGGGCATCGGCATCGACTATCAGCAGGTGATCAAGGGGCTGGTGCTGCTCGCCGCCGTGATCTTCGACGTCTACAACAAATCGAAATAGGGATTTCGGATCATGCTGCTGTCGCAGATTGTGAATGGAGACGGCTCGCTGTCGGTCGTGGCGCGGGACGGGTCCGAGGCGGCCGTGGTGCGCGGTGCGGTCAGCACCTATGCCCTGGCGGCCGAGGCGTTGTCGGCCGGCCTGCCGCTTGCGGCGGTGATCGCGTCGCACGGGTTGGGGGAGGCTGTCGATCTGGTTGCGCTGGCGGCGGCGGGGCGGATTGCGCTGCCGATCACCCATCCCGACCCCGCCCACATGCACCTGACCGGCACCGGGCTGACGCATCTGGGGTCGGCGGCGACGCGGGACGCGATGCACGCCAAGATCGACGCGGGCGAGGCGCTGACCGACTCGATGCGAATGTTCCGCATGGGGCTCGAGGGGGGGCGGCCCGTCGAGGGCGAGGTCGGCGTGCAGCCCGAGTGGTTTTACAAGGGCAACGGGCACACGGCCGTCGCGCCCGGACAGCCGCTGACCAGCCCGGGTTTCGCGCAAGATGGCGGCGAAGAGCCCGAGATCGCCGGGATCTACATGATCGCCGCCGATGGCACACCGGCACGGATCGGCTGGGCGCTGGCCAACGAATTTTCCGACCACGTGACCGAGCGGATCAACTATCTGTATCTGGCCCACTCGAAACTGCGCGAAGCCTCGTTCGGGCCCGAAATCTTGGTGGGCGAGCTGCCTTCGGACGTGCGCGGCGCCAGCCGGGTGTGGCGCGACGGTGCGGTGGTGTTCGATGCGCCCTTCCTGTCGGGCGAGTCGAACATGTCGCACACGATGGCGAACCTGGAGCATCACCATTTCAAATACGGCCTGTTCCGCCAGCCCGGCGATCTGCATGTGCACATGTTCGGGACGGCAACGCTGAGCTTTGCCGCGGGATTGGTGCCGCAGGCTGGCGATGTGTTCGAGATCGAGGCAGCCGCATTCGGCCTGCCGCTGCGCAACCCGCTGGCCGTCGCCGCCGCCGAACCCGGCGCCGTGACGGTCAAGCAACTGTGAGGATGAGATGACCTTCAAACCCGCCGCCTGGCCCCGCAAGCTGCGTTCGCAAACCTGGTTCGGCGGCACGTCGAAGGACAACATCTATCATCGCGGCTGGATGAAGAATCAGGGCTTTCCGCCGGATCTGTTCGACGGCCGCCCGGTGATTGGCATCCTGAACACCTGGTCGGAACTGACGCCCTGCAACGCCCACCTGCGCGATCTGGCCGAACGGGTGAAACACGGGATCTACGAAGCGGGCGG
>JANNNU010000218.1:0-8121 GCA_031398695.1 Paracoccaceae bacterium | reverse complement strand
GGCGATGGGGGCCGCTTGGGTCGGCCCTTCGGGTCTGACGCTGCTGACGCTGGGATTGGCGGCGGGGTTGCAGCGCTTGCGGCTGGTGCCGCTGTCTGCAGCGGCGTTTGCGGCCGTCTGGGCGGTCGGGCTGTGGCAGCGGGATCTGCCCGCGCCCGCGGGCACCGGCATTACGGTGCGGCTGGTGCAACCCAACGCCGGCCAGGCCGCCAAATGGGACCCCGACAACGCGCGGATGTTCTTTGACAGGCTGCTGGACTATTCGGCGGCCCGGCCTGCGCCCGATTTGGTCATCTGGCCGGAAACCGCGCTGCCCTATCTGCTGGAGCAGAACCCCGGCCTGCCCGAAGTGATCGGTGCCGCCGCCGGAGTGCCCGTGGTCGTGGGCCTGCAGCGGGTCGATGGCGCGCGGGCGTGGAACGGGCTGAAGGTGCTGGCCCCGGACGGCCAGGTGCTGGCGGCCTATGACAAGCACCACCTCGTGCCGTTCGGCGAGTATTTGCCGTTTGGCGACGCGCTGTTCGACTGGCTGGGGATCAGCGCCTTCGCCTCCCAGGCCGGTGCGGGCTATTCGGCCGGGCCGGGACCGAAGGTGCTGGACCTCGGGCCACGGCTGGGCAGGGTCCTGCCGCTGATCTGCTATGAGGCGGTGTTTCCGCAGGACCTGCGCGGTGCGGGGCGAGCCGACTGGTTGCTGCAGATCACCAACGACGCGTGGTTCGGCAAGTGGACCGGACCATTCCAGCATGCGGCGCAAGCACGGCTGAGAGCGATCGAACAGGGGTTGCCGATGGTCCGTGTGGCCAACACCGGGGTCACGGCCGTGTTCGATGCGCGTGGGCGCGAGGTGGCGGCCTTGCCGTTCCAGACGGCCGGTTATCTGGATGTTGTTTTGCCTGGCGCGCTTGCGCCCACGATCTATGCGGACTGGGGCGAAGCACCCGTGCTGGTGATGCTGGCGGGACTCGCTCTGGCGCTCATTCGGCGCCGGGGCGCCTTACCCGCTTGACGCCCGGGCACACTGGGCGCTAGTGCGGCTGACCAAACTGCCACAACGGCTTCCTGGCGTGGCAGGACTTTAACAACGGAGCACGTCCCCATGAGCCGATCAAACTATACGTTTACCTCGGAATCCGTTTCCGAGGGCCATCCCGACAAGCTGTGCGACCGGGTGTCGGACGCCATTCTGGATGCCTTCCTGACCGAGGAGCCCAACGCGCGGGTGGCGTGCGAGACGTTCGCCACCACCGGGCGCGTCGTCGTGGGCGGCGAGGTCGGCCTGTCCGACAAGAAGACGCTGAAAGCCATGCTGGAGCGGGTCGAAGACATCGTGCGCGGTTGCGTGCGCGAAATCGGCTACGAACAGGACGAGTTTCACTGGAACACCCTCAAAGTGCAGAACTATCTACACAAGCAGTCCGCGCACATCGCGCAAGGGGTGGACAAGGATGGGGCCGGCGATCAGGGCATCATGTTCGGATATGCCTGCCGCGAGACGCCGGAATTGATGCCCGCACCGATCCAGTATGCCCACGCAATCCTGCGCCGCCTGGCCGAGGTGCGCAAATCCGGGGCGGAACCCCTGCTGCGCCCCGATGCGAAAAGCCAGCTGTCGCTGCGCTACGAGGATGGCAAGCCGGTCGCCGTCACCTCGATCGTGCTATCCACGCAGCACGCCAGCGAAGACCAGTCGAGCGATGACATCCGTGCCATCGTCGAGCCTTACATCCGTGAGATCCTGCCCTCGGGCTGGATCACCGAAGCGACCGAATGGTGGGTCAACCCGACCGGCACCTTCGTGATCGGCGGGCCCGATGGCGATGCCGGCCTGACGGGTCGCAAGATCATCGTCGACACCTATGGCGGCGCGGCGCCGCACGGCGGGGGGGCATTTAGCGGCAAGGACCCGACAAAGGTCGACCGCTCGGCCGCCTACGCCGCGCGTTACGTGGCCAAGAACGTGGTGGCGGCAGGACTGGCGGATCGCTGCACCTTGCAGGTCAGCTATGCGATCGGCGTGGCGAAACCGCTGTCGATCTATGTTGATACACATGGCACCGGCACCGTGGACGCCCGTGTGATCGAAAAGGCGATTGGCGCGTGCATGGACCTGACGCCGCGCGGCATCCGGACCCAGTTGGGCCTGAACAGGCCGATCTATGCCCGCACCAGCGCCTACGGTCATTTCGGTCGCGCGCCCGAGGCCGATGGCGGTTTCAGCTGGGAACGGACCGACCTTGTCGACGCCCTGAAGGCCGCCGTCTAGAAACGCGGCCCCGCCACGTCGAGGCGAGGCACAAGGGAAAAACGGGGCCGAATGGCCCCGTTTTGACGTTTGAGATCACAGATTGCGCCACTCTTCGGGGACCCAGGCATAGGCGTCGCCTCTGGCTTCGACATGCCCGACGCCCGGGAAGGGCAGGTGGGTGGCGCAGACGGCCAGCTTGTCGGCGGCCAGCATCGCAAACAGCGTGCGGCGGGTTTCCGCAGCCATGGCACCATCGGCGTCGAACGCGATGCCGACTTCGGGGTGCTGGAACTGCAGCGCGGCAAACGCCGCCGCATCGCCCAATATCAGCAACTGGTCATTGCCCGACGCCAGCCGATAGCCGGTGTGCCCGACCGTGTGACCCGGAAGCGCCATCGACGTCAGCCCGCCGCCCAAATCGCTGTCGCCCTCGAACGGCATGACCCGGTCGCCGTAGGCGGCCCGGACCCCGCGCGACAGCGCAAAGAACGGCTGCATCGCTTCGGGCGCCCCGGCGGCGATCGTCTCGTCCGTCCAGAATGCCAGCTCGGGCGTGGCGACATGCAGGCTTGCGTTGGCAAAGGTCGCGGCCTCGCCCGTCACCAGACCGCCGATGTGGTCGGGGTGCATGTGGGTCAGCACCACGCGGGTCACCGCTTCGGCGGCGACACCGGCCGCCTCGAGCCCGGCCATGAGCCGCCCCGCCGTCGGGCCGAACGCGCCGCCCGTCCCGCCGTCGATTACGGTGATCTGGTCGCCTGCGCGGATCAGGTGGATGCTGATCGGAAGCGGCAGGGTGCCGCTGGTGTCGAGATAGGCGGCGGCGAGGTTTTCCTTGACCGCGGCGGGGTCCATGTTGGTGATCAGGTCCAACCCCAGCGGGAAGTAGCCGTCAAGCAGCACCGTCACGCGCGCGTCGCCGACGATGCGGTCATAGATCACCGGGCGCGGCGCGGTTGTTGCGTCGGCGCTTTGTGCCACGGCAAACCGTGGTGCGCCAACGGCGGCAAGGGCCGCGCTGCCGGCAAGCGTGCCGAGCAGATGGCGGCGGGACAAGGTTGGGGAACGCATTGAAGGTCTCCTTGAACTGGCTATCAACGAATGCGGTCGGTTTAGCGGTTTTTGACGACAAGCGGCGATCAAGTTGCCGTGCATCGTTGTGCATGGTTGCGCAGGGTCTGTGCAGGGTCTGTGCAGGGTCATCAGGCGTCTGCGCGCGGCGTCCCGCATCCGGCGGGTTGGTGCTTGACGGGGGCAATGGGTCTGATACGGCGCGGGCAGATTTGAGGACGCCGATGACCGAAGACCCTGTCCAGCCCGAGCGGCGCAATTTCTATGGGCGCATCCGTGGCAAAACGCTGCGTTCCAGCCAGAAAACCTATCTCGCCGAGGATCTGGAAGAGCTGAGCCTGCACGGCGTGCACCGGGACGACAACCCCGCACGACGGCCTGTCGATGTGTCGCGGTTTGGTCAGCGGCCCTTGTGGCTCGAGGTAGGGTTCGGCGGTGGCGAGCATCTCGTGCACATGGCGCAGCAGTATCCCGGCATCGGGATCGTCGGGTGCGAGCCGTTCGTGAACGGAATAGCCATGCTGCTGGGCAAGGTGCGCGCGGCGGGGCTGGACAATCTGGCGATCCACCCGGGCGACGTGCGTGATCTGTTCGAGGTGCTGCCGGATGGCATCGTTCAGCGCGCCTTCCTGAACTATCCCGACCCGTGGCCCAAGAACCGCCACCACCGCCGCCGCTTTGTCACGCCGGGATATCTGGGCCAGCTTGCGCGGGTGATGGCGCCGGGGGCGGAGTTTCGGATCGCTACCGACATTCCCGACTATGTCCGCCAGGTATTGGTCGAGGTGCCGCGGGCGGGGTTTGACCTCGTGTCGCATTCGGGTGTGGCCTGGATCGACTGGCCATCGACCCGCTACGAGCAGAAGGCCCTGCGCGAGGGGCGGGTGCCCGACTATCTGACCTATCGGCGGGCGACGGACGGCAGTCTGGCAGAGCGCTGACGCGCAAGGTTTTTTTCTCGCCTCTGGCCTGCGGCCAACCGGCTCGTCGGCGCGCTGCGGGGGATATTTATGAACAGGTGATGGGCTTTGGTGGACGGGTGATCGGGCTTGCGCTATCACGCGGGCGGATCAAGTGGAGGAGCCCAGCGATGTCTGGCCATGGTGTTGCCCAACCGATGACGGCGCGGAAAGCGGGGCCCTTGCGCGGCGTGGCCGAGGTGCCGGGGGACAAGTCGATTTCGCACCGGGCGCTGATCTTTGGCGCGATGGCGGTGGGGGAAACCCGGATCTCGGGTCTGCTGGAAGGGCAGGACGTGCTCGACACCGCGACGGCGATGCGGGCCTTCGGGGCGGAGGTGGTGCAGCATGGGCCGGGCGCGTGGTCAGTGCATGGGGTCGGGGTCGGGGGCTTTTCCGAGCCTGCGGACGTGATCGACTGCGGAAATTCGGGGACCGGGGTGCGGCTGATCATGGGGTGCATGGCGACCACGGCCATGACCGCAACGTTCACCGGCGACGCCAGTTTGCGCAAGCGGCCGATGGGGCGGGTGACCGATCCGTTGTCGCTGTTCGGCACGCAAGCCTATGGTCGCAAAGGCGGAAAGTTACCGATGACGGTGGTCGGGGCGGCGCATCCGATCCCCGTTCGCTATGCCTTGCCGGTTGCTTCGGCGCAGGTGAAGTCGGCGGTTCTGCTGGCGGGGTTGAACGCGCCCGGGCAGACGGTGGTGATCGAGCGCGAGCCGACGCGGGATCATTCGGAGCGGATGCTCTTGGGGTTCGGCGCGGCCTTGACGGTTGAAAAGACCGCCGAGGGCAATGTCATCACCCTGACCGGGCAGCCGGAGTTGCGCCCGCAGGTGGTGGCGGTGCCGCGCGATCCGTCCTCTGCCGCGTTTCCGGTCTGTGCGGCGCTGATCGTGCCGGGATCGGACATCACGGTGCCGGGGGTCAGTCAGAACCTGACGCGCAACGGGCTTTATCTGACGCTGGTCGAGATGGGGGCGGACATCGAATTCATCAATCCGCGGGCCGAGGGCGGCGAGCCGGTGGCGGATTTGCGCGTCAGATTTTCAGGCGATATGAAGGGGATAGATGTTCCCCCGGAACGTGCGCCCTCGATGATCGACGAGTATCCGGTGCTTTCGGTGGTGGCCGCTTTCGCCACGGGCCGAACGGTGATGCGGGGGGTAAAGGAACTGAGGGTCAAGGAAAGCGACCGGATCGACGCCATGGCGCGGGGGCTGGAGGCGTGTGGGGTGCGGGTGGAAGAGGACGAGGATACGCTGATCGTGCACGGGATGGGGGCGGGCGGGGTGCCGGGCGGCGCGACCTGTGCGGTGCATCTGGATCACCGGATCGCGATGAGTTTCCTCGTCTGCGGGATGGCGGCGCAGCAGCCGGTGAAGGTCGATGACGCGGGTCCGATCCTGACTTCTTTTCCGGTGTTCGAGGGGCTGATGCAGGCGCTGGGGGCCAGCCTGCAGCGGTCGAACCGTTAAGGCCATGATCGGGCTGAAAAATCGACGTATGGTTTGCGTATGGTTTGCGTCGGCATCACGTATGGCTTTGAGCATGACGTTTCATGGGGCAAGCGCATGATCTTTACCGTTGCGATCGACGGGCCAGCGGCGGCGGGCAAGGGAACGATCGGTCGGGCGATCGCGACGCGGTTCGATTTTGCCTATCTGGATACCGGGCTTTTGTATCGGGCGGTCGGGGCCAAGGGCGGCGATCCGGTGGCGGCGGCGCTGTCGCTGACGCCGGAGGACCTGGGTCGCGATGATCTGCGGACGCTGGAAGCCGGGCAGGCGGCCAGTCGGGTCGCGGCCATCCCGGAGGTGCGGGCGGCGCTGGTCGAGTTTCAGCGGTTCTTTGCGCGGGTGGAAGGCGGGGCGGTGCTGGACGGGCGCGACATCGGCACCGTGATCTGCCCCAATGCGGATGTGAAGCTGTTCGTGACGGCCACCGCCTCGCAGCGGGCGCACCGGCGCTGGCTGGAAGTGGGCGGCGATGCCGAGCAGGTTCTGACCGAAGTGATCGAGCGGGACCGCCGTGATACAGAACGTGCCGATGCCCCGTTGCGGGCGGCGGCGGATGCAGTGGTGATCGACACCTCGACCCTGTCGGCGGACGAGGCGGTGACGCGGGCCTGCGCCATCGTTGCGGCGGCGCTGGCAAAGTGATCCGATGGTGCTGTGGCCTCGTAACCACTAAAACCGGAGGTATATCATGCGAACACGGGCGCTTGCGGTACTCTTTGGAGCGAAGGCTGGATTGGTGGTGACGGCGATGACGGTGACGGGAATGACGGCTGCGGCAGCGCCGCGCGAGACGTTCGTGAACATCGACGGCGGAACGATCGATATGGCCGACTTTGCCGGGCAGCCGGTTCTCGTGGTCAACACAGCGTCGCAATGTGGATTTACCGGGCAGTATGACGGCTTGCAGGCGCTGTATGACAGCTATCGCGATAATGGCCTGGTTGTGTTGGCGGTGCCGTCTGACGATTTCAGACAGGAGCTGGCGACGGGCGAGCAGGTCAAGGAGTTCTGCGCCGTCAATTTTGCCCTGACGATCCCGATGACCGACATCACGCCGGTGACCGGGCCGAAGGCACATCCGTTCTTTGCGCGGGTCAAGGCCGAGACGGGCTTCGAACCGGCGTGGAATTTCAACAAGGTGCTGATCGACGGGACCGGCCGGGTGGTGGGCACCTGGGGCTCGCAGGTCAAGCCGCAGTCGGACAAGATCGTTGGCGCCATCGAAGCGCTGCTGAACTGACGCACCCGAACTGAGCCTTGCACGCAAGGGATTTTCGCGCTATGCGCAGCCCGTGAAGTGGCGGGAACAGCCATGATCTGGGCAAGCAGGGGTCGGATGCGTCCGGCCCTTTGTGTTTGCTTATTCTCCGTTCAAGACCGGTGGAGACAACCGCCCGGCCCGTGACATACGACCAAAAAGGACCATATCTGCATGTGCGCTAAAGCTACGATGGAAGACTTCGAGGCCCTGCTGAAGGAAAGCTTCGAAATTGATACGCCCGAAGAGGGCACGGTTGTCAAAGGCACGGTCATCGCGATCGAAGCAGGGCAAGCCATCATTGATGTCGGCTACAAGATGGAAGGCCGCATCGACCTAAAAGAATTCGCAGATCCCGGCGAGGAGGTGCCCAACCTGAAGGTTGGCGATATCGTCGAGGTGTATCTGGACCGCGTGGAAAACTCGCGCGGCGAAGCCCAGATCAGCCGTGAAAAGGCCCGCCGCGAGGAAGCCTGGGACCGGTTGGAGAAGGCCTATGCGTCCGAGACGAGGGTCGATGGCGCGATCTTTGGTCGGGTCAAGGGCGGGTTTACCGTCGATCTGGGCGGGGCGGTTGCGTTCCTTCCCGGCTCGCAGGTCGACGTGCGTCCGGTTCGGGATGCCGGCCCGTTGATGGGCATGAAGCAGCCGTTCCAGATTCTGAAGATGGACCGTCGTCGCGGCAACATCGTTGTCTCGCGTCGGGCGATTCTGGAAGAATCGCGGGCCGAGCAGCGTGCGGAAGTCATCGGCAACCTGACCGAGGGTCAGGCAATCGATGGCGTGGTCAAGAACATCACCGAATATGGTGCGTTCGTGGATCTGGGCGGCGTTGACGGTCTGCTGCACGTCACTGACATGGCGTGGCGTCGGGTGAACCACCCGTCCGAGATCCTCGCCATCGGCGAGACGGTCAAGGTGCAGGTCATCAAGATCAACAAGGAAACCCACCGGATTTCCCTGGGGATGAAGCAGCTGCACTTTGACAGTCTCACCAATCGCAAGGATCTCCGACGGGTGGTTCACCCGACGCCAGGCCATGTCGGTGACGTGGAGAAG
>JANNNU010000032.1:0-20727 GCA_031398695.1 Paracoccaceae bacterium | reverse complement strand
ACAGATGTGGCGCTTCGGTCAGCCCCAATCCGGTCCCGGCAAAGATATCGAACACCGGCCCGGTCAGTCCCCGCTCGGGATGCCACTCCTGCAGCTCGATCCCGTCGAAACTGTCATGCGCCGGGTTCATTCCGGACCCCGGCCCGCGATGGTTCCAGCGCATGTTCAAGAACCACTTGCGCCCGTCGGCGTCGTGAAACAGCGACGGATCGAACCCCGACGAATTCACGTACTGACTCGCCGACCATTCGCCGTCCACCGTCTCACAGGTAACGATATAATTATGCGCGTCCTTGAACGCGCCATCCAGCCGCTTGACGTCGGTATAGACCAGCCAGAACCGCCCGTCCGCATGGCTCAGACACGGCGCCCAGATCCCGCAACTGTCGGGGTTGCCGCGCATATCCAAAAGGTCCGGCCGGTTCAACGGACGGCTGACCAGCCGCCAGTTCACCAGATCGGTCGAATGGTGGATCTGCACCCCCGGATACCATTCGAAGGTCGAAGTCGCGATGTAGTAATCCCCCCCGACCCGGCAGATCGACGGGTCGGGATTGAAGCCGCGCAGGATCGGGTTCATGCCAGCAACGCCCCGGCTTCTTCCAGCCCCAGCGCCGCCGGGCGCGTGCAGGTCGTCTGCAACGTCACGAACTGCCCGGTTTCCCCTGACAGCAGGCACGCGGTCATCACCTCCACCCCGTGCAGGGTCCGCTCCAGAGAGCAGCGCGCATCACGCCCGGCGAGAATGGCATGCGCCATGTCCGCCAGTCCCGCTGTGCGGTAATTGGCCAGCGGCCCATGCTTGGGGTGATCCTGGTTGGGCCGCCCCAAGGGATGATCCCAGGCAGGCACCGCGGCGATCACGCCGTCCCGGCCCCCCACCTCGACCACGCCACCAAAGAAGTTGGGGTCGGGCAGGTAAAGCGTGCCTTTGGTGCCGTAAAGCTCCATATGCGCCCGCTTGTGGCTCCAGACGTCCCAGCTGGTCGACAGGTTCACCGTCGCGCCGTTCGCAAACTCCAGCAGCGCGTGGATGTTGGTCGGCGTCTTGACCGGGATCACCTCGCCCTTGCGCGCGTCCGATCCGATGGTGCGGGTGTCGGTCGCGCTCGACGTCAGCGCCCCCACCCGCCGCACCGGACCGAGCAGATTGATCAGATTGGCGATGTAGTACGGCCCCAGATCGAGCATCGGCCCGCCGCCCGGCAGAAAGAAGAAATCCGGGTTCGGATGCCAGGCTTCCATCCCATGGTTCAACACCCCCGCGGAACCCGCCGTGATCGTGCCCACCACGCCTTTGTCCAGCAGCGCCCGCGCCTGCTGATGCGCGCCGCCCAGAAACGTATCGGGCGCACATCCCACCGACAGCCCCTTGGCCGCCGCCAGATCGCGCAACGCAAGACCGTCGGCCAGCGACAGGACCAGCGGCTTTTCCGAATAAGCGTGCTTGCCCGCCTGCAAGATCGCCCGCGTTACCCCGAAATGCGCGTCGGGAATGGTCAGGTTGATCACCACATCGACCGCCGGGTTGGCCAGCAGATCCTCCACGGACTGCGCGGCCACCCCGAACTCCGCACCCCGCGCCGTGGCTGCCGCCATGTTCATGTCAGCCACCGCGCGCACCTGCAAGCCCTTGAACAAGGGCGCCAGCCGCAGATACGCGGTCGAGATGTTGCCGCATCCGATGATGCCAATGCCAAGGCTTTCCATCTCAGAACCCTTTCACGGCCGCCAGCGACCGAGTGGCAAACCGCACATGGTCGGACGGGTTGTCATGCTCCAGCACGAACCGCTCGCACCCGACTCCCCGCAGCGCCGCCATCAGCGCCGGCCAGTCGACCGTCCCGTGCCCGACATCCGCCCAGCCATCCTCGGCCGTGGTCCCGGCAGGAGCGATGTCCTTGACATGCGCGGTGGTGATCCGCCCGCCATGCCGGGCGATCCAGTCCGCAGGGTCCGCCCCGCCGCGCACCACCCAGGCCACGTCCATCTCCCACTCCAGCTCCGGCCCGCCTTCAAAGATCGCCTCTTGCGGGATGATCCCGTCCGGTGTGGACTTGAACTCGAAGTCGTGGTTGTGCCAGCCGAACCCCAGCCCCGCCTTGCGCAGCGGCGCCCCCGCCGCCTGCAAGCGCGCCCCGAACGCACGCCATCCCGCGCCATCCACCGGGCGGTCGGCGGGCAGCAGATAGGGGCAATAAACGGTCGCCATCCCCAGCGTCTGCGCCGCGGCGATTACAAAGTCGGGCTGCGTCTCGATCATCTCCAACGAGAAATGACCCGTCGGCATCGTCAGACCCGCCGCCGTCAAACCAGCGGAAAGCGCCGCCAGCGTGTTCGCATCGCCATACAAAGCCCCATAGCCCTCGACCGCCGCAAAGCCCGCGTCTGCCAGCATGGTCAGCGTGTCAGCCAACGGCGGAAAGTTGCGCGACGAATAAAGTTGATAGCTGATCATGGTAAGCCCCTTTGGCTAGTGCGCCCCGTAGGTCGCGGAATGAAGATCGTTCAGGGTGAACACCGGGCGCGCATCGGCGTCCTGCGGCGTGAAGGTCAGGCGCTTCGGCTGGCCCGGCAACAGGGCAAACCCGTTGTCGGAAAAGCGCCCGGGCACGTCCGCCTCGACCGCGACGAACAGCGCAAGCGCCTGCGCGGTCAGCGTGATCGCGTTGCTGTCAACCACCGCCTCGACGCCGGCGGTCAGCAGGTCATACGCTTTGTAGGGCATCGGTGCGAACACATCCCGCGCATCCGTCCCGTCTGATCCCTGCCAGTCAAAGGCCAGCATCTCGCCCGGCAAAAGGTCCGCCAACGGCACCGCGCACAGCGGCAGGGCCGCCGCGCCGACCTCGGCCTGAGCCTCGGCCAGCAACCGAGTCTGTCCGGCCATGTCTACCGCCATCGCCCGCACCGAAACCCGCACCGGATCGGGCCGGTCGTTCACCGCGATCAGGGCGATACCACCATCATGCGGGACTGCCGAGACCAGCACCGGCTGGTAAAATTCCTTCGCCATGTGGTGCAGCAGCTTCCAATGACCGCCGTGATCGAGGCTGGACCACGAACATACCGGCCACGTGTCGTTCAACTGCCAATAGAGCGTCCCCATGCAGTGCGGCTTCAGGCTGCGCCATGCCGTCACCGCCGTCTTGATCGCCAACCCCTGCTGGACCTGGCTCAGATAAACGAAATTCGCGAACCCCACCGGAAAGCGGAAGTACCGGAACATCGTCTCGGCGATCCGCGCATTGCCGCCCGCGTTCTTCTGGTGGCTCTCCATCACGGGGCTGGCGATGTTCATGTCTGCCGGATCGGCAAACCGCCGGATCGCCGCCATCGACGGATAGCTCTGAAACCCGAATTCGGAGCAGAACCGGGGCTTTACATCGCGGTAATGGTCGAAATCCCGCCCCTCGTGCCACACGCTCCAGAAATGCATGTCGCCCGAACTGTCGTCATGCCAGGCATCGCCGAACGCCAGCGGCCCCGGCGACGGGCTGGATGGCCACCACTGCGCCCCCGGCATCACGTCCAGCAGCGCCGTCTCGATCGTCCGGTTCAGCCGATCATAACTGACCAGATAGCGATCCCGATCCTTTCGGGACTCCGGAAACCAGGTCAGCGCCCCAATCAGTTCATTGTCGCCGCACCACAGCGCGATGCAAGCGTGGTGCCCGATCCGGCCCACCACATCGCGCACCTCGGCGTCTACCTCGGCCAGGAAACCGGGGGTCGAGGGATAAAGATGGCAGGCGAACATGAAATCCTGCCAGACCATCAGCCCCAGCTCGTCGCACAGGTCATAGAACCAGTCCGGCTCATACCGCCCGCCGCCCCAGACCCGGATCATGTTCATGTGCGCGTCGACGGCCGACTGCAGCAGCCCGCGCACCGCCTCTGGCAAAATCCTCCCGGTCAACGCATCCGCCGGGATCCAGTTCGCCCCCTTGGCAAACACATGCCGCCCGTTGACGCGGAACCCGAACGACCGCCCCGCCGCGTCCGCCTCGCTGACCAGCGCCAGATCGCGCAGCCCGATGCGCCGCCGGGCGACCTGATCGCCCATCGTCACGACCAGATCATGCAGGACCTGCGGCCCCTGCCCCGCCGGCCACCACAACGCGGGCGCCTCGATCCGCAGCACGACCCGCGCCACGCCATCCACCACCGGCGCCTGCGCCGACAGCCCGCACAACGTGACCGCCACCGCGGCCCCGTCCGCATGGACCACAACCGACACCGAGACCGAACCGGCCTGATGCACCTGCGATACCAGGATATCGCCGATCCGCGGCCGCGCGGGCTCCAGCCGGATCGCGCCGACACCGAACTGCCCCAAGGCGATGTTCCAGTCCCAGCCGAAATCGCATTGTTGCTTGCGCAGCATGTTCGCGAACGGGATCGGCCCGTTCACCTGCTGATAGGGGATGTAAAAGGGCATCCCGGCCTGCCGTTCTGCCGCCGCGCGCACGGAGCTGCGAAAAACGATTTCAACCGCGTTTTCGCCCGCTCGCAGATCGACCTGGACCCGCCAGCGCCGGTGGGCATTCGCGGCCTCCAGCACCAAGGCTCCGTTCAGCCGAACCTCGGCCACGCAATCCAGACCCTCGATCACCAGATCGGCCGCCCCGCCCGCGTGATCGAAAACCCGCCGCGCCACCCAGTCGCATTCGCTGACCCAGCGGCAGTCATACTCGTTGCGACCCCAATAGGGGTCTGGCAAAACACCTGCCGCGTGCAGCGCCGTGATCCCGTCGCCGGGCACCGCGAACGTCACGGCATGCGCCCCGCCGATCTCGCTCAGCGACCACTCGCCTCCCAGATCCAGCATGCTAAACCCGCTGTTCCGTACCCGCGTCAAAGATCGACGCCTTCGGCATGTCGACCCGCAGATGAACCGCACGCCCCGGCACCAGCCGGTTCTCCACCGGCACCCGCACCGAAACCGGCACGTCACCGACCCGCAGCCACACCAGACTGTCGGCACCCATCGGCTCGTCGATCTCGACTACGGCCGGGATGGTCCGCCCCGGCTCGGCCCGATCCTGAATCGTCAGATGTTCCGGGCGAAGACCCAGAATGGCCTTTTCGCGGGTCAGGATCGCCCCACCATCGTAGCCTGCCAGATCCAGCGACACGTCCCCCATGCGAAATACCCGCCCGCCGTCCACCGTCGCGCCATGCAGGAAATTCATCGACGGCGATCCGATGAACCCGGCCACGAACAGGTTCGCCGGTCGATTGTAGATCGTCTGCGGCGCTTCCAGTTGCTGGATGATCCCGCCCCGCATCACGGCAATCCGGTCGGCCAGCGTCAGCGCCTCGATCTGGTCATGGGTCACATAGACCATCGTGTTGTTCAGGCGGCTGTGCAGGCGCTTGATCTCGACCCTGAGTTCGCTGCGCAATTTGGCATCGAGGTTCGACAGCGGCTCGTCGAACAGGAACACATCGACGTCCCGCACCAGCGCGCGCCCGATGGCAACCCGCTGCCGCTGCCCGCCCGACAGCGCACCGGGCTTGCGGTCGAGCAAAGGCCCGATCTGCAGGATCTCTGCCGCCCGCGACACCCGCTTGTCGATCTCGGGCTTCGGCATCCGGGCGTTCTTCAAGCCGAAGCTTAGGTTGCCCCGCACCGTCATCTGCGGATAAAGCGCGTAAGATTGAAAAACCATTCCAATCCCTCGCTCGCTGGGTTCCGCCCAGGTCACGTTCTTGTTCTTGATCCAGATCTGGCCGTCCGTGATGTCCAGAAGGCCCGCGAGGCAGTTCAGCAGCGTGGACTTGCCGCACCCCGACGGTCCAAGCAGCACGATGAACTCGCCTTCGGCCACGTCGAGGTTCAGGTACTTCAGCACCGCCTGCGCGCCGAATTTCAAGGTCAGGTCCTTGACGGAAATCGAAGTTTGCATGTGTCAGCCCTTGACCGCGCCCGCGGCGATGCCACGCACGAAAAGTTTGCCGGAAATGAAGTAGATGGTGAGTGGAACCAGCCCCGTCAGCAGCGTCGCCGCCATGTTGACGTTGTATTCCTTGACCCCCTGAACCGAGTTGACGATGTTGTTCAACTGCACGGTCATCGGATAGATATCCGGCTTGGTGTAGATCACCCCGAACAGAAAATCGTTCCAGATTCCGGTGACTTGCAGGATCATGGCGACGACGAAGATCGGCAGCGCCATCGGCAGCATGATCTTGAAGAAAATGCCCCAGAACCCCGCCCCATCCACCCGCGCCGCCTTGAACAGCTCTTCCGGCAGCGACGAGAAATAGTTGCGAAACAGCAGCGTCAGGATCGGCATGCCAAAGATGGTGTGCACGACGACAAGGCCCGACAGGGTGCCATAGATCTGCACATCGCCGAACCCGAGCACGTTCGAGATCACGGTCAGCCCGTCGCCAAGGTTTTTCAGCACCAGCACGATGGGATAGAGCATCACTTGATAGGGAATGAAGGCCCCGAGCATCAGCACCGCAAAGAAGAACTCCGACCCGCGGTATTTCCAGTTGGCCAGCGCATAGCCGTTCACCGAAGAGATCGCGATAGACAGGATCAGCGACGGGATTAGGATCTGCACCGAATTCCAGAACCCCCGGCTCAGCCCGTCGCAGTTGATGCCGGTGCAGGCGGTGGACCACGCCTTGACCCACGGCTCGAAGGTGATCTCGATCGGCGGGGAAAACACGTTGCCGAGACGGATTTCAGGCATGGTTTTCAGGCTGGTCACGATCATCACGTACAAGGGCAGCGCATAGTAGGCGGCGACGATGATCAGCGTGCCGTAAAGCACGATGTTCGGCGTCGAAAACGCCCGGCGCGGTTTGGGCCCGCGCGGCCCTGCAGTCAGGTCAGCCACGGCTCTTCCCCCCGAATTCCAGATAGGCCCACGGGATCAGCACGATGGCCACCGTCACCAGCATCATCGTCGAGGCCGCGAAACCCTGTGCCAGGTTCTGGCTCAGAAACATCTTGTCCATCACGTAAAGCGCGGGCATCTGACTGCTGTTGCCCGGGCCACCGCTGGTCTGCGCCACCACCAGATCATAGACCTTGACGATGCCGCTTGCGATGATCACCACCGCCGTCACGATGACCGGGCGGATCATCGGGATGATGATCACCACATATGTCTTCCAAACGCCGATGCCCTCGACCCGGCTGGCCTTCCAGATATCTTCGTCGATGCCGCGGATGCCGGCCAGCATCAGGCACATCACCAGCCCGGTGCCCTGCCACAGCGCGGCGATCAGGATGCCATAGATCACGATGCTGTCGGTATAGAGGGGGTCGAACGTAAACGAGGTCCATCCCAAATCGCGCACCACCTTCTGCACGCCGAAATCGGGGTTCAGGATCCACTGCCACACAAGGCCGGTCACGATGAACGACAGCGCGAAGGGATACAGGATGATCGTGCGAAACGCGTTTTCAAACCGGATCTTGCGATCCAGCATCGCGGCCAGCGCAAACCCGATCACCAACGAGAACACCATCGACAAAAGTCCGAACACCGCGAGGTTGCCGATCGACACCAGCCAGCGATCGGTGGTCCACAACCGCTCGTACTGGTCAAGGCCGACCCAGCGTTCGCGCGGCAAAAGTTTGGAATCGGTAAAGGAATAGACCACGGTCCACAGCGAACATCCGATGAAGATCACCAGAACCGTCGCGATCATCGGGATCGAGGCCACCTTCGATGTGGCGTTGCGCAGCAGACGCACGGGGCGCACGGCCCTGCCTTCGGTCGCTAGTGGTTTGGTCAAGCCGGCTTCGGCCATGGAATCCTCCCGTCACGGCAGGCACGCCCGCCGACAGAACAAGGCCCGACCGCGAACGGTCGGGCCGCGCAGGTCACTCGGCCGAGGCGATGATGGCGGCGTACTTCTCTTGCGCTTCTGCGGCCGTCATCGTGGTCGAGTTCCAGAATTCGACCATCAGATCCTCGATCTGGCCTTGGCTGTCGGGCGTCATCAGCTCGTCCTGCGACGGAAGGATCGCACCCGCCGCCAGGATCTCCAGGCCTTGCTTCATGCAGTCGTTGGCGGCTGCAAGGTCGATGTCGCCGCGCACGGGCAGCGACCCTTTCTTGAGGTTGAACGCCACCTGCAGCTCTTTCGACACCAGCAGCGTGGCCAGACGCTTTTGCGCCTCGGTCACCTCCGGGTCCCGGTTGACCGGGAAGTAGAACGCGTCGCCGCCGGTCGAGATCACCTTGTTGACGCCCAGACCCGGCAAACAGGTATAGTCGGTTCCGGCGACCTTGCCGGCAAGGCTGAACTCGCCCTGCGCCCAGTCACCCATGATCTGCCCGCCCGCG
Organism: Paracoccaceae bacterium; assembly: GCA_031398695.1. Lineage (GTDB taxonomy): Bacteria > Pseudomonadota > Alphaproteobacteria > Rhodobacterales > Rhodobacteraceae > JAIYDJ01. Next base: position 12,409 of record JANNNU010000032.1, on the reverse strand, counting down.
GTGCCCGAGATGACCATGTTGGTCGCCTGGTTCCACTCTTGCACGTTCGATTCGGCCGCAAGGCTGCGCGCCTGCACCGCCGCCTCGAACACCTTGGCGAATTCGGCCCCGGCCGCGACGGCCTCGTCCTTGTCGCGATGGATCGACAAGAACACCTCCGGACCGGCAATCGCCACCGCCATCACGCCAAACGCACCGGCCGACTGCCAGGGCTGCTGCCCCATCGCCAACGGCACGATGCCAGCGGCCTGCAGCGCCGGACCTGCCGCCACGAACTCGCTCCAGTTGGTCGGCACCGCGACACCGGCCTTCTCGAAGGCCGCGTTCGACAGCCACAGCCACTGCCACGAATGGATGTTGACCGGCGCGCAATAGACCTTGCCTTCATAGGTGCAGGCGTCCAGCAGGCTGATCGGCTTGATGATGTCGCGCCAGCCCTCGGCCTCGGCCACATCGGTCAGATCCTGCAGCAGCCCCGCCTCGATCAGCTCTTGCGACTGCAGCCCGTGGTTCAACTGGGTCGCCCCCATCGGGTCGCCCCCCAGAATACGGCTGATGATGATGGGGCGCGCGGTGCCGCCCGAGCCGGCGATCGCGCCATCGACCCACTTGTCGCCGCTGGCGTCGAACGCCTTGGCCATCTCGGTCACCGCAGCCGCCTCGCCGCCGCTGGTCCACCAGTGCGTCACCTCCAGGTCGGTGGCAAATCCGGCGTGCGGCAGCGCAACCGTTGCAAGAAGTCCCAGCGTGAGTTTCAACTTCGTCATACGTACCTCCCAGTTTCTATAACGTTATAGATGCAGCCTATAACGTTATAGTTTTTCCATTCAAGCAATCTTTTCGCTTGCGGGGCCGGTTTTTCAGGCTCTTGATGGCCGCAGTGTCTGCCCAGAAAAGGCCCGCATTTCCCATGTCTGCCCTGCAAAATCCCTGTCCGTCGTCCGGCGTCGCTGCACTTGCACCCGGGGTGCATCCCGGTGCGGTGATTGCTTTTTCCGGGCCGCGGGGCCGACGCACGCGCCCCCACCATGCTGCACTGCAACATGATCCCGGTCGCATCGATCCGATTCGCCGCCCACCACGGCAGAGGGTGGCCGTGCGATGACCCCCCTTCTGAATGTGACCGCCGAATCGGAACGCCCCACGCTCAAGACCATCGCGCTGCAAACCGGCCTTGCCATCGCCACTGTCAGTCGCGCCCTGAAGGACGCGCCTGACATCGGCGAGGATACCAAACGCCGGGTGCGCGAGGCCGCCGAACGTCTGGGCTACCGCCCCAACCGCGCCGGGGTTCGCCTGCGCACCGGCAAGACAAACGTCATCGCGCTCGTGCTCTCGACCGAGGCGGACGTGATGAACCACACCTCGCGGCTGATCTATTCGATGGCCGCGGCCCTGCGCGGTACGGCCTATCATTTGGTGGTGATGCCGTTCTTTCCCGACCAGGATCCGATGGATCCGGTGCGCTATCTGGTGGAAACCGAAAGCGCCGACGGCGTGGTGCTGAACCAGACCAAGCCCGACGATCCGCGCATCCGCTACATGGCGGCCCGTGGCTTTCCTTTTGCCACGCACGGACGCACCGCGATGGGGCTGGAGCATCCGTATTTCGATTTCGACAACGAGGCATTCGCCCGCCTCGCCGTGCGCGAACTGGCGCAACGCGGGCGCAAGCGGCTGTTCCTGCTGCCACCCCCGCGCGCGCACAACTATTCCAGCCACATGATCGCAGGCTTCGCCGATGAAGCCGCGCTGCACGGCGTGAAACTCGAACTCGCGACCGATGTGACCAGCGATTCCGGCGCGTCGCAGATCGAAGCGGCGATGCGCGATCGCTTTTGCGCCCCGAACCCGCCCGATGGCCTGCTGGTCGGATCGACCACGGCGGCGATGGCCACGGTCGCGGGGGCCGAACAGACCGGGCTGCACATCGGACGCGACTTCGATCTGGTGGCGAAAGAGGCGATCCGCTTTCTGCACCGCTTCCGCCCCGAGATCATCGTGGTGCACGAGGATGTGGGCCGCGCGGGCGACTTTCTGGCCCGCGCCCTGATCGCCGCCATCGAACGGCGCGCGCCGGATCAGGGGCAGTTTCTCGACACGCCCGGCGCCGTCGATCCGGGGCCGCAGCGCGGCCGCTAGCCGCGCAACCGGGGGCGTTCGCGCTGCAACCACAACGCGGTCAGCAGCAGCGGCGCATTGGCCACCTCGCCGCTGGCGACCAGCGCCATCAGATCGTCGAACGCGATCAAATGGCCACGAATGTCCTCCGCTTCACCATCGACTCCGAACACGCCATCGGCCCCGTCCGGCAGATCGGTCACGGCGACATAGGAGTAAAGGTATTCGCTGACGGCCCCCGGACTGGGATAGTACTGCGCCACCGGCAGCAACGCGCCAAGGGTCAGCCCTGCCTCCTCGACGGCCTCGCGCCGGGCGGCGTCTTCGGGCGACTCTCCGGCGTCGATCCGGCCGGCGATCGCCTCCAGCAGCCACGGCTGCGGGTCGCCCCGCCCCCAGGGCCCCGCGCGGAACTGGTCGATCAGCAGAACGCGGTCGCGCACCGGATCGTAGGGCAACACCGTCACCGCATCGCCCGACAGAAAGACGGCGCGCGTCACCACCGGACTGTCCGTGCCGTCAAACCGGCAGAACGACAGGTCAAACTCCTCGACGGCAAAGAAATGCGCATAGGGTTGCCGCATCGCCGCGACCGTCACGTCGCCCGTCCCCGCCGCGTGCCGTCGCGTCACCGGTGCCGTGTCGGCGGCCCGCACCCGCCCCGCGCCCCGCACCAGCATCTGCGCATAGCGCCGCCGCACCGCCGCCGGATCGGCCTTCGACCGCAGCGCCATCACATCCGCCGCCGTCGCCACCACCTGCGCCCCATAGCGCCGCTGCCAGTCGTCATAGCGCCACGGCGCCCCGAGGTGGCGATCCTCGGTCGTCTCGCCATAGACCTGCGCCAGCGCCGGGCCGCGCGCCCCGTGCACCACCCGCTCGACCGCCGCGAAGCCAAGCCCACCCTCGTAATAATCCAGCCGCACCACATCGTCCTCGGTCAGGCCGCGCACCAGCACCCCGGCCGCCTCGGCCCCGGCGCGCGCCACGATTACCGCAAACGGATGCCCCAGCGCCCAATGCATCGCGTGGTCGGGCAGCACGGCCGGTTCCGTCGCGATGTCGCGCCCAAGGATCGCGCGCAGCAGCGGCGCATGGCACAGCGTGCCACAAAAGAAGAAATCGGTCATGTCAGCTCCACCGCCGCGCAGCCGCCTCGGTCAGAAAACCGGCCAACGCGCTGCCGATCAGCGCCACCCCAGCAGCTCGGCGTTCAGCATCAGCGTGGCATAGTCGACCATCAGTCCGAACATGCCCAGCACCGCCTCCATCGGACCGTCATACCGCATCTTGGTCGACCGATCGACCATCTCGACCCCCGACCACAACAGGACCATCCAGAACACCAGCGCCACGCCGGTGCTGATCCCGTTGCCGATCGCCGTGCCATACCCGCGTCCCGCGACGCGCCCCATCAGCAACCACCCGCACAGCAGCCCGATGATCACTGCCGATGGCAACAGTCCGCGCAATGGCGTCGCCTCCGGCAGAAGCGGGCCGTAGATCACCACCCCCGCCACCCCCAGCAACGCGAACAAGGCGGCGGCGACCAGCTTGGCGGCGGTGGGCATCGGACATCTCCCAAAAGGCCCGGCGTCCGGGCGGCTCAGATCGGACGCGTCACCGTGATCTGCGTCACGTCACAGTTGCCCCCACGGAACGCCCCCGCGCAAGAGGTCAGATAAAAATCCCACATCCGCTGAAACCGCTCGTCAAAGCCCAGCTTCTGCACCTCGCTCCACCGCCCGTTGAACGTCTCGCGCCAGCGGCGCAGGGTCTGGCTGTAGCTTTGCCCGAACTCGATCGAGCCAAGCACCCGCAGACCCGCCCGCTCCACCTCGGCGCGCAGCACCGAATCCGACGGCAACATGCCGCCTGGAAAGATGTATTTCTGGATGAAATCCACACCCTTGCGATAGGTCTCGTACCGCTTTTCCTGCACGGTGATGATCTGCAACGTCGCGTTGCCGCCGGGGCGCAGCCGGGCACGGAGCTGGTCGAAATACACCGGCCAATACTTTTCGCCCACCGCCTCGAACATCTCGATCGAGGCGATCCCGTCATAGGTGCCGCGCTCGTCTCGGTAATCCTGCATCTTGATCGTCACCCGGTCGGACAGGCCGGCCTTTGCCATCCGCGCGACCGCGTAGTCATATTGCGCCTGGCTGATGGTCAGACCCGTGACCTTCAAGCCACGCTCGGCGGCGGCGTATTCGGCGAACCCGCCCCAGCCGCAGCCGATCTCCAGCACATGATCGCCGGGCTTTGCACCCATCTGATCGACCATGCTGGCGTATTTCGCGATCTGCGCCTTCTCCAGGCTCTCCTGCCCGCTGACGAACAGCGCCGACGAATAGGTCATCGTCTCGTCCAGCCACAGCTTGTAGAAGTCGTTGCCCAGATCGTAATGGTGCGCGATGTTCTTGCGCGCCTGCCCCTTGGAGTTCGACCGCAGCCAGTGGCGCAGCCGTTCGAACGCCCGAACGATCTTCTGGCCCTGAAAGCCGTCATAAACCCCGTCGTTGTCCCAATGTACGAGGTCCATCACCGCCTGCAGGTCGGGCGTCGTCCACCAGCCGTCCAGATACGCCTCGCAGAACCCCAGATCGCCTTCGCGGATCAGCCGCCCGAACAGATCGAGGTTGTGGATGTCGATCCGCGCCAGCGGGCCCGGCCCCTTGCCTTCCGCCCGGAACAGCCGCCCGTCCGGCAACGTGAATTCCAGCCGCCCGTTCTCGATCGTGTTCGCCACGTCGAACACGGCCGCGAAATAGCGGGGCAGTCCGGTCTGGCCCTTGGTCGAGTTCAGTGCGGCCATATGCCCCCCGGTCATCGCGTTGATTTCGGTCATCGTCCCTCAGTTTCTTTGCGTTCTCAAGCGTTTCTCAAACTTTTCGTGCACCGTAGGCCTCCCGCGCGCGCGCGCGGCCCTCGGCCAAATCGACCAGCGGAGGCGGATAGGGCGCGGTCGCGCTCAGTTTCCAGCGCCGTGGCACCGCGTCGAAAAACGCCAGCGCCTCGGGACCGGGCTTTCGCTGACCCTCGGCCACGAACCTCTTGCGATACGCGGCCTCGGGGTCGAAAGTTTCGACCTGCCGCGCCGGGTTGAAGATCCTGAAGAACGGCGCCGAATCCGGCCCGGACCCCGAAACCCACTGCCATCCCATCGCGTTCGATGCCGGGTCCCAGTCGGTCAGACATTCCGCGAACCAGTCGAGGCCGACCCGCCAGTCGGTCATCAGATGCTTGGTCAGGTAACTGCCCACGATCATCCGGGCGCGGTTGTGCATCCGGCCGGTCACGAGCATCTCGCGCATCGCGGCATCGACGAACGGCTCGCCGGTCATGCCCCGCCGCCACGCCTCGGCATCGGGGTTGTCGGCGCGCCACGGAAAGCTGTCCCACTCCGGCCGCCAGTTGCCGGTGGTGATCTGCGGCGTGTGGTGGATCAGATGATAGGCGAACTCGCGCCAGACCAGCTCCTTAAGAAAGGTTTCGGCCCCCGCAGCGCCGTCCAGCCGCGCCTGCCATCCGGCATGCCAGACGGTGCGCGGCCCGATCTCGCCATAGGTCAGGTTCTCGGAAAGGCCCGAGGTCGCATCCTCTGCCGGGTAATCCCGCCGCGCGCGGTAGGCCTTGATCGGCCCCGCGACGAACCGTGCAAGCCGCGCCTGCGCCGCCGCCGCGCCAACGGTCAGATAGGGCAAAACCACCGCTGCGCCCCGGTTCATGGCGGCACCCAACTGCCAGTCCGCCAAGGTTTCGCTGCCCGGCCAGGTGTCGGGCGCCGTGACCCGTCGCGGTGCGGGCACCGGTTGCGGCACATCCCTGTCGCGCACCGCGTTCCAGAACGGCGTGAACACCCGGTAGAACCCACCCTGCCCGGTTGCCACGTCCCACGGCTCAAACAGCACATGCCCCGGATGGCTGACCGCGATCAACCCTTGTGCCTTCAGCGCCGCCTTCACGGCCGTATCGCGCGCTACGGCCTTCGGCTCGTACCACCGCGTCCACATGACACCCGCTGCAGCAGTCTCGGCCACGACCGCCTGCACCACCTCTTGCGCGGAACCGCGCCGCAAAATCAATCGGCTGCCCGCAGACTCCAGCGCCTCGGCAAACGCGGCGATGCCCAGACCCAGCCGCCACTTCGCCGCCGCGCCCAGCGCTTCGGTCTCGGGGTCGAGGATGAACAGCGGCACAAGCGGCCTCCCCGTCTCCAGCGCCGCCTGCAGCATCGGATGATCGTCCAGCCGCAAATCCCGACGGAACCACAGTATCAAAGGCGCGTCAGTCATCGGCTCCGTTCCGCTTTGGTCTTTTACGAAACGGTAACCCTGACGGATCACTCATTCTCGTCCACACAAGTCTTCGGGGCATGCGGCAGTGTCGCCACGGGGGACGATCCGCCCCTACAACACCCGGTCGAGCGCGCCGATCAGCCGATCGACGTCGCCGGCAGCGGTGTAGTGCACTGACGACAGCCGCAGCACGCCCTTGTCGCGCTCGATCCCCATCGCCGCCAACGGGCGCACGGCATAGAAATCACCGCCGTTGCAGGCGATCCCTTCGGCGATCAGGGCCTCGGCCACCGGCAAGGCGGGGCCCGGCAATTCCACCGCCACGGTCGGCGCGCGCGCCTCGGCCTGGCGCGGCCCCAGCAGGCGCACATCGTTGCGCGCCGCCAGATAGTCCAGCAACGGCGCGATCACGGCCACCTCCTGACGCCGCATCAGGTCATGCACCGCCCGGTTGCGCGCGCCGGCATCGTCGCCGGTGGCCGAGCGTGCCCCGAAATGCCTCTCGTACAGGGCATCGAAGTAATCCGCCATCCCCGCGCAGGCCGCGATCTGCGCATGATCGGGACCAGCCGGCGTGAACCGTTTGTAAAGCGCGCCCGCGTTGAACCAGTGGCCTTGCGCCGGCAACTCCATCCCGAACGCCTCGCGGATCACCATGATCCCCTGATGCGGGCCATAGGTCTTGTAGGCCGAAAACAGATACACATCGCATCCCAGCGCCGCGATATCGGGAAAACCGTGCGGCGCGTAGGATACTCCATCGACCAGGCTGCGCGCCCCCGCCGCCCGCGCAATGGCCGCAATCGCCGCCACGTCGTTGATCTCGGCCACCACGTTCGAACAATGCGGAAAGCACACCAGCTTCACCCGCCCGTCGCCCAGCAGATCGGCCAGCGCCGCCAAGTCCAGATGCCCGGTGTCGGGGTCGATCTTCCATTCGCGCACCGCGATCCCGTCATCGGCCAGCCGACGCCACACACCGGCGTTGGCCTCATGATCCTGATCCGAGACGACGATCGCACCATCGGTCCCTTTCAGCCACCCTCGTACCGCCTGCGCCAGAACGAAGGTGTTGGCGCTGGTCGACGGCCCGAACGACACTTCGGGCCCGGCGACGCCCATCATCGCGGCCAGCCGGTCGCGCGCCTCGTCGATCTCGGCCCCGCCAAGCTGTCCGCCGGGGTGCGGGCTGCCGGGCTGCACCTTGCGGTCCAGATAGAACCGGTGCAGCCGGTCCACCACCTGACGGCACGGAAATGACCCGCCCGCATTTTCAAAGAACGACAAAGCGCCCAGAACCGGGCTGTCGAAGGCGGGAAACTGCGCCCGCACGAATTCCATGTCCATATCCACCGCGCCGTCCCCGTTCTTCTTGAATTGCATCGTGTTTTTCATCCCGCCGGCCGACCTGCCGGCGCCGTCAGGCCGTCACGTCCACCACCACCCGGCCCTGGACCTCGCCCTTCAGGATCGCGGCCCCCAGACGCGGCAGATCGCCCAGCCCCGCCGGCACCACCATCGCGTCGAGCTTGTCCATCGGCAGATCGCGCGCGATCCGCGCCCAGGCCGCCAACCGCTGCGGCATCGGGCACAGCACCGAATCGATCCCCAGCAGATTGACGCCGCGCAACAGGAACGGGATGACCGACGCAGGCAGCGCCGCACCCCCGGCCAGACCGACCGCGGCCACCGACGCGCGATACTTCATCTGCCCCAGTACCCGCGCCAGCATCGCGCCGCCCACGGCGTCGACACATCCGGCCCAGGTTTCGGTTTCCAGCGGCCGCTTAACCGTCTCGGCCAGTTCGGCGCGCGGCACGATCCGCGCCGCCCCCAGATCGCGCAGGTAACCTTCCGTCTCGGGGCGGCCTGTCACTGCCGCCACCTGATAACCCAGATGCGCCAGAACCGCGACGGCGACAGACCCGACGCCCCCCGCAGCCCCGGTCACCAGTACCTCGCCCGCGTCCGGAACCAGACCGTGATCCTCCAGCGCCATCACCGCCAGCATGGCGGTGAACCCTGCCGTGCCGACCGCCATCGCCGCGCGCGGCGTGATCCCGCTCGGCAGCGGCACCAGCCAGTCCGCCTTGACCCGGGCCCGTGTGGCATAACCGCCCCACCGCACCTCGCCGACCCGCCAGCCGGTCAGCACGACCGGATCGCCCGGCGCAAACCGCGCGTCCTGCGACGTCTCGACCACTCCGGCAAAGTCGATGCCCGGCACATGCGGCCAGGTCCGCACCAGCCCGCCTCCGTTGGCCGACAGGCACAGGCCGTCCTTGTAGTTCAGCGTCGAATGGCTGACCGCCACCGTTACGTCGCCTTCGGGCAACAACGCCGCGTCCAGGGTCTGCACCGACGCCACTGCCGCCCCATCCGGCCCCTTGTCCAACACCAGTGCCTTGAACATAACTGTCTCACCCCTTGCGCGAACACGGCCCGCACCTGCTGCAATCCGCGTCAATCACGCAAAATTTTTCATCACCCGGCGCGGTTCGGCCAATTTTTCTCTTGGCAAATCCGTCACATCTCCCAATCTGCAACGAGTCTGCGTTCCAACGCCAGTGCCAATCTGTTGGGCAGCGGATCAGAAACGTTCATCGCGCAAAAAGCCGGCTTTTTGGACCGGACAGTACAAAAGGAGCCTTCATGACCCGCAAACTCACTTTGCTCGTGGCCTCCGTCGCCACCTTCGGTCTCGGCATCACCGCGCAGGCCGCCGATCCAGAGTTGACCGTGTTCGACTGGGCCGGCTGGGACATCGACGGCGCTATCGCGCAGTATGTCGCCAAGAACGGCGACAAGCCGACCTACGCCTTCTTCGGCGACGATGATGAGGCGTTCCAGAAAGTGTCTTCGGGGTTCAAGGCCGATGTGGCGCACCCCTGTGCCGCCTCCGTGCCGCGCTACCGCGAAGCCGGATTGATCGAGCCGTGGGATACCTCGAAGATTACCATGTTCGGCGACATCGACCCGCGCATGTATGCGGCCCCCACCCTGAACGATGACGAAGGCCTGTGGTTCCTGCCGCTCGACACCGCCTATGCTGCCATCGCCTACAACACCGAAGAAGTCCCGGCCGAAGACGTGGCGACGCTGCAGGTGTTCACCGATCCGAAATACGCCGGCCGCATTTCTCTGCCCGACAGCAACGACGACGTGTGGTCGCTGGCCTTCCTCGCGACAGGCGTGACCAGCTGGGACAATGCCACCGACGAGCAGTTTCAGGCCGCCGCCGACTGGCTGCGTTCGGTTCACCCCAACGTCCGCGCCTATTGGGCGGACCCGGCCGAGATGACCCAGCTGATGGCCTCGGGCGAGGTGCTGGTGTCGTGGTCGTGGAACGATGGTGTGGCGCTGCTCAAGGAAGAAAACTATCCTGTCGACTTCAACCGCAGCCCGGCCGAAGGTGCGGCGACCTTCTTCTGTGGCCTCGTGAACATGAAGGACGGCCCCGGATCCGAAGACAAGGTCTATGACTTCGTGAACTCGATCCTGTCGGACGAAGGCACTGCGGCGGTCGTCGATGCGATCGGCTACGCCACCTCGAACACCGCCGCGATGGCCAAACTGGACGAACAGGCGATGAAGGACGCGTTCCTGGACCCGGTCAACGGCACGCTCTTCATGCAATCGCCCACCTCGTCGGAATTCCGCGAAAAGATGATCTCGGAATTCGAGCTGATCAAATCGGGCTTCTGATCTGCCCGACCGATCCAATCCGGCGCCCGGAGGCAACTTCGGGCGCTTTTTGCTGCCGGACCTGCCCGCGCGAACGTCATGCGCAAAGCCATACGCGCGCCATACGCAAAACAGACGCGCTCCATACGTCGAATTTCCATGAATTCAGCCGCTTGCGCCGCCCCGCCGTCGCACCTTGCGCAACCTGCGGCCCCCCCCTATATTCGACCTGTTCCGGTTCGCCGGGACTATGGCGATAAACGCACCCGCAATAAACGGCTCGGACCCGGGGGCGGTACCCGGCGACTCCACCAAAACTTCCCGCATTGGGGACGGAGGGGGTCGAAACAGGATCGACGGACGTCTAAAGGGGCCAGCTTTTGCTCGGTGAGGTACCACCGTTATCGGTCCAAAAGTACAGTTGCCAATGACAACCGTGCTCCGATGGCTCTGGCTGCGTAAGCAGTTCGAACATCGAAACTTAAGCCCTTGCGCTTAGCCGCGTAAGGCGGGGTTCGCAGGCACCTGGCAACAGAAGCCTGCACTTTCAACACCTTGAACTCCCTCGTTGCCGCCGCGTAATGGCGCTTGACGTTGTGCTGACGGCAAGGCACCCTTTGAGCCATGGGGTCCGCAGCACCTCGTGAGGTGTCAGACCGAACGCCGCATCCCCCTGCCAACCCCAGAACGGATGCCCCATGCCCGGACCCAACACGATCACCCCCGCCCAGCTGGCGCGCCTGATCGGCTTGCCTGACGCACCGACGCTCCTCGATGTCCGTCTGCCCGAAGATCATGCAGATGACCCCCACCAGTTGCCCGGATCGACCTGGCTGCCCCATCACCTTGTGGAGTCGCGGGTTCCTACCCTGCAAGGCCAACGCGCCGTGGTAATCTGCAAGCGGGGTCGCAAGCTGTCCGAAGGCGCCGCCGCCCTGCTGCGCCAAGGCGGTATCGGGGCCGAGGTGCTGGAGGGTGGCATTACCGCCTGGCGCGAGGCGGGCTTGCCCCTGATCCCCGCCGCCCTGCTGCCTTCCACCGCGCTGTGGGTCACGCGTCACCGCCCCAAGATCGACCGCATCGCCTGCCCGTGGCTGATCCGCCGGTTCATCAACCCCGCGGCCCGCTTCCTGTTCGTAAGCCCGTCCGAAGTCCCTGATGTTGCAACGCTTTTCAACGCAACGCCCTTCGACGTCGAAAATGTGACCTACACGCACCGAGGCGAAAACTGCACGTTCGATGCGCTGCTGGACGATTTCGCCCTGCACACACCCGCGCTTGACCGGCTGGCGCTAGTCGTGCGCGCCGCCGATACCGACCGCCATCACCTTGCGACGCAAGCCGCCGGTCTGCTTGCGATGTCGGTCGGCCTGTCACGCCAGTTTCGGGATGATCTGGACCAGCTTGCCGCTGGAATGACGCTGTACGATGCGCTTTACCGCTGGGCGCGCGACGGGTTCGACGAAGGCCACGACTGGCCCGCAGGACGCCCCGCATGACCCCTACCTTGCCAGAACTCACCCGCACCTTCGCCCGCATTGGCGTCATGTCGTTCGGTGGCCCGGCCGCGCAGATCGCCATGATGCACCGCGAGGTGGTCGACAATCGCAAGTGGCTGTCGGAAAAGGACTATCTGTCGGCTCTGTCGTTCTGCATGCTGCTGCCCGGCCCCGAGGCGATGCAGCTTGCCACCTGGATCGGCTGGCGCAGCCATGGCACGCTGGGCGGGCTGATCACGGGCCTGCTGTTCGTCCTTCCCGGTGCGTTGGTCGTTCTTTTGCTGTCGATGATCTACGCAGCCTTCGGAACCGTGCCTTTGGTGGCAGCGCTCTTTACCGGGGTGCAGGCGGCGGTCCTGGCCGTGGTGATCGAGGCGTTGCTGCGCGTCGCCCGCCGTGCACTGAAGGGGTGGACTCACTGGATCATTGCAGCTCTTGCGTTTCTCGCGCTGTTCGCCTTTGCCGTTCCGTTTCCCGTCGTCATCATCGCCGCCGGACTTTACGGCTATGTCACTGCCTCCGGCCCCACCGGACCGGCGCCACCCCCCGAACGGCATCCCAACACGATGGTGACTGTGGCGATCTGGGGGGCCGTATGGCTGATCCCCCTGGGTTTGCTTGGGGTGCTCGAGGTCGGCCTGCTGTTTGAGATCGGCCTGTTCTTTTCCAAACTCGCGGTCGTCACCTTCGGCGGGGCCTATGCCGTTCTGGCCTGGATGGCGCAGGCCGTGGTCGAGGACAAGGGTTGGCTGACCCTGACCCAGATGATGGACGGACTTGGTCTGGCCGAAACCACCCCCGGGC
>JANNNU010000207.1:0-3154 GCA_031398695.1 Paracoccaceae bacterium | reverse complement strand
CGCGATGTATTCGCCGGCCATGAACAGCAGGTAGGGGGTCGAGGAGTATTCCACCATGAACCCGGCGACCAGTTCGGATTCGGCCTCGGGCAGGTCGAACGGCGGGCGGTTGGTTTCGGCCAGTGCCGAGATGAAGAACAGTACCACCATCGGCAGGTGCGGCAGCCAATACCAGTTGAACAGCCCGAATGATCCGTCCTGCGCCGCCACGATCGCGCCAAAGTTCATCGACCCCGTCGAGATGATGATGCCGATGATGATCAGCCCCAGCGACACCTCGTAGGAAATCATCTGCGCGGCCGACCGCAGCGACCCGAGGAAGGGATATTTCGAGTTCGACGCCCAGCCTCCCATGATCACGCCGTAAACCTCGAGCGACGAGATCGCGAACACGAAAAGGATCGCCACGTTGATGTCCGACAATACCCAGCCATCGGCAAACGGGATCACCGCCCAAGCGAGGATCGCAAGCACGAACGACAGCATGGGTGCCAGAAAGAACACTGCCCGGTCGGCCCCGGCGGGCACAACGATTTCCTTGACGACGTATTTCAGCGCGTCGGCCACCGATTGCAGCAGCCCGAACGCCCCCACCACGTTGGGCCCGCGCCGCATCTGCACCGCCGCCCAGATCTTGCGGTCGCCATAGACCAGAAACAGCAGGCTGATCATCACGAACCCGATGACCAGCAGCGATTGCGCGGCGATCAGCACCGCCGTCCCCAGACCCGTCGCCAAGAAGTCAGCCATCCGTTTTGCCTCTTATCCGATCGACCGTCAGATGGTCGGAATTCCTTGCGCACCGCAGTCCCGCACCGTCACTTCGGCGTCGATCGTCCTCAGTCCGCGTGGCAACGCCGCCGAAACGGTGTAAACCGCATCCCCGCGCCAAGTTCCACCAGATTGTGCCACATTGGTGCGCACATGGCGCGCAAAACCGAAGCCACGGATCAAACTATACTGCGCTGCAGCACAGCGGGCGTAGGAATCGACGTCCTCGGTGCCCCGCGCGCCGGTCATCGCGACCCGAAAGTTCACCAGATCGCCGTCGAGCAGAATCGTTTCGATCCCCAGATAGCCCGGCGCGATGTCACCCTGCGCGGCTGGCTGCTCGGTGCAGGCCGACAGGCTTGCCGAGGCCAGCAGCAAGCCCGCACGGATCATCGCCAGACCCATCTATTCCGCCGCAAGCGGCATGCCGGTGCGCTGCGCCGCCAGCGCAGACAGTTCGGCCATCACGGTCGAGGCGCGGGCGATCGGGTTGGTCATGTAATAGTCGCGGACCACGTTGCGGAACGTCGCCTGCCCCGGGTCGCGCAACGCCAGCGCGGGACCGGAGTTGACCTGGACCTGATCGATCGCACCCAGATGCGGATGCGCCGCGACCAGCGCCGCGCGCAGCCGCGACAGGCTGTCCCACGGCAGTGCCTGCCCAAGTTCTGCCGACAGCGCCCGCAGGATCGCCCAGTTCTCTTTCGCCTCGCCGGGCGCGAAACCCGCACGCTGTGCCAGTTGCGGGCGGCCTTCGGTGTTGACGAACAACCCGCTTTCCTCGGTGTAGGCGGCACCGGGCAAGATGATGTCGGCGCGCGACGCGCCCCGGTCGCCGTGGCTGCCCTGATAGATCACGAACGGACCCGCCGCGATCTCGATTTCATCCGCGCCAAGGTTGTAGATCACCTCGGCCCCCTCGGTCGCCGCCGCCAGCCCGCCTTCGGTCACTGCGCCGACGTCCATCGCCCCCACGCGGGAGGCGGCGGTGTGCAGCACCAGCAAGCCGGAGTTTGTTACCTCGGCCAGCTTGATCGCCATGGCCAGCACAGCCTCGCCATCCGCCTCGTTGATCGCTCCTTGGCCGACGATCACCACTGACGCCTGATCGCGCATCGCCGTGAAGTCAAAGGACAACGCCCGCTGCAACGCGGCGCGGTCGGTTCCACCGTGACGCACCTCGTAGGTCAGATCGGCCAACTCGCCCACCAGTCCCACCTCGGCCCCGCGCGACCACGCCTTGCGGATTCGGGCGTTCAGCACCGGCGCCTCAAGCCGGGGATTGGTGCCGATCAAAAAGATATGACGGGCATCGTCAACATCTTCGATTTTCGCAGTTCCAGCGTACGCCGCCCGGTTGCCCGCGGGCAGCTTAGCCCCGTCGGTGCGGCATTCGATATGCCCGCCCACGCCTTCGACCAGCAGTTTCAGGCTGTAGATCGCCTCGACCGGAGCCAGATCGCCGACCAGCGCCGCAACTTTCGTGCCCTTCATCGCCGCCGCAGCGGCCGCCAATGCCTCGCCCCAACCCGCCTTCCGCAACTTGCCGTTCTCACGAATGTAGGGCGTGTCGAGCCGCTGCCGACGCAACCCGTCCCACACGAACCTGGTCTTGTCGCTGATCCATTCCTCGTTCACGCCGTCGTGGTTGCGCGGCAGGATGCGCATCACTTCGCGCCCCTTGGTGTCGATCCGGATCGACGACCCCAGCGCGTCCATCACGTCGATGGATTCAGTCTTGGTCAGCTCCCACGGGCGGGCTGTAAACGCGTAGGGTTTGCTGGTCAGCGCCCCCACCGGACACAGGTCGATGATGTTGCCCTGCAGGTTGCTCGCCAGTGTTTCGTTCAGATAGCTGGTGATCTCACTGTCCTCGCCCCGCCCGGTCTGGCCCATCTGGGTGATCCCTGCCACCTCGGTGGTGAACCGCACGCAGCGGGTGCAGGAGATGCAGCGGGTCATCTTGGTGGCGACCAGCGGACCCAGATCGAGGTCTTCGGACGCGCGTTTGGGTTCGCGGTACCGGCTGAAATCGACGCCGAACGCCATCGCCTGATCCTGCAGGTCGCACTCGCCGCCCTGATCGCAGATCGGGCAGTCCAGCGGGTGGTTGATCAGCAGAAACTCCATCACGCCTTCACGCGCCTTCTTGACCATGGGCGAGCGGGTCTTGACCACCGGCGCCTCACCGTTCGGGCCGGGGCGCAGGTCGCGCACCTGCATAGCGCAACTTGCCGCAGGTTTTGGCGGGCCGCCCTGCACCTCGACCAGACACATCCGGCAGTTGCCCGCGATGGTCAGACGCTCGTGGTAGCAAAAACGCGGAATCTCCACCCCCGCGATCTCGGCCGCCTGAATGATGGTCATTGCGCCATCCACCTCG
>JANNNU010000189.1:0-14522 GCA_031398695.1 Paracoccaceae bacterium | reverse complement strand
GGGGCTGAACCGCTACATGCAAGAGATCCGCAAGTTTCCCCTGCTGGAGCCGGAAGAGGAATACATGCTGGCCAAGCGTTGGGTCGATCACCAGGACGCGCAGGCGGCGCACAAGATGGTGACGAGCCACCTGCGCCTGGCCGCCAAGATCGCCATGGGCTACCGCGGCTACGGCCTGCCGCAAGCCGAAGTGATTTCCGAGGCGAACGTGGGCCTAATGCAGGCGGTCAAGCGGTTCGACCCGGAAAAGGGTTTCCGGCTGGCGACTTACGCGATGTGGTGGATCCGGGCCTCGATCCAGGAATACATCCTGCGGTCATGGTCCTTGGTGAAACTCGGCACCACGTCGGCGCAGAAAAAGTTGTTCTTCAACCTGCGCAAGGCCAAGGCCAAGGTCGGCGCTCTGGAGGAAGGCGATCTGCGGCCGGAAAACGTCGCGCGCATCGCCACCGATCTGGGTGTGAGCGAGGCCGAGGTGATCGACATGAACCGGCGTCTGTCGGGGTCGGATGCGTCGCTGAACGTCACCGTCGGATCGGACGGCGAATCGACGACGCAGTGGCAGGACTGGCTGGAGGATGAACATTCCGACCAGGCTGGCGACTATGCCGAGAAGGACGAGTATGACGCCCGTCACGAACTGCTGACTCAGGCGATGTCCGTCCTGAACGACCGCGAACGCGACGTTCTGGCCAAGCGCCGTCTGTCGGAAGACCCGGTAACGCTGGAAGACCTTTCGGCCAGCTACGGCGTCAGCCGCGAGCGCATTCGCCAGATCGAGGTGCGGGCCTTCGAAAAGCTGCAGGTTCGCATCCGCGAACTGGCGCGGGGCAAGGGGATGCAGGTTCCGGTCTGATCCCGCCCGCGCCGCGCTGACGGTGTCGTGCGACTGGACGGATGCATCCCGTCGCGCTAGGCACCGCTGGCAACAGGCGGAGATCGGCTATGACACAGGCAGTGCGGTGGGGAATTCTGGGGGCGGCGAACTTTGCGCTGAACCACATGGGGCCGGCAATCCATGCCGCGAAGGGGGCCGATCTCGTGGCGCTCGCCACGTCGGACCCGGAAAAGGCCCGGAGCTTCGCCGCGTTCCAGCCACGCCTGCGGGTCCACCCCACTTATGATGCGCTGCTGGCCGACCCCGAGATCGACGCGGTCTATGTGCCGCTGCCGAACCATCTGCATGTCGAATGGACGCTGAAGGCGCTGGCCGCCGGAAAGCACGTGCTGACCGAAAAGCCGATCGCCTTGGACGTGGCCGACATCGACCGGATCATCGCGGCCCGCGATGCCAGCGGGCTGCTGGCCGCAGAGGCTTACATGATCACATTCCACCCGCAATGGCGGCGCGCCAAAGAATGGCTGGAGACGGGCGAGATCGGCACGCTGCGGCATGTCGACGTGGCGTTCTCGTTTCACCTGACCGACGGGGACAACATCCGCAACCGTCCTGAAACCGGCGGCGGAAGCTTGCGCGATATCGGCGTCTATACCTTTGGCTGCGCACGGTTCGTCACGGGGGCAGAGCCCGTCGATCTGCAGGCGCAGTTCATCCGGGACAACGGGATCGACAGCTTTGCCAACATCACGGCGGTGATGGACGGGCCCACGGGCCGGTTCACCTATGGCTCGATGACCTCGATGCGGCTTTACAACCGGCAGGTCGCGACGTTCCAGGGCGATCGCGGCATGATCCGGCTGGAAGGCGGGCCGTTCAATGCCAATGTGAACGATCTTGCCGAGGTCGAGCTGCATCAGAACGGCAACCGCGTGATTACCGAACGGTTTCCTGCCGCCAACCATTACGTCCTGCAGGTCGAGGCGTTCAGCCAATCGGTGCGCACCGGGGCTGCGTACCCGAACCCGCTGGAATTCGTGCGCGGCACGCAAGCCATGATGGATCGGGCCTATGCGGTCGGGGTGAATATCTCCCTGTGAACTTTACAGGGCGGTGAGGGCGGAGCGGGGGTTTCACACCCCCGCAGCCCCCGTGGGATATTTGCGCCAAGATGAAAGGAGGATCAGTCCTCCATCGCCTCGAGCTGGTCGATGAAGCCTGCGATCATCGACAGACCCTTGTCCCAGAATGTTGGGTCCGAGGCGTCGAGACCGAAGGGCGCGAGCAGATCCTTGTGGTGTTTCGATCCGCCGGCCTTGAGCATGTCGAAGTACTTTTCCTGAAAGTCGGGCAGGCCGGATTCGTAGGCGGCATAAAGCGCATTCACCAGACCGTCACCGAAGGCATAGGCATAGACATAGAACGGCGAGTGGACGAAATGCGGGACATAGGCCCAGAACGTCTCGTACCCGTCCATGAATTCGAACGCGTCGCCAAGAGATTGGGCCTGAATGCTCATCCACAGCGCATTGATGTCGTCGGGGGTGAGTTCACCTTGCGCGCGCGCCGCGTGGAGTTTGCATTCGAAGTCGTAGAAGGCGATCTGGCGCACGACGGTGTTGATCATATCCTCGACCTTGCCCGCCAGCAGCGTCTTGCGTTCGGCTTTGGTCTTGGCCGCGTCGAGGAGGGCGCGGAAGGTCAGCATTTCGCCGAAAACGCTTGCTGTTTCGGCCAAGGTCAGGGGCGTAGAGGACAACAGTTCGCCTTGCCCCGCCGCGAGCACCTGATGGACGCCGTGGCCCAGCTCGTGCGCGAGCGTCATGACGTCGCGCGGTTTGCCGAGGTAGTTGAGCATGACGTAGGGGTGCACCGTGGTGACGGTGGGGTGGGCGAAGGCGCCGGGGGCCTTGCCGGGTTTGACGGCGGCGTCGATCCAGCCCTTGGTGAAGAACGGCTCTGACAGCGCGGCCATCCGGGGGTCGAAGCCCGCGTAGGCGTTCTGCACGGTGGCCTGCGCGGTGGCCCAGTCGACCAGCTTCGGGTCGTCCTGCGGCAGGGGTGCGTTGCGGTCCCAGACCTGCAGCGTGTCGAGCCCCAGCCATTTCGCCTTCAGCCGGTAATAGCGGTGGCTGAGTTTCGGGTAGGCGGCGACGACGGCATTGCGCAACGCCTCGACCACCTCGGGCTCGACGTGGTTCGCCAGATGGCGGCCGTGCTGCGGCGAGGGCATCTTGCGCCAGCGGTCGTGGATTTCCTTTTCCTTGGCCAGCGTGTTGTGCAGGCGGGAAAAGAGTTTGATGTTCTTGTCGAACACCGCTGCCAGAGCGCGGGCGGCCGCCTCGCGCCGTGCGCGGTCGGGGTCGGTCAGCAGGTTCAGGGTGGTCTCGAGGTTCAGCTCCTCGCCCTGCACGGTGAACATCAGCCCGGCCATGGTTTCATCGAAGAGCCGGTTCCACGCAGAGGCCCCGACGACCGATTCATCGTGTAGGAACCGTTCCAGCTCGTCGGACAACTGGTGGGGGCGCATCGCGCGCATCCGGTCGAACACCGGCTTGTAGCGCGCGAGGTCGGCGTTTGCGGCCAGCAGACCGGCGAGGTGAGCATCGTCGAGGCGGTTGAATTCCAGACTGAAGAAAACCAGTGCGGTGGTGATGTCGGTGATCTGATCCTGCGCGTCGGCCATGAACTTGGCGCGGTCGCTGTCCATCGTGTTCTGGTAATAGCGCAGGCCCGCGTAGGACATGATGCGCCCGGCGACCGTGTCGATCCTTTCGTAGGTCTGCACGCAGTCGAGCAAGCCCGCGGCGTCCAGCGTCGCCAGCTTGCCCTCATACTTGGCGGCAAAGCCGGTGCAGGTCTGTTTCAACCAACCCAGATCGCGCGCAAATTCAGGCGCATCGGGGCTGGGATAGAGGTCGGTCAGGTCCCATTCCGGCAGATCTCCGAAGCCGCCGGAAGCGGCGTTGGCGTCGAACAGGGGGCGGGGCAGGGGCACTGGCATGGGGACCTCGTTGGTTGCTGGCCTTTATCTAGGCGCCTGCCGTGGACGGCTCAAGGCGCGTTCGTCAATTGCGCCGACGGAGCCGGTTTTTTGGGCAACCTGCCCCCATCGCGGCGATTTCCGCAAACGGGCTCTTCCATGACCGCACCTCGGCTGATTTAGTGCAAGGATGAACAGATGCCGGACCCCAAACCGATGACCGCCCACTTCAACGAGATGTATCAGGACGGCGCGGTGCGCCCGCCCTATGCGCGATTGGAGGGGTGGACCAAGGCGATGCCCGCCGAGCTGCGCCATCTGAAGCAGGCCGAGGCCGAGGCATTGTTCCGGCGGATCGGAATCACCTTTGCGGTCTACGGCGAGGGCGGCGATCCGGACCGGCTGATCCCGTTCGACATGTTTCCCCGCGTGTTCAGCGCCGCCGAATGGGCAAAGCTGGAGCGGGGGATCAAGCAGCGCGCGCGGGCCCTGAACGCGTTTCTGGTTGATGTGTACGGGCGCGGCGAGATCGTGCGGGCGGGCCGCATTCCGGCCAAGCTGGTGTACCGCAACGATGCCTATGAAAAGGCGGTCGTCGGGTTCGTGCCGCCGAAGGGCGTCTACAGCCATATCGTCGGGATCGATCTGGTGCGCACCGGCCCCGAGGATTTCTTCGTGCTGGAGGACAACTGCCGCACCCCCAGTGGCGTGTCCTACATGCTGGAAAATCGCGAAATCATGATGCGGATGTTTCCGGATCTGTTCCGCGAAAACCGCATCCTGCCCGTGGACAACTATCCCGAAATCCTGCGCCGCACGCTTGCGTCGGTCGCCCCGATGAAGTGCAAGCACGATCCGGTCATGGTCATCCTGACGCCGGGGCATTTCAATTCGGCCTATTACGAACATTCTTTCCTTGCCGATCTGATGGGGGTCGAACTGGTCGAGGGGCAGGATCTGTTCGTGCAGGGCGAGTTCGTCTACATGCGCACGACCGAAGGCCCGAAACGGGTCGACGTGATCTATCGCCGGATCGACGACGCCTACATCGACCCGCTGTGTTTCCGGGCGGATTCGATGCTGGGTGTGCCGGGGTTGATGGACGTCTACCGGTCGGGCGGGGTCAGCATCTGTTCGGCCCCCGGTGCCGGGGTTGCCGACGACAAGGCGGTCTATACCTATGTGCCCGAGATGATCCGGTTCTATCTGGGCGAAGAGCCGCTGCTCAAGAACGTGCCGACCTGGAAATGCGCCGAGACCGACGATCTGGCCTATGTGCTGGACCAACTCGGCGAACTGGTGGTGAAAGAGGTGCACGGCTCGGGCGGCTACGGCATGCTGGTCGGTCCGAAATCCACCAAGGCCGAGGTCGAGGTGTTTCGCGGCCGCATCCTGGCGGACCCAGGCAACTACATCGCGCAACCGACGCTTGCGCTTTCGACCACACCGACGTTTGTCGAGGAGGGCATCGCGCCCCGCCATGTGGACTTGCGCCCGTACTGTCTGGTGGGCGAACGGATCGAACTGGTGCCGGGTGGTCTGACCCGCGTGGCGTTGAAGGAAGGCTCGCTGGTCGTCAACTCGTCGCAGGGCGGCGGGGTGAAGGACACCTGGGTTCTGGCGGAGTGACCGGATGCTGAGCCGCACCGCCTCGAACCTGTACTGGATCGCCCGCTACATGGAGCGCGCCGAAACCGCCGCACGGCTACTGGAGGTGGGAGAGCGGATTTCGCTGCTTCCCACCGCTCAAGGCTATCGCAACGAATGGGACAGTCTGCTGCTGGCTGCCGGCAGCTCGATCGGGTTCAGTGCCAAATACGGCGAGACAGTGCAGCGCAACATCGAAAGCTGGCTGTTCTTCGATCGCGACAATCCGTCGTCGGTTTCGGCCAGCATCACCGCAGCCCGCGAAAACGGGCGGATCGTGCGCACCGCGCTGACCAGTCAGGTCTGGGATGCGCTGAACGGCGCGTTTCAGGAACTGCGCGAGATCGAGCGCAAGCCGCGCAGCGAGATGGGACTGAGCCGCCTGACCGAATGGACGATGCGGCATTGCGCGATGGTGCGCGGGGCGATCGACGCCACGCTGCTGCGCAATGACGGCTACAACTTTCTGAACCTGGGGTATTATCTGGAGCGGGGCGACAGCACGGCGCGGCTTATGGATGTGAAATACTACGTCCTGCTGCCCTCGATCGACTATGTCGGCACTGGATACGACAACTATCAGTGGACCACGCTGTTGCGCGCGCTGTCCTCGCACCGGGCTTTCCACTGGGCGTATGGCGGTGAAGTGACCGCCGGCAAGATCGCGCATTTCCTGATCCTGAACCCGCAGTGCCCGCGTTCGCTGATCACCTGCGTGGCCGGGATGAACAACCACCTGGGCCGACTTGCCAAACTGTACGGGCGCCCGACCGACCTGCACGTGCGCGTGGCCGCCCTGCAGACCGAAATCGAGGGCCTGACGTCAAACATGATCTTCGAGGAGGGGCTGCACGAATTTCTGTCGCGCTTCATCCGCGAGACTGCCGATCTGGCGGCGATGGTGCATGACACTTATCTGAGCGGGGACCTGCGCTGATGCTGCTGACGGTCGATCATGTCACCCGGTACACCTATGACCGTCCCGTGCGCGGGGTCGTGCAAAGCCATCGCCTGACACCCTCGAGGTTCGACGGGCAAAACACGCTTGAATGGGCAATCACCGTGACCGAAGGCGTCGCAGGCGGCAGCTTTCGCGACGGCGCGGGCGATCTGATCCACGGTTGGACCGTTCCGGGGCCGGTTTCGGAAATCGAGGTGCGGGTGCAAGGGCGCATCGAGACGCGCGATCTGGTCGGCGTGCTGCGCGGCCACCGCGAATTGGTGATGCCGGACAGCTATCTCAACGACACGGCTGCGACGCGTGCGGATGTGGCGATCATGGCCATGGCCGATCTTGCGGCGGGGGCGGCCAACCCGCTGTCGGCGGCGCATACGCTGGCCGATGCGGTGGCGGACGCGATCGAGTACAGGCCGGGTGCGACGAAGGCGCAGACGACGGCGGCCGAGGCGCTGGCCCTGGCGATGGGCGTGTGCCAGGACCACGCGCACGTGCTGATCGCCGCGGCCCGGCACGCGGGAATTCCGGCGCGCTATGTCTCGGGCTATCTGCTCGTCACCGACGACGAGGCCGAGGCGGCGCACGCCTGGGCAGAGCTGCATGTCATGGGACTGGGTTGGGTCGGATTTGATCCCGCCAACCGATGCTGCCCAGACGACCGCTATATCCGGTTGGGATCAGGACTCGATGCGCAAGATGCGGCCCCGATCCGCGGTGTTTCCCGGGGACAAGGCCACGAAAGGCTTGATGTGACGGTTGCGGTTCTGTCCGACCAGCAATAGGGTATCGGCACCCCTTCGGAGACGTTTCATGACATATTGCGTCGGCCTTCTGTTGAACGAAGGGATGGTCCTGTTGGCCGATACCCGCACCAATGCGGGGCTCGACAACATCGCCACCTACCGCAAGATGTACTTCTTCGAGGATCCTGGCGAACGGGTGATCGTGATCATGACCGCAGGCTCGCTTTCGGTCAGCCAGACCACGATGGCCCGTCTGCGCGAGGCGATCGACGATCCCGATGCCAGCGAGGCGACGTCGATCCTCAAGGCGCCGACCATGCTCAAGGTCGCCGCCCTGGTGGGCGACATGATGTGCAAGGTCCGAGTCGAGATCGACGAAAAGCTTGCCACCATGCGGCAGGGGGCATCCGCCAGCATGATCGTGGCAGGTCAGCGGCGCGGCGGCGAGATGCGGGTGTTTCTGATCTACCCCGAAGGCAACTTCATCGAGGCAACCGAGGATACTCCGTTTCTGCAGATCGGCGAGCACAAGTATGGCAAGCCGATTCTCGACCGGGTGGTAAAGCCGGCCACGAGCCTGGTTGACGCGCAAAAGGCGGTCTTGCTGTCGATGGACTCGACGCTGCGGTCGAACCTCTCGGTCGGGATGCCGCTGGACCTTTGCGTCATCGAGAAGGACGCCTGCCGGGTGTCCGTGCGCCGCAGGATCGAGGCGGGGGACGAGTCGTTTCGCACCATGTCCGACGCGTGGAGCCGCGCGCTGCGCGACGGGTTCACCCAGATCAAGGTCTAGGCGTTCGCCTGAAACAGCGCTGCCGCCGCGTCGAAAAACTGGGCGCGGGCGGCGGGCGTCTCCATCAAGACTTCGTGTTCGGCGGCTGGGTAAAGGTCCAGCCGCCCGCCCGGCCAGCGCGACATGCGCAGGTGAATGGGGGCCGTGTCCACCACCTTTTCGGCGGTGCCCAGCGTACAGACCGCGGGGCAGGCCGGGCTATCGAGCAGCGACAGCGCGTGACATTCCAGCAGCGCGGCGCGCAGCCAGCCCATGCTTGGCCCCCCCAAGGCGAGGTCGGGATGTGCTGTGACCTGCCGCTGCATGTAGGCCCACATGTCGGGGTCGGTGGTCAGCACGTTTCCCTGAAAACTTTCCTCCAGCACATAGGTTTTCCCCCCCGTACCCGGCGCATAGCGGTGCGTCAGGTTGAACCAGGCCGAGGCCGTCGAAAGGACCTGCGCCATGGGGCGCATCCACATCGCCATCGAGATGCCCCACATCGGCGACGAGAACACCGCAGCCTGCACCCGCAGTCCACAAGTCAGGGCGCGCAGACCGATGCACCCGCCCATCGAATGGGTCATCAGATAGCGCGGCCCCGGCAGATCAAGCGCGTCGATCAGGCCCACCACCGCGTCGACATCGTGCTGAAACTGAGCAAAATCCTGCACATGGCCGGCCATTCGGTCGGCCAGCGCGCGGTCGGCCAGGCCTTGTCCCCGAAAATCGACCGACACCGTCGCATAGCCGCGCTGGGCCAGATCGACCGCGGCGCGGCCATACTTTTCGATGTATTCGGTACGGCCGGGCAGCAAGAGAACGGTGCCCTTGGCCCCGGCCACGGGCCACACCGCTGCGCGGATGCGCACGCCATCCACAGTCGCAAGCCAGAAGGCCCGGCCATCCGGCGGTCCCTCTGCCACGTCGGCGTAAAGCGGCGCGTCGCGCATGGCTCAGCTCAGCGCTGCGCCCAGTTTCATCGCCAGACCCATGTTGCCGTCGACAGAAAGCTTTCCGGTCATGAAGGCCATGGTCGGGTTGATGTCGCCATTCAGAATGCCCTGAAACACCTCGGCAGCGGCGGTCAGCGTCACGTCGGCCTCGTCGTCACCGGCGCGCGCACCGGTTTCGTCCAGCATGATCGTTCCTTCGCCGGGAATGACCACTTTCGCCGATCCGTCGAATCCGTTCGGCATTTTCTGCTGCAGGGCGGCCAGGGCCATGTCGATCACTGTGCTCATTCTTTTCTCCATCGTGAAAACAGGAATATGGATTTTCCCGTTGCATGCGTTACCTTGAACTTATGAAAGTCATCGACGCCTTACACAATCATATCGTTGCGGCATCCGTCCTGATTCTGCTGTCCGGGTCGGTCGCGGGCGGCCAAACCGCCGCGCTGGACGACCTGTTCGACCGTCTGCCCGACGCCGACGCGCGCGAGGCGGAAAACATCGAGCGCGAGATCTGGATCGAATGGTCCAAGTCTGGTTCCGCGTCGATGGATCTGTTGCTGGAACGCGGACGCGACGCGATGGCTGCCGGGATGCCGGATGTCGCGGTCGAGCATCTGACGGCGCTGATCGACCACGCGCCCGACTTTGCCGAAGGCTGGAATGCCCGCGCGACGGCCTATTTCCAGACTGGCGATCTGGGGCCGTCGGTCAGCGACATCGGGCATGTCCTGACGCTCAATCCGCGGCACTTCGGCGCGTTGGCGGGTCTGGGCATGATCTTCGAACAGCTGGATCAACCGGACAAGGCGCTGGAGGTCTACGAGGCCGCTCTGGCTATCAATCCCCATCTGAACGCCGTAAAGGACTCGATAGAGCGGCTGGAAAAGACCGTCGCCGGGCAGGACCTGTAGGCTACGATCATGGATGCGACCCCGCGGGTCACGGCGGTCCTTGGACCGACGAACACCGGCAAGACTCATTTTGCCATCGAACGGATGCTGACGCATCGCACCGGCGTGATCGGCCTGCCGTTGCGACTGCTGGCGCGCGAAGTCTATGACCGGATTGTTGCACAGCGCGGCCCGTCAATCGTGGCACTGGTCACCGGCGAAGAGCGAATCGTGCCCGACCGCACCGCCTATTGGGTCTGCACGGTCGAGGCGATGCCGCTGGAGATCGGTGCGGATTTCGTGGCGGTCGACGAGATTCAGCTGTGCGCCGATCCGGACCGGGGGCATGTGTTCACCGCGCGG
Source organism: Paracoccaceae bacterium (assembly GCA_031398695.1). Lineage (GTDB taxonomy): Bacteria > Pseudomonadota > Alphaproteobacteria > Rhodobacterales > Rhodobacteraceae > JAIYDJ01. Next base: position 4,372 of record JANNNU010000189.1, on the reverse strand, counting down.
CTGCTGAAGGCGCGGGGCCTGCACGAGACGATGTTCCTGGGATCGGATTCGATGCGGACCGCGATCGCAAATCTGGTGCCCGGCGTTACGTTCATGAAGCGCGAGCGGTTTTCGACGCTGACCTATGCGGGGTCCAAGAAGATCAGCCGGATGCCGGCGCGTGCGGCGATCGTGGGGTTTTCGGTCGAGAACGTCTATGCGATCGCCGAACTGATCCGCCGCCAGAAGGGTGGTTGTGCGGTGGTCATGGGGGCCTTATCGCCCCGGACGCGCAACGCGCAGGTGGCGCTCTATCAGAACGGCGATGTGGATTACCTTGTGGCGACGGATGCCATCGGGATGGGCCTGAACCTCGACATCCACCATGTCGCGTTCTCTTCGACGTCCAAGTTCGACGGCCGCCGGATGCGCAGCCTCAATCCGCAGGAACTGGCGCAGATCGCCGGGCGCGCCGGACGACACGTGGAAAACGGCACCTTCGGCGTCACCGGAGAGGCGCGACCGCTGGACGAGGAAGTGGTCGAGGCCATCGAACAGCACCGCTTTGCGCCGGTCAAGAAGCTGCACTGGCGCAATGACGTGCTCGATTTCGGCACGCCAGAACGGTTGATCCGCAGTCTGGAATATCCGACGTCGGACGACTGGCTGACGCGGGCGCGGGATGCCGACGACGTGCTGGCGCTGAAGGCGCTGTCCGCCGTGCCCGAGGTGCGCGACAAGCTGACGGGGCCGAAACGGGTGCAGTTGTTGTGGGATGTGTGCCGCATCCCCGACTTTCGCAACGCCAGTGGGGCCGAACACACGACGCTTTTGGAACGGATCTTCGACTTCCTCGTTGGAAAGGGGATTGGGGGTGGGCGTATCCCGTCGGATTGGCTGGCGCAGGCCATCAAGCGCATCGACAAGACCGAGGGGGATATTGATGCACTGTCGAAACGTTTGGCTTATATCCGAACCTGGACGTACATCGCGCAGCGCAAATCGTGGGTCGAGGACGAAAGTCATTGGCGCGGCGAGACGCGCGCTGTAGAAGATCGCCTGTCGGATGCGCTGCATGCAGCGCTCACACAAAGATTTGTTGACCGGCGCACATCGGTCTTGCTGCGGCGGTTGAAACAGAAGGAGACCCTCGTGGCCGAGGTGAATGACAAGGGCGAAGTGACGGTTTCCGGCGAATTGGTCGGGCGTCTCGAAGGATTCCGGTTCCGGCAGGACGCCTCCTCGTCGCCTGACGAGGCGCGCACGCTGCGCCAGACGGCCGAGGCGGTGTTGAAGCCCGAATTCCATCTGCGCGCCGACCGGTTCTACAACGCGCCCGATACCGAGATGGATTTCACCACGCAGGGCGGCTTGATGTGGGGCACCACGGCCGTCGGCAAGCTGGTCAAGGGACCCGAGGTCACGCGCCCGCAGGTCGAGGCTTTCGTTGACGAAGAGGCGGGCCCCGACGTGGCCGACAAGGTGCGCCGCCGCCTGCAGCATTTCATCGACCGCAAGGTGGCGCTGCATTTCGAGCCGCTTCTGGCGATGGGGCGCGATGAAACGCTTGTCGGGCTGGCGCGCGGGTTCGCGTTTCGTCTGGTCGAAGGGTTGGGCGTTCTGCCGCGCGAAAACGTCGCCAACGACGTTAAAGAGCTTGACCAGGATTCGCGGGGCGCCCTGCGCAAGCATGGCGTGCGGTTTGGCCAGTTCACCATCTTCATGCAGCCGCTGCTGAAGCCGGCACCCACGCGGTTGCGCCTGGTGCTGTGGTCGCTGTTCAACGGCCTGCCGGAATTTCCCGAAAGTCCGCCGCCGGGTCTGGTCACGATCCCCAATCTGCCAGACGTCCCGAAAAGCCACTACACGCTGGCAGGATACCACCCCGCGGGCGCGCGTGCGATCCGGATCGACATGTTGGAGCGGCTTGCCGATCTGGTGCGCGCCAAGGATAGCAAGGCGGGGTTCGAGGCGACCCCGGAAATGCTGTCGATCACTGGGATGACGCTGGAACAGTTCGCGGGACTGATGGGGGGGCTGGGGTATGCGGGCGAGCGTGCCGAGCGCCCCAAGGCTAAACCCGAGCCTGTCGTCGCACCGGTAGACCCGGATGCGCCGGTGCTTCCGATTCCCGAAGAGGTTTCGCTGGTGGCAGAGGCCGAGGCAGCCGCCGCCGCCGCCGCTGCACTGCCGGCCGAGATGGAGGTGTATTACACCTTCACCTGGGCGCCAAAACCGCGCGCGCCGCGCCCGGAACGCAACGCTCGTCCGTCGCGCCCCGACGGCGCGGATGCCGAGCGCGCGCCGCGTGGCGATCGTGGGCCCCGGCCTGACCGTGGATCCCGACCCGACCGTGGACCCCGGCCCGACCGGGGGCCGCGGCCTGATCAATCTGCGCCGGCCGGACAGCCGGTTCTGTCCGCCGATGGCGCGCCTGTTGCGGCAGAAAGCGAGCCGCGGCCTGACGGTGAGCGGCGCCATGCCGATCGTCCGCAGGGCGACCGTCCGCAGGGTGACCGGCCACAGGGCGAGCGTCGCGACCGGGACGGGTTCAAGCCCAAGGGCGGCAAGCCGCAGGGCCGGTCCGACCGCAACGATCGCGGCCCCAAGGATTCGTCGCGCGATGCGAAACCGAAATACGAGGCGCGTCCCCCCCGTGCGGACAAGCCGATCGACCCCGACAACCCGTTCGCCGTGCTTGCGGCCCTGCGCGACAAGATCTGATTGGCGGCAAAGGGCGCTTCTGCGGCCGTCCCAGTCCAGCCGAATGAGCGGCTGGACAAGTGGCTGTTTCAGGCACGCTTTTTCCGCTCACGGTCTTTGGCGGCTGACATGGTTGGCAAGGCGCATTGCCGCGTGAACGGTCAAAAGACGGCAAAACCCGGCTATGGCGTGTCGGTCGGGGACGTTCTGACTTTTCCGCAGGCCAAGCGCATCCGGGTGATCCGGATTGTCGATCTGGCGCAGCGTCGCGGCCCGGCCGCAGAAGCGGCGGCGCTGTATGTTGACCTTGACGCGGCACCAAGCCCGCTTGAATGATCCCGCCGACTGTCCTAGTCAGGGATCGCAATAACGAACGGACCGGCCATGACCTATGTGGTGATCGACAACTGCATTGCCTGCAAATACACCGACTGTGTCGAGGTGTGCCCCGTGGACTGCTTTTACGAAGGCGAGAACATGCTGGTCATCCATCCGGATGAATGCATCGACTGCGGCGTGTGCGAACCGGAATGCCCGGCAGACGCGATCCGGCCCGACACCGAGCCGGACATGGAAAAGTGGGTGACGTTCAACCGCAAGTATTCCCTGGTGTGGCCGGTGATCGTCACGAAGAAGGACATGCTTCCCGACGCCGAGGCGCGCGACGGGGAAACGGGAAAGCTGGAAAAGTACTTTTCCGAAACCCCTGGCGCGGGCGGCTGACGCCCGATTCGTACAGGATCGGCAGATGCGGCAAACCGAGTGACGCAAGGTCATTATAGTGTCTGTGAAACTTTAGGGTTGCGATCCGACGTGCGTGTTGGAATCGCGGCTTTTTTATGCTATACAATTGTTACATGGACCAAAGGACGACCCCGAATGCTCTCGGCACTGCCCGCCTGAGTGCAACACACCATCTGAATCGCGAAGACCAACGGCGCGGCAATTTTGCAGCGATCGGGGGACTTTCGTCGCAAAAACAACGGCTGCCAACCGAGGAAGTGACTGAATGACCAAGCCCAGAAAGCCTGAATTCCGCCCGAACGAGTTCGTCGTGTACCCTGCTCATGGCGTTGGCCGAATCCTGTCGATCGAAGAGCAGGAGATTGCCGGTCTGTCGCTGGAACTGTTTGTGATCTCGTTCGAAAAGGACAAGATGACGCTGCGGGTTCCGACGCACAAGGCGACCGAGATCGGGATGCGCGGGCTGTCGTCGCCGGACGTGGTGACCAAGGCGCTGGACACGCTGAAGGGCAAGGCGCGGGTCAAGCGCGCGATGTGGTCGCGCCGGGCGCAGGAATACGAACAGAAGATCAACTCGGGCGATCTGATGGCGATTGCCGAGGTGGTGCGCGATCTATACCGCACCGACGACCAGCGCGAGCAGAGCTATTCCGAGCGGCAGCTTTACGAAGCGGCGCTGGAACGGCTGACCCGCGAAGTGGCCGCCGTGGCCGGGGTCGACGAGGCGGGCGCGCAAAAGACGGTCGGTGCCGTTCTGATCGGCCGCGCGGCCTGATCTGACGGATGTGCGAAGCAAGGGCGGCCCGGTTCGGGGCCGCTCTTTGCATTTGGTCCCTGCCGTCGAAGTGGGGGTTTCACACCCCCACACCCCCGTGGGACACTTTTGCCAAGGTGAAGTGTGCCAAAATGAAAGCCGGAGTCAGGCACGGATCCCCGAGAACCGAAC